>NZ_JBBYHS010000009.1:0-218516 GCF_038290035.1 Flavobacterium calami
TCGGCTATGCGCAAAGTTCGGTTATGCATTCAGTTCGGTTTATGAGCAATTATTAACTTCCATTTTTCAGAATATCAATTTTCAGCATTTGAGTCCGTCCAAGGAGCAATCAGGTATAACGTTTCGCTGCCTGTGGCTGTTGTGGAAGTTCGTAACCCGAGTATTTTCTGCTTTGCAGAAACGTGATTGCGAAACGGTAATTCCACTAAACGCCACAATAGCCACAGACAGCTGTTACCACACGTTTTTTTTATTCGGTTAAACTTCCGCGCCGTTTTTAAGTCGGAGGTAATTTTAAAACAATTCACAAATGAGTTTATATATTTTTCCTAAAGTAATTTCCTCTATTGCTATACCCGAAATTAATAAAACCCAAGGATTAGATAATAACTTCTGGACAGACGATTTTTTATCTGGTTTAATATTAGGTTCAGTAATAACTTTATTTTTAATAGGACTATTACTGAAGTTTGAATCTAAAGATTGAACACCATTATTAACTCCATAATTATTAAAATTATTAGTTATGCTTTTATCCTTATCTAAATACCATTTTTTAAAATCAGGAATAGATTTTAGTTCCATTAATTTAGCAAACAAAAGCCCGTCTGTAATCTCGAACGAGTTATTATTTAGTTTTTTTGAAATTATTCTATACTGTTTTAAAAAAACAATTAAATCATCTGTCTCTGAATCGTTTTGTTTACAATCGACAAATATATTTCGTTTTTCAGCTTCTTTTAAATATTTTATTTGTGATTCAGTCATTTCTAAAATGTGTGGTAACGTTCTGGCACTACAGCGGGTTTGGGATTAAATTAAGCCCTATTTTCGGATTTGCCAAATCATCCAAATACAAAACCATTTTTCAATTAAGCCAATTGCCCAAATCCGTTGTAGTGGCTGTTATGTGATGTTTTTTATTCTAGATTATAATCTCTAAAATACATTTTTAAATTTGTTTTGTCGTATTTGTCTTCACCACGCCAATGCAATACAAAACCCCAGTCATATTTTGCAGGAATTTTTCGATCAAACCGCAATGGTTTTATGATTTCTGCACAACCAAGTATTTCCATTAAAGAAGCTCTTTCGTTTTTGGATTTATTGAAAACGTCTTTTAAATTATCTCTAAAGACACTCGGTGTTTCATTTGCATCTGCATTTTCCAGTTTATGCAATATTTGTTTAAAAATTTCAATGTCTTCTTTTGTTGGAGTAGGGACTATTTCTTTTTGTAATAGTTCAAGGTCTAATAAATTATACAACCCAATTACATGCCTTACACCACCAAATTTAATCCTTTCAAAATTTAGTACATTTAAGTTTATATCTTTTCCGTGACCATAAAGGATTTCGTCAATATTTTTATTTTCCAAAAGTCTTTTTGCATTTGCGAAACTACCCAAACCTGACCGCCAATCAACTCTATTATTAGTTAGACTGCACAAAAAAGCATCGGTTACTTTTTTAAGAGGTATATCAATTAGTATTTGGTTAAGTCTAGAGATGACATCTTCTTTAGAAATACTTATCGAGTCAAACATTAATCCTTTAGATTTTGCGTATTCAAAATCTTCCGGTTCTATTTTATGATTCATTTTCCAACCTTGCGCACTCCAGTAAGTTTTGAGCAATATGTTTTTGGCTTTTTTATCCATTATTTTTGTGTTAAAATATCACATAACTCTTTTATATGCGAATAAATTTAGCCTGTTTTATTCTATATTGGCATGTTATGCGCATGTTTTAGTTTGTGTTGTTGCGTTTTATTGCTATACAAAAATAAAATTATTTCTTACATATCGAAGGGATTGATGATTTTTTGTAATGAATTGCTTGATACATGTGTGTAAATCATAGTTGTTTTTGGACTGTTATGTCCTAATAAATCCTGAATATAGCGTAAATCTGTTCCTGATTCTAACAAATGGGTGGCAAAGCTATGTCGTAAAGTATGCAAACTAATCCGTTTTGTAATTCCGGCTTTTCGGGCTGCTATTTGTAAAACGGCTTGTGCACTTCGGCTGCTATATTGTTCTTTATGCTGACCTTCAAATAAATACAACTGAGGTTTGTATATGCTGTAATATTCCCGTAACAAAAGCAGAATTTTATTAGATAATAATGTATAACGGTCTTTTTTTCCTTTGGCATTCTTAATGTGTATTAACATACGCTGACTATCAATATCGGTGAGTTTCATATTGATGGCTTCACTGATTCTAAGCCCGGCAGAATAGATTAATGCCAGTAATGTTTTGTGTTTTAGGTTGGTAGTAGAATCTATAATTCGCAACACATCTTCTTTACTCAAAATGTTAGGTAAAGTTTTTGCATTTTTAGGACGAAAAATTTCTTCGGGGATTATTTTTCTGGATTCAATAATTTTAAAGAATAATTTTAGTGCGTTGATGATTTGGTTTTGGTAGGAAGCCGAAAGGTTATTTTTTAATATATAATCATTATTGTATAGTATGATATGCTCATTTGTGATTTCGGATATAGGAACTTCCCGGTGAAAAACTAAAAAGGACTTTAAAGCCTCGGTATATGTTTTTACAGTATTGGAGCTATAACGCCTGGAAGTAAGCCAATTACTGAACTTTTGAATTGCTGAAATTCCTTCTTCTGAGGGGAATGATAAATAGGCTGCAGGTATTTTAAAATGTGTTCGGTTCTGTTCATTATCCGGTAAATGCCAGGCTTTTAAGGTTTGGCTCCATTTTGCGCCTTCAAATTGTTTGATGCGATCAATCAGTTTTGTGTTTTTTTCAAAATACACTGCTATTCGAAGTTCCTTTTTATGGTGGATTAATTTGGATGACCAGTTCATTTTTTAAAAATTAAAATAAAGGGTAAATATAAGAATATTCTGCTTTATTTTAATTTGAATTTTGATGGCTGTCATTTTAATTGTAAAACTTTTTGTATTGAAAACTAAAGTTTATTATGAAACCCGATGCCGCATGAGGGATAGCAGCGGTATCTCCCGATTTAGAAAAACAAGGCTTTTTTGCCGTAGTTTTTGTTAATCGGGAATTTAGCGAATAGCCCGACCCGCTTTTTCTGCGGGGCATGCCCTAACAAAATCCGACTTGACAGTTCAAATCGGATGGGTATTAAAGAAAAATAATTTTTAATGGCTGGTAGAAAAGTTTCGTTTCTAATAGGCAAGCATAATCTCCGTCTATTTCACATTGCTGAACAAAGGTTTCTCTGAATTCGATTGTTTAATGAGCACAATAAAATTGTTTAGTTCTATGATGTCGGTGGTCATTAACGAGAGTGATTTTGTTGGTTAGAGTGTTTTTAATCAAATATAAAGAAATCTTGTTATTCAGGTGTCAACCTGAGCGGAGTCGAAGGCTTTTAAACCGAAAGGTCTTTGACTTCGCTCAGGATGGCATTTTGCGGATTAGTAATTACTAATTACTAATTACTAATCTTAGTACCTTAGATACTCTCAATCACACTATCCAGGAATCTTCTCGATTTTGGCATTACTTCGATTCGGTTAAAATCATCTTCCGCACCATAACCCACTGACATGGCAAATAAGGGTTTGAATGCCGACATATTAAGGATTTCCTTGTATTTATCAGATTCAATCCCTTCCATCGCTGTAGAATCCAGACCCAAAGCAATGCTGGCTGTCAAACCAACTCCAAGCGCAATATATACCTGTTGTGAAAGCCATGTTTTCATATCGGTTTCAGATTTACTTGCTCTAATCTGATTGTACCAGTTTCTGCGGGCTTCTGGTAATTCGGTTTCTACAATTTGCTGAAAAGCATCCAGATCATCAGCAACACTAAAAACGACTAGCAGCTGCGCCTGATTTACTTTTTCGGTATTGTGCATCGAAACTTGAGCCAATTGCGCCTTAACTTCTGGATTTTGCACAAATGTAAATTTCCATGGCTGAATATTTATAGAAGAAGGACTTAGGTACAAAACCTCTTTCAAAGCCTCAATTTTTTCCTGCGGGATAGCCTTGTCAGCGTTGTACTTTTTCGCAGAGTATCTTTTTTTCATTAATTCTAAAATATCCATGGTGCTGTATTTTAACGTTTTTTAGTTTTATTGACTGCAAAGTTAAGCTGATAACCTGAATATTTCGACAATTGTGAGCGCAGTTTTGTAACGTAGTATATTTTATTGTTGTTTTTAGGACGGCATTATTCGCTGGTGCTCAGTTTTCTTTCGTTTTCCGTCTGGGGTTTTCCGCTCGCATTCGGTTCGCCCTTGCCGGTTGCAATGAGTTTTTTTAAGCTGTTCTGAATGTAATTGGTCCACGAATCCCTGCAAATATCAAAACATTCGTATTCCGTAACCAGCCCAACATGTGTAAACCTAAGCTCTGTTTTTCCGTCCTTTTCCGTAATTTCAAAAGTTGGTTTTGTGCCTGTCCACTCGGTTTCGTCTTCTGTAAACTTAAAATAGTTTTCTTCTACCAGCCAGACGATTTTTTGATTTAGAATTACTTCTGTCAACTTAATTCTGCATCGGTGAATATCTTCATAATGATAATTAAATTCATCATTCAGTTTTGCCGAATCGCCTTCAATTTCTTCCGACCACCAGCCGCGCACATTTGTTACGGCTTTAAAAACCTGTTCGGGAGACTGGTCGACCTGTAATACGGTACTAAAATCTGATACGCTCATTTGGTGTGTTTTAATGTTGTGATACAAAATTAAAGCTTAAAATTCAATAGGTTAGGGGTGTAAAAGGACAATTTCAGCATCAAATCGGACAATTTGTATGATGAAGTTAAGAAGCAGAAGCATTTATTTTCATCAGCCTCCTTTGTCCTGCTCTGCGCTATATCTCTGCCTGCGAACCCCGCAGCCAGAGGATACCGCTTCGATCAGGGCTAGGATAGAGGTTTCGTTTTTATAAGAATTTAAAAATGAGAAAAAGTATCATTTTATACGTTCATATTCAGATGTAGAGCAATCAACACATTCTTGTCTTAAATAGAGTTTTTTGCCAATAATTTCAAAAGACTGATCAATGAAAGCCTCAGCAGTATCTGAATTCCCTTTATCAATCACAATTACTTTTCGCTTGCCGCCAAATACTGATGGTTTGGTTTGAATAGAAATTTTTTGGGTTTTAGAGAGATTACCATTTATATAAGTTTTTAAAGAAGTACCTGAAAATTCAATAATCATTGTTTGATTTAGCTTTTCAGGAGTTAATGATCCGCCACCAAAACCTCCGGAGGTAAGAAGCCAGTTCCATCGGCCATTTAAATTATTTTTAGACGATACATCTTTATCATCATTACTGCAGGAAATTAGAGCTGCGAAAATCAATAGTAAAGTAAACTTTTTCATGGGTTAAAATTTAAAGATAGTTTACTTAAGAGATATATTTTTTGCTAAAAGGTTGCGTAGTAGTCGATTATATTATGTAGAATGGTTTTTAATTTTGGTTACAATTTCCTCAATTTGCTGCATGTGTGGGGCTATGACTTTTTCTAATTCTAAAGTTCCGCCAAGAATGAGCATTTCTTTTTGTTCAAAACGTTTTCCCAGACGATCGTCCAGCATAATATTTTGCATGCTTTGTGCGATACCAATTTCGGTTAAAAAGTCATTTGAATGACCGGCGGTACAGATTACAAGCCCTAATTTCAATGTTTTCATTTTAGGAAAAGAATCGTTTTGCCCATACGCATAACCTACAGAATATACCCTGTCAAACCACCCCTTTAGCTTTGCCGGACAATCGCTCCACCAAACCGGATACAAAAAAATAATGCAGTCAGCCCTTTCTATCTTGGCGTGTTCTGCCAAAACATCTTTGCAGACAGGAAGCTCTGTTTTTGCAAAACCTTCTCTTTCATATTCGGTTTCAGACAGGTCGCCCTGAAAATTCATTTCGTACAAATCCGAAACTTCAAAATTTAGGTTTTGTTTTTTCAACAAAGATTTCAGGCGTTCAAAAACCTGAAAAGTATATGATTTTTTACTGGGATGGCAGTAAACAATTAGAATATTCATTTTAGGGTGATTAGTTGGTTGAAAATATTATTCGTCTTTAGTCATTACAATCCATTTTCCCTGCTCTTTGGCAATATCAATTAGTTTTTGCCCGTGCTCAGTCATTAAATTCTCCTCGATCATGCGTTCGGCTCTTTCAATGTTGGTTTTGCTCCATTTGCTGGTTTTGGAGTTACGGTGTGAAAAGGTAAGGTAATAACTTTCGGCATCACGTTTTTTGCACAAGCTGTCAATCCAGCCAAAACAAAGCGCCTCTTCAGTAGCTTCAACCAAATTGACGCTTTGGGTTTTACTTTTTTTATGGTATAAAATCAGCCAGACTGATTTTTCTTTCTGATTGTTTTCTGTCAGCCAGTTGCGCCAGTCTTGTCTGGTTGCGGCATAAATTGCTGTTTTTCCGTCTTTAGTTTCCATTTTAATCAACTCTTTGTTTGCTGTAAGATTTCAAGGTAATGTTTGTTGGTCATAATGCCCAGAATGTTTCCAAAAGGATCGACCACAGATGCTGTAACAAACGCCATATTGCCATTACTTCGGTCAATAATAGGTTCATGTACAATTGCCCCTTTGGAAATTAGAGTAGTAAAAGTTGCTTCGAGATCATCGACATGCCAATAGGCAATTGCACCTCCGATGTTTTGTGTTGAATTTTTTGGAGCATAGCAACTGTCAATAATCCCCAATTCATGTTGATAATCTCCAAGTCTGAATTCGACATATCCCGGAACTTTAAAATAAGGCTGAATTTCTAAAAAATCACTATACCATTCTGTTGCTTTCTCAATATCTGAAGCATAAAAACTTATAGTTGATAACCCTCTTAGTACTTTTGATCTTTCCATTTCTTTAAATATTATGTTATTTTCTGTAAAGATAAAATGGTGGTGTGACAACAGTATGTCAGTAGAAAAAAGAATATTACTTTAATCGTTCTAAAATGCCTTTTCGCTTCACAATGTTTTTATAGTCCCACTGAATTTCTCTTGCTTTTTGAAGCCAGCGATTTATATCTTCGGTAATAATTTGACCGGCAGATGTGTAACGAAATTCAGCAGCCTTAAAAGAACCTTCATTTGAAAGAAGTTCTTCATCAAACGTCTGACCGCTCCAAAATAGCAAACGAACGCTGTCTTTAAGTTTGCTGTACCCCACAATTGGATTTCCGTCGAGAAACCAGACCGGATGGGCATGCCATATTTTATTTTCTGCATCAGGCAGGTTTTTAAGAATGATTTCGGCCAGTTGATTACAGATTTCTTTATCTGTACTGTTTTGTAAATTGTTATATTCCTGAATAGCTATATTCATAGTAATTGCTTTTTGAGTTGTAATTAATTGAATATATTGTTTCTGTTAGCTGTATTAGTTTGTATTGATTCACTAAATTACTCTTTTTATTTCAAAAATGGAATGCTGTTATAAAATGATGCCGCATGAGGGATAGCAGCGGTATCTCCCGGTTTAGAAAAACAAGGCTTTTTTAGCCGTAGTTTTTGTTAATCGGGAATTTAGCGAATAGCCCGACCCGCTTTTTCTGCGGGGCATGCCATAAAAAAAATCCGACTTGTTTTCACAAACCGGATTTCTTTAAATTGAAAATTATATGTAACCGTAAAACGGTGTATTATTATAAGTGAATTACTTCGCCGTAAGCATCTGCAACCGCTTCCATAACCGCCTCGCTCATCGTTGGGTGAGGGTGGATCGATTTTAAGATTTCGTGACCTGTAGTTTCCAGTTTACGGGCTACAACTGCCTCAGCAATCATATCTGTAACACCTGCACCAATCATGTGGCATCCTAACCATTCTCCGTATTTCGCATCGAAGATTACTTTTACGAATCCGTCAGCATTTCCGGCAGCTTTTGCTTTTCCTGAAGCTGAGAACGGGAATTTACCAATTTTTAATTCGTATCCTTTTTCTTTAGCCTGTTTTTCAGTCAAACCAACAGAAGCAATCTCTGGAGTTGCATACGTACAACCCGGAACGTTTCCGTAATCGATTGGGTCTACGTGTAAACCTTTGATTTTCTCCACACAGTTAATTCCTTCTGCAGATGCTACGTGAGCCAAAGCCTGACCCGGAGTAACGTCTCCAATGGCGTAGTAACCTGGAATGTTGGTTGCATTGAAAGCGTTTACTAAGATTTTATCACGGTCTACAGCAATACCCACTTCTTCTAAACCGATATTTTCGATGTTTGTTTTGATTCCAACCGCAGATAGTACGATGTCTGCTTCAAGAATTTCTTCTCCTTTTGCCGTTTTTACAGTCGCTTTTACACCAGCTCCTGAAGTATCTAATTTTTCAACAGAAGAATTAGTCATTACTTTGATACCCGCTTTTTTCAAAGATTTTTCAAATTGTTTTGAGATGTCTTCGTCTTCTACCGGTACAACGTTTGGCATAAATTCTACAATCGTAACGTCTGTTCCCATTGAGTTATAAAAATGAGCGAACTCAACTCCAATTGCTCCGGAACCTACGATAATCATAGATTTTGGTTGTGTTGGCAAAGTCATTGCCTGACGGTAACCAATTACTTTTACACCATCCTGAGGAAGGTTTGGTAACTCACGTGAACGGGCTCCTGTAGCAATGATAATATGGTCTGCGCTGTATTCTGTAACTTTATTGTCTTTGTCTGTAACGTCCAGTTTTTTTCCTAGTTTAAGTTTTCCGAAACCTTCAATAACGTCGATTTTGTTTTTTTTCATCAGGAAAGTAACTCCTTTGCTCATTCCTTCTGCAACTCCACGGCTACGCTGAATAACTGCAGGGAAATCTTTATCGAATTCAGAAACTGTCAATCCGTAATCAGATGCATGTTTTAAATAATCAAAAACCTGAGCCGATTTTAGTAATGCTTTTGTTGGGATACATCCCCAGTTTAAACATACACCACCTAAGTTTTCTTTTTCAACTACGGCTACTTTAAAGCCTAATTGTGATGCTCTGATAGCTGTAACATATCCGCCCGGACCACTTCCTAAAACAATAACGTCGTATTTCATTTTTTGCTTTTTTTATTTGTTATTTGTAAAAATGCAGTCGCTAACGCTCGTGTCATTTTTTTGGTTTTTTAGTTTTACTATTGAAATTGAGGCTTATTTTTCCGAAACTCTTTTCCAATTATTCACGATTATTTTGTGCTTGCGAATTTAAGAATTTATTTTAAAAAAACACTTGCAAATTTGTTTTTACCAATAGAGGTTTTGGTCTTTTCACAGAAAATGAGTGAATTGTTAATTGTAAATTGTGAATTATGAACTGTAAATTAAAATTTCGCATATAATTGTCAGGCTGAGCGGAGTCGAAGCCTCTGTAGTTGGGTAGCTCTTCGACTCCGCTCAGAGTGACAGCTGTTTTCAAATTCAAAAAACAAATTCAAAAATCAATTGAATTATCAATTATCAATTCACAATTCACAATTCACAATTCACAATTAAACCTTTACATGCCCCCAGTTTTCACCGCTGGCAATACGTCTGATCTGCATTTCACTTACACCAAATTGTTTGGCAATCATTTTAAGTCGGGTTTTTTGTTCCGGGCGGGCTAATATTTTTTTGATCAGCATGACTTTGGTGGTAGTCAGTTTTCTGCCGTCTGATTTTATATTGTGTTCTATCAGATTCTTTTTGGCCTGAATAACGTGTGGGCTTTTACGGCTGTGCGCTATCATTTCGGCTCTGGTGGCCCAACGAAGGTTGTTCACATCGTCATTGTTTCGAACATAATCCAGATGAAGTACATACGTTTGTTCTTCGGATTGTTTCGGAATAAAATATTGGGCAACTAATTTGTATAGAAAAAGGTATTTGTTGACAATTTTATCACCTTGTCTGATTTTGAATCTGAAGGTTGGGTAGCCATCGCTTAAACCTCCTTTTAAAAGACGGCCATTTTGTATATCGTCTGTATAACTAACTAATCTTCCTTTGTTTGAAATCGCATATTTGAATTGTAAAGACTCATTGATTTCTATTTCTTTAAATTCTTCATTTGGATAAAATCTAATCTGTGGCATATTCTTTTACATTTGAAATTCTAGCATCCCAAAGATACAATTTCAAAGAAAAAACGAAGCTATCTATTTGATTATGAGTGTGTTTTTTATGATTCTTATAACAGTGTTTTAACATTTCTGAAAAGAGATGTCTCTTTTTGCAGGTTAATTAGCCACCGAAAATTGAGAATCATACAGGTTTTTGTAATATCCGTCATTTTTATTGAGTAATTCCTGATGTGTACCCTGCTCTACAATCAAACCTTTGTCCATCACTATAATTTTATCAGCATTAACAATAGTGGCTAGGCGGTGCGCAATGATGATTGAAGTTCTTCCTTTTGTAATCGTTTCAGTAGCACGCTGAATCAGTTCTTCAGAATACGTGTCAATAGATGAAGTTGCTTCGTCCAAAATTAAAATACTCGGGTTACTCACATACGAACGTAAAAAAGCAATCAGTTGGCGTTGTCCGGAAGAAAGCATTACACCGCGTTCCTTTACATCAAAATCATAATTATCGGGCAGACTCATAATAAAATCATGTACACCGATTTTTTTTGCAGCATCCAAAACTTGTTCACGGGTAATCTCTGGATTATGTAAAGTGATATTGTTAAAAATAGTATCGGCAAACAAAAACACATCCTGTAAAACCACAGCAATTTGTTTTCTTAACGACGCAAGTGTATAATTTTCGATATTATGGCCGTCAATAAAAATACTGCCACTGCTGATTTCGTAAAATCGGTTCAGCAAGTTAATTATAGTCGATTTTCCTGCACCTGTTGAGCCTACAATAGCAATGGTTTGTCCTGAAGTTACAGATAAATTGATTCCTTTTATGACTTCTTCTTCCGGAATATAACTAAAACGAACGTCTTTGAATTCAATGCTGCCTTCAAAAACAGGAGCGTCAATTGTCCCCGTATCCTGTATGTGATCTTCTGTGTCTATAATATCAAAAACACGGTTAGCGGCAATCATTCCTAACTGCATTTCATTGAATTTATCAGCGATTTGCCTTAATGGATTAAAAAGCATTCCGATAAACATTGTATAGGAGAATAAGTCACCAAATGTGGTGAAATGATCTCCGTTTAAAATTTTAAATCCCCCAAAAACGACAACAACTCCTAAAGTGATAGATGAAATTATATCAGCAATAGGGAAGAAAATCGAGTTGTACAAAATAGTTTTAATCCAGGCCACTCTGTGTTTGTCATTTATAACCCTGAAATTTTCAGCTTCGATTTTTTCACGGTTAAATAGCTGTACGATTTTCATTCCTGTTACACGTTCCTGAACAAACGAATTCATGTTGGCAATCTGTGTACGTACTTCTTCAAAAGCAACCTGCATTTTGCGCTGAAAAATTCGGGTAACATATACCAGAATTGGCATGGCTAACACGACAATCCAGGTCAGTTTCCAGTTCATATAAAACATAAAAATCAGTACAACAAGCATTTTCATCAAATCACTGATAATCATAAATAATCCCTGACTGAAAATACGTGCAATCGATTCAATATCCGAAACAGACCGGGTTACCAGCTGTCCCACCGGAACCAAATCAAAATACTTCATTCGGAAACTTAAAATATGTTTGAAAAGTTTGTTCCGAATATCTTTTACAATATCCTGTCCAAGCCAGTTCGCCCAATACACAAAATAAAACTGAGAGAACACCTCCATCAATAAAACTACTCCCATCAGGATTATATACATTAACAACCCGTATTTATCATGCGTTTTAATGTAACCGTCAACAGTTTGTTTCAGTAAATAGGGACGAAGAGCAGCAAAAATCGATAAGGATATTGCAAAAACAATAACGCCGTAATAACGCCATTTGTAAGGTTTAGTATATTTTAGAATACGTTTGAATAATCCGGTGTCAAATGCTTTTGCTTTCATTTATTTTAGGAGCTGTTTCCTGCTTTACACTTCAATCTTTTATATTTTTAAAGAAAAAACATAAAAGGATTTCCGTTGCAATCAGGGCTATTTTATGATGTAATCGTAATAAATATCGGTTAAATACAAACCATGTGCCGGAACCGAAAAACCAGCTTTCTCTCTGCTTTTGCTCGCAATGATATTCTCAAAATCAGTCAGTGTAATTTTATGTAAACCTATATTAATTAAAGTTCCCACAATTGCCCGGACCATATTTCGTAAAAAACGATTGGCCGAAATCGTAAAAACCAGTCTGTTTTTTTCCTGCTTCCAGTATGCCTCAAAAACCGTGCAATCAAATGTGTTGACATCTGTGTTAACTTTAGAAAAACACTGAAAATCGGTATGTTTCAGTAAAATCTGTGCTGCTTCGTTCATTAAACCCACATCCAGTTTCTGATTTACATACCAGCTCAATCCTTCTAAAAACGGATTTTTAACTGTATTAATATGATATTCATACGTTCTTTTGGTAGCATCAAATCGACAATGGGCCTCAGCATGAACCGGAATTAGATTATAAACTGCTATATCCTTCGGTAAATACGAATTGAGTTTGTGTACCAAAATCGAAATATCTATTGATTTTTCTAAATCAAAATGCCCGTACATTTCAGAAGCATGAACACCTGTATCAGTTCTTCCGGCACCCATAACATTTATGTCCGAATTTAATAAAACGGAAAGTGCCTTATTTAAAGTTTCCTGAACAGAAGATGCATTGGGCTGAAACTGCCAGCCATGATAATGTGTTCCGTTATAGGCAAATTGAATAAAATATCTCATTGGAGGTACTGAGGTTTTGAGGTGCAAAGGTACAAAGGTTTTTTTTAAAAGTTGTTAAGGTTATGAGATACTAAGGTTATGAGCTTTGTAGTAGAGGCAGACTGCTGTGTTTTACATTTGATTGTCAAATTGTATCTATTATAATTTAGGTAAACATTTTGCACAAAAAATTAAAATCGATTATAATATCCCAATAAAATCCAAAAACAAAAAGTATAAGTTATAGTGTTTTAGAATTTCAGAACCTTTGTTAAAATCCTAAAAAAACCAAAATGCAAATCATAGTTTGTTCAGTTAAAAATCGTGTCAGAAATTGACAATTCCAACGATAGAATTAAAACCATTTTTTAACATTTTTAATAAGAAAAACTCAAATGTTAATTTTAAAAGTTTTTCATTTTAACATTTACGATTTCTCCTATGTTTGTAGTATTAAATATCAAAAACTATGAATGAAATTACTTCTTACTGGTGGATAATTTTAATTTTATTTGCCATCGTTTTTTACAAATTTATTTTGCGTGTTTTCTTCGGAATGGTTATCGTTCCTGAGGATAAAATTGGTTTAGTAACCAAAAAATTCGTTCTGTTTGGTGCAGACAAATCATTGCCTGACGGCCGTATAATTGCCACGAAAGGCGAAGCGGGTTACCAGGCAAAGACATTGGCTCCGGGTTTATACTGGGGAATGTGGATCTGGCAATATTCAATCGATATGACCGGATTTACATTAATTCCTGAAGGGAAAATCGGATTAGTTTTAAGTAAAGACGGAAAAGAAATTCCAACCGGAAGAATCTTAGCCCGAAGAGTAGAAAGTGACAACTTTCAGGACGCAACTGCCTTCTTAGACAATGGCGGTCAGAAAGGGCGTCAGACAGCATTTATCACAACGGGATCGTATCGTATTAATACGTTTTTGTTTGAGATTGTAATTACAGATCAAATCAAGATTTACGAAAACATGATTGGTATTGTAACAGCTCTGGATGGTGAACCAATTCCTCAGGGTCAGATCGCGGGTAAATTTGTCGAAGGTCATAATAATTTTCAGGATTTTGACAAGTTTCTGGAGCATGGCGGAAATCGTGGTTTACAGCCTCAGGTCATGCTGGCGGGTTCTTATTACATCAATACCTGGGGAATTTTAATTGAACAAAACCCAATGACAGATGTACCAATTGGTTATGTTGGAGTTGTGATTTCTTACATTGGAGAAGACGGGCAGGATGTTACGGGTGATACCTTTAAACACGGAAATATCGTTTCGAAAGGACAGCGAGGTGTTTGGATGGAACCTTTTGGCCCTGGAAAATATGCCTTAAATAAATACACCACGAAACTTGAACCGGTTCCTACTACGAACTTAGTTTTAAACTGGGCTAATGCACGAAGCGAATCACATGATTTAGATAAAAATCTTTCGACAATTACGGTTCGTTCAAAAGACGGTTTCCCGTTCAATCTTGATGTGGCACAAATTATTCACGTTCCTGCAAATGAAGCGCCAAAAGTAATTGCACGTTTCGGAAGCATGAATAACCTGGTCTCTCAGGTTTTAGAGCCAACAATTGGAAACTACTTTAGAAACTCGGCGCAGGACAGTGATGTGATTTCGTTTCTGACAACCAGAAAAGAGCGTCAGGAATCTGCTAAGAATCATATCAAATTAGTTCTTGATGAATATAACGTAAATGCAGTAGATACCCTAATTGGAGATATAGTACCGCCAGATTCGCTAATGAAAACGTTAACGGACAGAAAACTGGCAGAAGAAGAGCAAAAAACATATCAAACTCAAAAACTAGCACAAGAACAGCGTCAGGGTATGGAAAAAGAAACGGCAATTGCTGATATGCAGAAAGAAATTGTTCGCGCTTCGCAAAGTGTTGAAATCGCACAGCGTACTGCAGATGCTACAGTTAAGAAAGCTGAAGGAGATGCAACAAGTTTAAAACTGAATGTAAACGCAGAAGCAGAAGCTACAAAAATGCGCGCAAATGCTGAAGCTGAAGCAACAAAAGCAAGAGCAGGAGCACAGGCCGAAGCTACCAAATTAAATGCTAGTGCAGAGGCTGAAAGAATCTCAAAAACGGGTTTAGCTGAAGCTGAAAAAATTATGGCAATTGGTAAATCGACTGCCGAGGCATATCAGCTTCAGGTAAGTGCAATGGGTGGTGATAACTTTACCCGTTATAAAGTAACCGAAGAAATTGGTAAAGGAAATATCAAAGTAATTCCGGATGTCCTGATTTCAGGAAATGGAGGTTCTGATGGTTCGATCAGCGGTTTGCTAGGTTTAAAACTAATGGAAATGATGAATACCAAAGATTTAAAAGACGTTAAATCCCAAAATCCTAAAAAGCAATAAATTGTTTTAATATACAACTTAGAGACGCACCGTTGTGCGTCTAATAAAAATCAAAAATCCGATTGTGAAAGCAATCGGATTTTTTGTTGAATAAATTAAGTTTTAGAAAATCTGAGTATCTTAGCGCCTCAGAATCTTAGTTTTTCAGAATGAAAAAAATACTCCTCCTTTCCGATACCCACAGTCATATTGATGATACTATTTTAAAATATGTCTCTGTGGCAGATGAAGTATGGCATGCGGGAGATATTGGTGATTTAAACGTTACAGATACTTTAAAAAAGCTAAAACCGTTGCGTTGTGTGTATGGAAATATTGATAATGCTGAGGCAAGATTGGAGTTTCCGCTTCATAACAGGTTTATGTGTGAAAATGTTTCGGTTTGGATAACACATATTGGTGGTTATCCCGGAAAATACAATCCGAATATCAGGGAAGAGATGACATCAAATCCTCCTAAATTATTCATTTGCGGGCATTCGCACATTCTGAAAGTTATGTTTGATAAAAAAAATAATTTATTGCACATGAATCCGGGAGCTGCCGGAAAAAGTGGTTTTCATCAAATGCGTACTATGCTTCGTTTTGTAATTGATGGCGACAAAATCAAAGATCTCGAAATTATAGAAATAGGAAAAAGAGCTTAATTAATCCTTTGTAGGAACATTGATTATAATAGAAGTTCCGTGATTGATCTTTGAAGTTACTTTAAAATGCCCATTCAGATTGTTTATTCTTGCGCTGATTTGATTAAGACCAAAACCTTCAACAAAATTAAACTTTTTGGTATCAAATCCTTTTCCGTTATCTGTAATTTCAATAATCATTTCGTTATCATTTTCTGTTAATGAAATAATAGCTTTACTCGCTTTACTATGTTTGATGATGTTGTTTAGAAGTTCAGAAACGATATAATAAATCCTGGTCTCAAACTGTTCTGTATATCTCTTTTTAATCGGAATAGTATTTTGAAATTCAAAATGTAAAGTAGAGTTAGAGTATTTTTCACATAAATCATCCAAAGCATACAACAATCCGAAACGAACCAACAGGGTAGGAAGTAAATCGTGTGAAAGATGTCTTACGTTATCATGAGTTTCATCCAGAATAAATTTTGTTTTTATGATTTCATCAGAAACAGGATTGTTTTGTGCTAAAAACACATTGAGGTGCATTCCTGCCGATGACAATGAAGCGCTAATGGTATCGTGCAAAAATAAAGCAACTTTTTTTCGTTCGCTTTCCTGGCCATCTATACTGGCATTGATGATGTTTTGGTGTATTTTATTCTGAATGTTTTTAATCTTGTTTTTTTGCTTCAGTTTAGCATTTTGGAAAAAAAAGTAAAAAAGAATGGTTATGATGATAAATAACATAATAATGATTCCAAAAATCTTCATGTGGCGGGATTGCTCTTCCTGTAATATTTTTTGTTTCTTTTTGTACGCTGTTTCGATTTTGTCAACTTCTCTTTTAAACTCATCCAGTTCAAGATTGATACCAATTAGTTTTGTTTTTTTTTGTTTTGCCAAAGTCAGAATTTCATCAGTAAGCCGATTAAACTCTAATATATTTTCATAAGCTTTTTTATAATTTTTGTTTTTAAATAAAAAAGCAGCATATTTTTTATGTGTTATGGATAAGTCAAATTTTTCTTGATTTTCATTGCCCAATTGAATAGCTTTTAAAAAGTAGAAGTTTGCTTTTAAGGTATCATTTATGTGGTCATAATAAACACCGTTTAACATGTTTAATGCGACTTGTGTTGATTCATCGCCATATTTTTTAAATTGATTAAGGTGTTTAAAATATGGTGTACCGTCTTTAAAATTTTTAATTTCAAAATAAGCCCATGTAATATTGAGTTTACGGAGATAGATTACTACAGGGTCAGATGTATCGATGCTATGTTTGAGGGCCTTTTTATAATGAAAAATCCCTTGTTGATATTGTTTTTTTTCAAAAAAATAAATGTTTGCTAAATTGTTGTTGATTTTGCCTTTGAAAATATTGTTGTCAGTATTATTAATGTATTGTTCTGCTTTACGATAGAAATCAAATGCCTTGTCCAGCATAAATAAATCATCAAAATTTACTCCTATTAGATTATAACAGCGGGCTATTAAATAATTATCATTAGTCTTAATAGCAAGTTTTAAAGCGAGTCTGGATTTTTTTAAAGATTTTTCGTAATTATCTTTTTTCCAATAATTAGTAGCTTCAGTTAATATTTTTTCGACTTCATTTTTTTGAGGAATAATAGTTTGAGAATAAGAATAAAAACTGAGTGTTAACACAATAATTGATGTGATAATTCGAATTTTACGCATTTTGTAAATTAAGGGGATTTATATGTGTTAATTTTTAATTTTAATTCAAATTTAATAATTAAATTCATGCGTTTTTTAAAATCATCATATTTATAATTGCCTGATATTTATTTTTTAAAGACAGATTTCTCAAATGTCTATAAATGATTGAGATTATCAATTAATTTAAAATCAAAAATTATGTTGGAAAATTTTTTAGAAAATGTAGAAACTTGTTATTTAGCAGACAAAGAAAAGTTTATACTTGTTTCAAATCCGGATGAAGAAGAAGATCCGGATGAAGAATTGAAGGATGGCGGAGATATAGATAAAGGAGGGAAAACAGATGCCTAAATCTTTATATATAAAGAAGAGTCTGTCTCAAATTTTTGAGACAGACTCTTTTTTTTTGTAGATACTGTGTTATAGTGGACTAAAGCTCCTTAAATAAACAAAAAATTATGCATTTAAAGGCACATTGATAACAATTGAAGTACCCTGGTTAATTTTCGACAATACATTAAAAACTCCATTCAGATTATTTATTCTCGCTCGGATCTGATTAAGACCAAATCCTTCAACAAAATTAAATTCATTGGTATCAAATCCTTTTCCGTTATCAGTAATCTCAATTGTCATTTCGTTTTGATTTTCCTTTAGTGAAACAATAGCACTGCTGGCCTGGCTATGTTTGATGATATTGTTCAAAAGTTCAGAAACAATATGATAAATCCTCGTTTCAAACTGTTCAGTATATCTTTTTTTAATCGGTATGCTATTTCTGAAATCAAAATGTAGGGTTGAGTTAGAGTATTTTTCACATAAATCATCCAGAGCATACAATAAACCAAATCGTACCAATAGAGTAGGGAGAAGGTCGTGAGAAAGGTCTCTTACTTTATCATGGGTTTCATCCAGAATAAATTTTGTTTTTATGATTTCATCAGAAACAGGATTATTTTGTGCCAAGAATACGTTGAGATGCATACCTGCAGATGATAGTGACGCACTAATGGTGTCATGCAAAAATAAAGCAACTTTTTTTCGTTCGCTTTCCTGGCCATCTATACTGGCATTGATTATGTTTTGATGTATTTTGTTTTCTATATTTTTAATTCTGTTTTTTTGTTTAAGCTTAGTATTTTGATAAAAAAAGTAAAAAAGAATTGTGATAAACAAGAATAAAGAAAGGGTGATTATGAATACTTTTTGATTTCGTTTTTTTTCTTTATGAAATAGTTGTTCCTTGTTTTTGTGTTCAAGTCCCATTTTATCTATTTCTCGTTTGAATTCATCAATTTTAAGATTTATTCCTGCAATTTCAGTTTTACGAGCCTTGTCTTCAAGGGCAATCTTGCCATTTGTTTCATCATAAGCGTTCAGATTTTCATAAGCCTTTTTGTAATCTCCATTTTTGAATAAAAAACGGGCATACTCCTGATAAATAAAAGATAAGTCTGTGTTCTCATCGTATTTTTTGGCATTTTTTATACCCTGTTTAAAATTATAATCTGCTTTTGGATTATTTTTCTTAAAGCCATGGTACATGCCGTTGAGTAAATAAGTGACCGCAATTGTTGTTTCAGAGCCGTGCTTTTCCTTGTGTGCGTTGATGTAATTTAGATAAGGTTTACCTTCAGGAAAATTCCCAACATCAAAGTAAGCCCACGCAATATTAAGGTTAGTAAGGAAAATTTGCGCAGAATCTTTGATTGCCCCACTAAAATAAAGAGATTTTTTGTAATAAGAAACCCCTTTTTCGTATTCTTTTTTATCAAAACAATAGATGTTTCCGATGTTGTTGTAGAGCCAGTTCTGTAATTCTAAATTTTTGGCTTTTTCTGCGTATATGAGACTTTTTTTATAATAAAACAAAGCTTTTTCGGGTTCAGAAATACCATCAAAATTGGCGGCTATTGTATTGTAGGCTTTGCCTATTAAATTGTTATTTTGAGAAACAAGCGCATGATTTAAAAGTTTTCTGGACTGGAGTAAAGATTTTTCGTAATTCTCTTTATGCAGGTTTATTGTTGCTTCGTTATAAAGTTTTAAAAGTTCTTTTTCAGTATAACTCTTTTTTTGTCCGACAGAAGTAACTGTAGAAAATACAAATACCCAAAAAAACATAAAATAACGATGAATTGACATGTTTAAAAGCTTAGAGTGTAAAATTATATTGTAAAAACTTTAAAATGGAATTCATAATTCTTTTGGGGTATTTTTTTTCAATAATCAGCGTATTTAATTTTTTGAAAGAATTAATAAAAAGTTATATGTAGCGCTATTTGTCTGATCAAAGGAATGATTTTATGATTTTATCAGATTGTTTTTAATAGCATATTTTACCAGTCCAATAGTGTTTTTGGTCTGTAATTTTTTCATGATGTTTTTACGATGTGTTTCTACCGTATTGGTACTGATGAATAATTGTTCACTAATTTCTTTTCCGCTGTATTCGAGCGAAATTAAAGTCACAATTTCTAATTCACGGCTGGTAAGGATAGAGTTTTCCGGAAAATTGTTTTTATTCAGTTTAGGATTGTTTTCTGTAAAAGTATTGAAGATTTTCTCTCTGACTGAATTACAAAAATATTCCTGCCCCTGATGAACTGCATCAACAGCTTCAATAATATTTTCGCCTGCGCATTTTTTCGTAAGATAGCCACTGGCTCCCAGATTCATAACTTCTTTAATGATTTTTAAATCATCATAACTGGATAAAATAATAACCTTGCAAGGGAATCCTTTTTGCTGAAACTCTTTTAATACTTCTATACCGTCTTTTTCAGGCATACTTAGGTCAAGTATCAATATTTCTGCATTGTTGGCTGTTACTTCGTCAAGGATGGTTAAACCATTTGAAGAGGAACCTACAATTTCAAAATCCGGTACAGTAGTTAATAAGTTTGTTAAGCCGTCAATGAGAACCAAATGATCGTCTGCTAAATGTATTTTTATTTTTTGTGTCATATATTGAGTGGAAAATAGCGATGTAAAATTATGTAAAAACTATTTATTAATAGTTGGTTTGTCATGTTTTTTTGTATGTTTTGCAAGGAATTAGTTAAAAAGGTGTACAAAAAAACCCGAATTGTAAAATTCGGGTTCTCTTCGCGCAATAAACTAAGTTTATAGGTTTATCTCAAACGATCCACAGATTTTACAAGATCTTCGTCCTTTTTGATGGCCTTATTAGCTAAAACTAATAACACGATAGCAACAATAGGAAGAAACATCCCAATACCTTTCTCAGAAACTGCGTTAACAGTTTCTCCAGATAAATTTAGTGAACGGTAAACAAATAATCCTAATAAAATTAAATTTAATATGATGTTCAGTCTGCCCATTACAAACTGATTTTGTCTTTTCTTGTATGAAATAATACTAATTATAGTAAGCATGGTACTTAGTGCCAATAAAACTGTGTAAAGCTGACTCTCCATGAAATAAAATGCTTTGCCATTATTTAACGTCCAAAGCGGGATAAAAAATAACAACACACCTGTGATTAAAAAGGTGAGGAGCAAATATACTGTCTGAATTCGTTGTATCATCTTTTGAAATTGTTCTACAAAAATATATTTTCTTTTTTATAAATACTATTGTATGATAAAATTTTATTCGTATTATTGCATCATAATACCGTAAGCACTTCATACTGCGGTCAATTCTAAATAATTATCTACTCTGTCTTTTTTACAGTATTTCCTTAAAAATAATTAAATTCATAGAACAATTCATGTTTGATATTTCTGCATTAAAAGAAATGAAGCTTTCTGAGCTTCAAGAAATAGCTAAATTAGCTAAAACGATAAAAATTAATGGTGTCAAAAAAGATACTTTGATCAGTCAGATTTTAGCGCATCAGGAATCGACCACTGAGCCGTCTGTACCTGCTGTTGCAAATGCAGAAGTAGTTGAGGATAAGCCAAAAAGAGCAAGGATTGCCTCTCCTAAAAAAACAGCAGCAGTGAGTAAAGACACCCCTGTTTTAGAGTTTGATAAAGTGGAAGAACCGCAAGAGGAAATACAAACTAAAGCTGTTTTAAAACCAAATGCCAAAATTCAGCCAAAACCAAAAGCTGATGAAGCTGCTGAAAACATTGCGGTAGAGAAAAAGGAACCAAAAATCGTTAAGTTTAATAAATCAGCGTACGAGAAAAAGGTTGCTTTGCAGAAAGAGAAAGAAACAGTTAAAGAAGAAAGTACTGAAGAAGCGGGAGAAACAGAAATAACTGTTCAGGCTTCAACTCCCGAAGCTGAAAAAGCTGAAGGAACTGCTCCGATTAAAAAGATTAATCCTAATCAGAATAAAAAACAAAATCCGAACCAGAATCAAAATCCAAACTCAAATCAAAACGGGAATGGAAATGGTAATGGCGGAAACCAAAATCCAAATCATAAAAATAAAAAGAATAATAATTTCAGGGATTCAGACTTTGAATTTGACGGAATTATAGAAAGTGAAGGTGTTCTGGAAATGATGCCTGACGGATATGGATTCTTACGTTCATCAGATTATAATTATTTAGCCTCTCCTGACGATATTTATTTGTCAACATCGCAAATCAGATTGTTTGGATTAAAAACAGGAGATACTGTAAAAGGTGTGGTTCGTCCTCCAAAAGAAGGAGAGAAGTTTTTTCCATTGGTTCGTGTCCTTAAAATTAATGGTCATGATCCGCAGGTGGTTCGCGACAGAGTTTCGTTTGAACACTTAACCCCGGTTTTTCCTTCTGAAAAATTCAAATTAGCCGAAAAAGGCAGTTCTATTTCAACCCGAATTATTGATTTATTTTCTCCAATCGGAAAAGGGCAGCGTGGTATGATAGTCGCACAACCGAAAACAGGTAAAACAATGTTGCTAAAAGATATTGCCAATGCAATTGCTGCGAATCATCCTGAAGTTTATCTAATCGTTCTTTTGATTGATGAGCGTCCGGAGGAGGTTACAGATATGCAGCGCAGTGTTCGTGGAGAAGTTATCGCTTCAACTTTTGACAGAGAGCCACAGGAACACGTAAAAATTGCTAATATCGTACTTGAAAAAGCAAAACGTCTGGTAGAATGTGGTCATGATGTTGTCATTCTTTTGGATTCGATTACACGTTTGGCAAGAGCTTACAATACCGTTCAGCCTGCTTCAGGTAAGGTTTTGAGTGGTGGTGTTGATGCCAATGCGCTTCAAAAGCCAAAACGTTTCTTTGGAGCTGCAAGAAATGTAGAAAACGGCGGTTCGTTGAGTATCATTGCGACAGCATTGACAGAAACAGGTTCTAAAATGGATGAGGTTATCTTTGAAGAATTTAAAGGGACTGGTAATATGGAGCTTCAACTGGATCGAAAAATTGCCAACAAACGTATTTTCCCTGCCATCGATCTTACATCATCAAGTACACGTCGCGACGATTTATTATTAGACGAGAAAACATTACAAAGAATGTGGATTATGCGTAAATACCTTTCTGATATGAATCCGGTAGAATCTATGGATTTTGTAAACGACCGTTTCAAGAAAACCCGAAATAACGAAGAGTTTTTGATTTCGATGAATGACTAAAAAGTTTCTAAGTTGTTGAGTGGCTAAGTTTATAAGAGTTTTACTTTGAGATTATTATATGAAAAAAGGGATGGGTTTTTAAAAACTCATCCCTTTTTTTAAACTTAGAAACTTAGAAACTTAGCAGCTTAGTGCCTCAGAACCTCAGAGACTTATTTCTTATCCACTACCGGTCTGTTTTCTCTGTTTGCTAAATCCCAGGCAACAACGAAAGCTAATTTTGTTCTTTTAGTTAAAGCATCATATTCGATTTTTTCTGCTATATCGTCCTTACCGTGGTAATCTTCGTGAACTCCATTAAAGAAGAAAACCGCCGGAATACCATGTTTGGCAAAGTTATAATGGTCAGAACGCTCATAAAAATGATTTGGATCTTTTGGATCGTTGAATTTAAAATCCAAATCCATTTTGATGTATTTGTCGTTTTGTGACACAACAGCATTGTGTAAATCTGTAGATAATCTGTCTGCTCCAATTACATACACATAATTGTTTGTTTTGGCGTGTTCAACATCACGACGGCCAATCATATCAATATTAATGTCTGCAATTGTGTTGGCAATCGGGAATAATGGATGCTCAGAATAATAACGGGAACCGTGCAAACCGTGCTCTTCGCCAGTTACATGAAGGAATAAAATAGAACGTTTTGGTCCATGCCCTTCTTTTTTAGCCTTTGCGAAAGCTTTCGCCATTTCTAATAAAGCTACTGTTCCGGAGCCATCGTCATCAGCACCGTTGTAAATTTCACCATTTTGGATACCCACATGATCGTAATGAGCAGAGATTACCAAAATTTCATCTGGTTTTTCTGAGCCTTCAATGTAGGCCCAGATATTCTCTGAGTCCTGTAAGTTTTCATTGTGTCTTGCGTTTAAGTAAGATGCCGGAATATGCTGATAGTAATCTGTAGCGCCTTTTGGAAAAGGGATTCCATTTTTTTTGTATTGCTCTATCATGTAAAGCCCTGCTTTTTTTTGTCCTTTCGAACCGGTTTCACGGCCTTCCATTTCATCTGAAGCTACCGTATAAAGCATTGTTTTTAAGTTTTTTTCGGAAATTTTTTCAATGTATTTAGAAGGATCTAAATTGTCCTTAGAGCCAACATGTTGAGTGTTTTTACATGAAAATGCAGAAACAATTAATAATAGAAATGCAATTTTTTTCATTATTCGTTTTTAATGTATATTGATGAATGTATAGAGAACATAAACAGTTAGTAAAAATAGAATAAAAAGAGAGTTTATAATGAATAACAATACACTTTTAACAAAAGAAACTATTCTTGATTCGCCATAAAAACGATGATGAGCCGGATAAAAATAATAACACATCCAGATTGTTCCAACAATGCTGGTAATTGTGGAAATAATATTCAGGGGACTATCTTTACCAAAAAGGCCGACAACACGGTCAATGATAAACATTACAAGAAAAATTAATAATAAAAATGAAAAATAGTGAAGTGTAAAAATACCGTGATCAAAATAATACCATTTTTTTTTATTGTGAAAAAGCCATAAGAAAAAAGCAAAAAAAGGCATGATAATAAATAAAATTTTAGGAAGGTTGTGAAAGAAAGATTCTGTGAATTTTACAAAAATTTCTTTTTTGGTATATTTCTCACTAATATGTATTGCTTTTTCAGCGAACCAGTAGCTGGTAGCATTAAGTTTATCTTCTTCTTTTCCGTGTTTCTGAATAGAATCAATTTTCTTCATGTTTGAAAAATGGAAGTATTTATTGTCTTCTTTTTTAATATTCAATTCTTGTGTAGCTTTTGCGATTTCCTTATTTATTTCCTTTTCACTTTTATTATTTTCGTTGACTTTAACTGGAAGCATAGCAATTAATAAGAACGTAATGAAACTGATGAAAATGTATAAACGAACCGGAGCCAAATAGGAAAGTCTTTTTCCGGAAAGATATTCTTTAGTCAAGGTTGCAGGTTTAAAAAGCAGATTCCGTATCGTTTTCCAAAAAGCATTTTCATAATGTGTCAGATCTTCAAAAAAGTGTACAAACAAGTGATGAAATGTTTTTCTGCTGTCTGAATTCTCTTGTCCGCAATTTGGACAAAATTTCTGCTCTACTACATGGCGGCAGTTGAGGCAGGTTTTATCTTCTCTGATTTTATTATGGGACATTGGTTTGGGTTTAGTTTTGGTTGATTAATTTGGTTACTTTTTAAGTACCTCGTTCAGAAAAAGCTTTAAATGTTCAAAAGACCGTTTTGCAGCTACGGCATTGTAGGCAGCCCCTTTTGAGTTGTCGTTTCCGGCTTCCGGGTTTGTGAATGAATGTACTGAATTTGCATAATAAATCATTTGCCAGTCGGCTTTCGTATCACGCATTTCCTGTTGAAAAGCAGTTATCTCTTCCTTTGAAACAAAGGGATCATCAGCACCATGACAGGCTAAAACTTTAGTCGTGATAGTTTCAGAAGGTCTTGCAGCATCTTTGCCTAAGCCTCCATGAAAAGAAACAACGCCTTTTACATTCAAATGTCCACGGGCAGCTTCTAAAACTCCGGTTCCGCCAAAACAATATCCAATAGCCACAATATTATCCGCATTTGCACCGGATTTGATTAATTGATCTAAGGCCAGCTGAATACGTTTTTGATATGCTTCATAATTTTTTTTGTAGTATCCTGCCTGTTTTCCGGCTTCAGAAGTGTTTTTAGGATAATTGCCTTCTCCATAAATATCAGCTATAAAAACAGTGTAGCCCAGTTTTGATAAGTTTTGGGCTATTTCTTTTGAAGCATTGTCAATTCCGAGCCATGCAGGCAAAAGCAAAATACCTGGATTTTGACTGCTTTTGTTGGCAGCTTTTATGGATAATCCATTTAAAACCTGATCTCCGTCGTTGTATTTTATGGTTTTTAATTGGGCGTTCATAGTGCTTAAAAATAAGGTAATAACTAAAATAAATAAGGTTGATTTTTTCATGATTTTTTACAATTTTAAACAAATATCTGAAATATAATCGTACAAAAAAACCTCAAAAGCTTTTTCTTTTGAGGTTTTGGTAAAGAATTTAAAATATTGAAAATTATAAGTTTACAGATTATTTGTAAAGTTTTAAAGCGTAATATTTCTTTTAAAAGCACATCCCAATTCTACAATAGAATCGGTTTTGGCAATGCCTGAAATCCGGTCTATTTTTTCATAAAGAACGTTTCGCATGTGCTCGTGGTTTTTGGCTATAATTTTTATGTAAAGTGTAAAGGAACCCGTCACATAATAACACTCTGTAATTTCCGGAATGGCTTTTAAAGCTTCAATAATTCTTTCTGAATCCGAATCTTTATTGAGTGTAATTCCGGTAAAAGAAGCCCAGTCATAACCAATTTTCTTTTCATTTACTAAAGGTTTAATTCCGGATAAAATTCCTTGTTCTGTTAAGCGATTAATGCGCTGATGCACCATCGTATTTGAGATTTTCAAATTTGCTGCGATTGTAGAAAAAGCCATTCTGCCATCTTTTTCCAGTTCCTTGATAATTTTGATGTCAAATTCGTCTAATGAATCCATTTTTTTATTGTTTAAAATTAAAATTGACTTTTAATTTGATTTTATTTTTAAAAATTGACTTTTAAATAATTAATTAAAGTCAAAAGTATTGATTTTTATTGTAAAATAAAATAATATAATTAATTTTGAAAAAGATAAAAAACTGAAAATCATGGAACAGACCAAACAAATTCTTTCGTCTAAATCAGAATCTTTAATAGAGAAAGAAAATAAATACGGAGCTCATAATTACCACCCGCTTCCTGTAGTTTTAGAAAAGGGAGAAGGCGTCTATGTCTGGGATGTGGACGGAAAGAAATATTACGATTTCCTTTCGGCTTATTCTGCTGTAAACCAGGGGCATTGTCATCCTAAGATTGTGGGTGCAATGGTAGATCAGGCGCAAAAGCTGACGTTGACTTCCCGTGCTTTTTACAATGATAAATTAGGAAATTACGAAGAATACGTAACCAGTTATTTTGGTTTTGATAAAGTATTACCAATGAATACAGGTGCCGAAGCGGTAGAGACGGCTTTGAAATTGTGTAGAAAATGGGCTTATGAAGTAAAAGGAATCCATGAAAATCTGGCGCAGATTATTGTTTGCGAGAATAATTTTCACGGAAGAACCACAACCATCATTTCGTTTTCGAATGATGAAAGTGCCCGTAAGAGTTTCGGTCCTTTTACAGAAGGTTTTATAAAAATTGAATACGACAATCTGGAAGCTTTGGAAAAAGCACTGGAATCATCAAAAAATATTGCCGGTTTCCTCGTAGAGCCAATTCAGGGAGAAGCCGGAGTTTATGTTCCGTCTGAAGGTTATTTAGCGAAAGCAAAAGCACTTTGCGAAAAACATAATGTATTGTTTATTGCAGATGAAGTTCAGACCGGAATAGCACGTACCGGAAAACTTTTAGCGGTTCACCACGAAAATGTACAGCCTGATATTTTGATTTTAGGGAAGGCAATTTCAGGTGGTGTTTATCCGGTGTCTGCAGTTTTAGCGAATAACGAAATTATGAATGTAATCAAACCGGGACAACATGGTTCTACTTTTGGAGGTAATCCGGTTGCGGCTGCTGTTGCGATTGCAGCTCTTGAAGTGGTGCAAGATGAAAAACTGGCTGAAAATGCAGAACGTCTGGGAATCATTTTAAGAGAAGGACTAAACGAAATCGCCGAGCGTAACAATTTGATTACACTGGTTCGCGGAAAAGGTTTGCTAAATGCCATTGTAATTAATACTGATGAAGAATCAGATTTGGCGTGGGAAATCTGCCTGAAATTCAAGGATAACGGTTTATTAGCAAAACCAACTCACGGAAACAAAATTCGTCTGGCTCCGCCTTTGGTGATTACCGAAGATCAAATTAAGGAGTGCCTTGCTATTATTGAGAAATCATTGAATCATTTCAAAAATTAAAATTTACTTTCTATCATAATGTTAAAAAAAGCTGCGATTACTTGTTTTTCGCAGCTTTTTGTTTTGTCAAAATTGAAATTATATAATGTAACTGTAACAATTATATAAATTTTTAAACAGAGAAGCAGAGTAGTTTTGGAAGACTTTAAAAACAAGACCTAAAAATTTTGTTTAACCTTATAAATTATTTCAAAATGGCTTACGCAAATAATGATTTAACACGCTTTTTAGATGCACAGAACAAACTTTATCTTACTGCCTACTCCGAATTAAAAAAAGGGAAGAAAGAAACGCACTGGATGTGGTTTATTTTTCCGCAGCTAAAAGGTTTGGGCAAAAGCACGATAGCTAAATATTATGCGCTGGCTGATCTTAAAGAAGCAGAAGATTTTTTGAATCACCCTATTCTGGCGAAACACCTGATTGAAATTTGTAATGTTTTATTGGAATATAAAGCAAAATCAATTGAGGCTATTCTTGGAGAATTAGATGCAAGAAAGCTTCGTTCTTCAATGACTCTTTTTTCTCAGGCTCAAAATGCTGATCCTGTATTTCAGGAAATATTGAATGTTTTTTTCTTAGGATATTCAGATCCGCTTACTTTAGCTAAAATAACCGCACCATTAGAAATAGCTATGGCATCTTAATTTACTTTCTTACTTAGTTATATAAATCAAAAAGCGATTGTTTTTCGGGCAATCGCTTTTTTTGGTTATGAATAATTGAACTTTTTTTTAAAAAAATAGTTACTTTTTAGAAGTGTTCCAGTATCAGTTCAAATGATACGGTTTCATTAAATTTTATTGTAAGGATCTACTTTTTGCTAACGAATTGCATCAAGTACAACCTCTTCATTAGTAATTCTGGAAAGATTTATAGCTGTTTCAATAAGAGCTAAATGAGAATATGCCTGAGGGAAATTCCCTAAAAGGCGTTTGGTTTCAAAATCGATATCTTCACTAAATAATCCTAAATGGTTACTGTAAGAAAGTAACTGTTCAAAAAGTTTTTCCGCTTTTCTTTCTTCTCCTATTTTGTACAGGCTGTTAATGAACCAAAAAGTACAAATTGTAAAAGAAGAGGAGGGAAGACCAAAATCGTCCTTGTTTTTATAACGGTATAAAAGTCCGTCATTGCTCAGGTCACGCTCAATTGCTTTAACTGTTGCTACATATTTTGGATCCATCGCTTCAATAAACCCGTAACTTTCCATTAAGAGTACTGAAGTGTCAAGGTCGTTAGAACCATAAGACTGTGTAAAAGCCTGAACGGATTCATTCCAGGCATTTTCCATAATGTCATTTTTTATAGCAGCAGCCAGTGGTTCCCACTTTTCTGCTTTGTGTTTTTTGCCCAATATTCTGGCAACTTTAATGGCTCTGTCTATGGCTGTCCAACATAGTATTTTAGAAAAAGTAAAATGCCTTTCTTCTGTCCTGAACTCCCAGATTCCTTTATCAGGTTCCTGCCAGTGTTTGTCAACCACCCAAACTATTCCTTTGGTGATGTTCCATAGTTCTTCGCCGTTTTCGGTATCATTACTAAACGTAATAAGCTGTTGATGAATTACATCCATAAGAATGCCATATATGTCGTTCTGGCGCTGAGAATAGGCTGCATTACCAATTCTTACAGGTTTGCTGCCCATGTATCCGCTGAGGTGATCGAGAGTTTCTTCTGTCAGTTTTTTTTCTTTATTGATACCATACATGATTTGCAGTTTCTCATCTTTATTAGGAACTAAATCAATGATGAACTGCAGGTAATCTTTAGCAAGTTTTTTATGACCAAGTTCAGAAATCACTTTCACTACCATAGAAGCATCCCGAATCCAGCAGAATCTGTAATCCCAGTTTCGGACTTCGCCAATAGTTTCCGGCAGAGAAGTCGTGGCTGCAGCCAAAACTGCGCCGGTTTTTTCGTAACTAAGTAATTTAAGCGTAATGGCACTGCGCGCAATCTGCTCATTGTACTTTTTATATTCTGTTGTTTTATCACTCCAGCTAAGCCAATATGTTTTGGTTCGTTCAAACTCCAGGTTTATTTTTGTGAGCGTTGGAATAAAAATTTTCTCATTATAAGCCATTAGCAAATAACCGTCTCCCTTAAGCTTGATTTCGTTTCCATTAGCAATACTTTCCAAATCTAAATTGCTGTAAAGGAAAAGTGAATCGAATTTTATTGTACCGGTAAGGCTGACAATATGATTTTCTTTAACATAACTGCTTGTTACACCTGATGAGTAATCCAGACGCGGATCATAAATTATCCTGAACGAAGGATTTCCGGATAGTTTTTTAAAATACCGGATAATTTCCGGAGGTGCCATATATCCTCCTTTTTCTTTTCGGTACCGCGGCATGAAATCGTTAATTTCAAAAGTGTCTGTGCCGTTAGAAAAAGTAGTTACTAATATACTTGTGTTTGGTATATATTTTTGGGTAATCGTGTAATCATCAGTCACCTGTATTTCAAAACTTCCTCCAATTTCCTGATCTAATATTTTTGCAAATACCGATGCAGAATCAAATTCCGGAAGGCAACACCATTCGATAGCTCCTGTGTCCGAAACCAATGCCGCACTGCGACAATTACCAATTATACCATAGTTTAAATTCTTCATAAAGTCATCTTTTAGTTAGGTAAAAGGGTATTAATTATTTAAATTTACTAAAACGATGTTATTAATCCAAACCATTTTTTGATGAATAAAACAATTATAGTTTCCAATCGCCTTCCTGTTGACCTTAAATTTGATGACCAAAAGTTAGTAGTAAAATCAAGTGTTGGGGGACTTGCGACCGGAATGAAATCAATTCACTCTGAAGGAAACGGAATCTGGATAGGCTGGTCTGGACTTACAGATGAACAAATTGAATCAGAAAGAAAAAAAAATGAAGTTGAAATTGCACTGGCCAAAGAAAAGTGCATCAGTGTTCCCCTGACAGGATACGATATTGAGAATTATTATTATGGATTTAGTAATACCGCATTATGGCCTCTTTTTCATTATTTTCAGGCATATACAGAATTTGAACTTACCCATTGGGAATCTTATAAAAAGGTGAATCAGAAGTTTGCTGATGTTATCCTTGAAAATATAAATGAAGGGGATACAGTATGGATTCATGATTATCAGCTATTATTGCTTCCTGAATTACTAAGACATAAAGTACCAAACCTTACAATTGGTTTTTTTCTTCATATTCCATTTCCGTCATTCGAGCTTTTCAGGACTTGTCCGTGGCGTGATGAATTATTATATGGTATGCTTGGTGCTGATCTTATTGGCTTTCATACCTATGATTATGTAAGGTATTTTATCAGTTCTGCGTCCAGGATTGCCGGACTTGAAATTCGATTTAATGAAATATTTTACAAGGACAGAATTGTAAAAGTAGATTCTTTTCCTATGGGAATTGATTATGACAAGTATTATAATTCGGCTCTTGAACATGAATCACGACCGGATGACACTAAGTCTGAACTCATGCACAATATAGAACTGCATAATATGTCCTTTTCTGAAAGTAAGCTTATTCTATCAATCGACCGAATGGACTACACTAAAGGGATTCCGAACAGAATAAAGTCATTTGAATATTTTCTGAACAAATACCCTCAATACAAAGGAAAAGTGAGACTGGTGATGCTTTCTGTTCCCTCAAGGGAAAATGTCCCGAAATACCAGCGTTTAAAACGCGAAACAGATGAATTAGTAGGTAGGATAAACGGCCAGCTGGCAACGGTCAACTGGACTCCTATATGGTATTTTTACAGGTCAATGCCTTTTGATGACCTGATTGATTTATATGTTGCCTCTGATGTAGCTCTCGTAACGCCAACAAGAGACGGGATGAATCTTGTCGCCAAGGAATATGTAGCAACAAAAACACAAGGTAAAGGCGTACTTGTTTTAAGCGAAATGGCTGGTGCGGCTAAAGAAATGTATGAAGCGCTTCTTGTAAACCCTAATAATTTTGATCAGATTGCAGATACCCTGAAATATGCCCTTGAAATGCCAGAAGCGGAACAAAAATCGAGATTAGAAACCTTACAGAAAAGAATTTCACGCTATAATGTAGAAAAATGGGCAGAGTCATTTCTGAATGCCCTTGAAATCACTAAAACTTCAAAACCCATCACGATTACCAAAAAAATTAATCCTGAAATTATTCACGATATTTCAATGGATTATAAGAATTCCGGAAAAAGGCTGCTTTTACTTGATTATGACGGAACATTGGTAGGATTTAAGAATATACCAGGAGATGCAAGTCCGGATGATGAATTATACGCTCTTTTGGACAGCATTGCAACAGATGAAAATACCGAAATCGCCATAATCAGCGGGCGTGATCGTAAGACCCTGGAAAGTTGGTTTGGACATAAGAATTATACTTTAATAACAGATCATGGTGTATGGCTTAGAAAAAAAGAAAAAGAATGGGTAAGTCTGGAGCATCTTAAATCCGAATGGAAAGAAAATATCCGACCCATTATAGAAAGTTTTACAGATAGTACACCCGGCACTTTTATTGAAGAAAAAAACTATTCTCTTGCCTGGCACTACAGAAGGGCCGATGCTGATCTTGCCAATTTAAGGACAATGGAACTTAAACATGTCCTCACCAGCCTTTTGGCAAATAATTCGCTTTCAGTACTTGAAGGAAATAAAGTGCTCGAAGTAAAGAGCAGCAATGTGAACAAAGGACGTGCAGCAGGAAGATTGGTAACCGAGGGTAATTACGATTTTATTTTAGCCATTGGAGATGACTGGACGGATGAATATATGTTTGAGGAATTACAGGATAGTGCCTACACCGTAAAAGTTGGAAATACAAAAACTGCAGCAAGGTATTTTGTCAATGATATTGATGAGGTTCGGCAAATTTTACAGCATATAAAATATGTCTCCATTTTTTAAGATTTGAAGAAAAGCGGAAACTAAATATTTACAAACACAAAAAGGCGATTGAATCAACAATCGCCTTCTGTTTATAATTACTTAAAATATCAAAAAAAGCAATTATTTTTTAGCAGCTGCTCCCGGAATCAGTTCATTTTTTTGTTTGAATTTACTGTATTCCACAACACCGGTTTTGTCCGCCCAGTCAAAATATTTTGCCGAAAGCTCATTTACAATTCCCGTGTTTTGCTGTGCGACATTGTTGGTTTCGCCTCTGTCATTTTCAAGGTTGTAAAGTTCCCATTGGTAGGATGGGTAGATAGAAACCAATTTCCATTTGCCATCTCTCACGGCTCTGTTTCCGGCTCTTTCCCAGAATATCGGAGCACCTCTGTTCACTTCTGAAGCACCATCAATTAACACAGGCAATAAACTTTTTCCAGGTAACGGATTTGAGGTTACACCATTTAATTCTTTTGGATACTGGATTCCCGCCAAATCATAGAAAGTAGGAGCAAGGTCAATTAAATGTCCGGTTCCTTTATCAATTCTTCCTGCTTTGATTTTGGATGGATACCAGGCAATGAAAGGAGAACTGAAACCACCTTCGTGCATGTTATTTTTATAATCCTGTAATGGTGTGTTGGATAAATAAGCCCAGTTTTGTTCCTGATAATCGAAAGAACCTGAAGTTCCAATTGGCCCGTCATTTTTTACCAAACCTCTTCTCAACGGATTGTAGGTGTTGAAACCGCCTTGTGCACCATTATCAGAGATGAAAACAATTAACGTGTTTTTGTCTTTTTTCAGTGCTTTTAATTTCTCTAAAACTTTTCCAACATTCTGATCCATGTTGTCTACCATTGCGGCGTAAACCTCCATTTTGACTTTCCAGAATTGTTTTTCGTCATACGTCAGTTTATTCCATTCCGGTACTTCAGGATCTCTTGGAGCAATGGTCTGGTCTGCCAGTAAAATACCGTTTTCTTTCAGTTTTTTGATTCTTTTTTCTCTTAAAACATCCCAGCCTTCATCAAATTTTCCACGGTATTTGGCAATGTCAACAGGTTTTGCCTGCAATGGCCAGTGTGGTGCTGTAAAAGCTAAATACAAAAAGAAAGGTTTGTTTTCTTTGTTTTGTTCATCCAGAAATTGAACGGCATTGTTCCCGATTTCATCTGTAAAATAATAAGAGTCAGCTTTTGGGTGCAACTCTTCATTATTACGAATTAACGCTACCGGATAAGGGGATTTCCCAAAAGGTAATCCGTCTGTATTAAAATAATTGGCAGCACCTTTTAAGATTCCGTAAAATTTATCAAAACCTCTTTGATTTGGCCATTGTGCTTTATCCTCAGAACCTACGTGCCATTTTCCGGACATTAAAGTGCTGTAACCGCCGGAACGGAAAACTTCTCCTAAAGTCAAAGATTCTTTGTTAAGATACCCCTGATAAGCCGGCAATCCTAAATTCACATCAAAATATCCAACACCGGCTTTGTGCTGATACTGTCCCGTTAAAAGTGAAGCCCTTGTTGGCGCACAGATGGAGTTGTTGTAAAACTCGCGCAAACGTGTACCTTCTTTCGCTAATCGGTCGAGGTTTGGCGTATTAATTTCGGAACCATAATTTCCTAAATCAGAATACCCCATGTCATCTACCATAATCAGGATTACGTTTGGTTTTGACGAATTGGTTTGCGCACTCAGTTGATAAGATCCTAATGCCCCGATCAGCAGGGCTGAAAGCAAAGTTGTAATTCTTTTTTGATTCATCTTATTGTAATTTTATATTAATTGTTTTGTTTGTGTAGTCTTTTTACGATCAATTCACTTTATCTCTCCACTCAGGAACTTGTTTCAGATTTTTATTCAAATCCAGTTCTCTTTGAGGAATCGGGAAATGAACATGTTTAGGCTGTGCATTAGTTTTTCCGGCTGCTTTTAGTCTGGCAACAAAATAATCCGGACCTCTTCTTGAAAGATCAAACCAGCGCTGGTATTCGTAAACCAGTTCTTTTCTTCTTTCTTCAAAAACAGCTTCTCTAAAATCGTCTTTGCTGATTGAAGGAGAAGTTACCGACAGCAAATCAATTCCGGCTCTTTCCCTAACGCGGTCAATTCCGGCAAAGGCTTCTGTAGTTGGTCCGTTAAGTTCATTTAAGGCTTCTGAATTGATTAGCAATATTTCTGCAAATCGGATAATGGGTGTGTTTTTCGAAGACTGTCCCGGTGATGCCGGAGTTGTGGGATCAAAATATTTATTGAAATGAGGTGCTACTTTATACGTTTTTCCATCTGTCGGACTCACAAATTCTACTGCAAACGTGATGTATTTACGTTTATCATTTTCGGCGAAAGCCTGAAACAAACCTCCGGCAGTATGCAGCGCATCAGCCTGATCTCCCGCAATCCCCGGAACCGAAGTAGGAGCGGCAGTAGAAGCCAACATGTTTCCGTTCCAGTTGGTAAGCCCTTTAAACTGTGCTGAAAAAATATGTTCTTTGCCATTTTTAGTGGCTACATTAAATACATCAGCAAAATTTTCGAACAGATCATAAACCTTGCTGTCGATAACTTCCTGGCTCTTGTCAGCTGCTTTTTGCCATTTTTTCTGTGTCAGATATACTTTAGATAATAAACTTTTTGCAGCTCCCGAAGTTACCCTTCCTTTTACTGACTGAACTTCCGGCAAGGCTTCAGCATCAAGCAAATCGGCTTCGATCTGAGCGTAAACATCAGCTTCAGGGGTATTGGAAACGTTAATAGCTTCCGGTGTTAGACTTTTGGTTTCGTGCAAAACCAACGGAACATCCCCAAACCATCTCACAATATTGAAATACAATACAGCTCTTAGAAATTTTGCTTCATTAATCAGATCTTTATCTTTTTGTGAATTCAGATTCGGATTTTTAGCAATGTTGTCGATTGCCACATTTGCCCTGTTTATTCCGTCATAACTCTGACGCCAAATTTCTAACATACGGTCATTTGAAGCATCATGCGTCAGGTTTGATAAAGCTCTAACATGTGCATTTCTGGCTCTTGGACCCGCTTCATAATCATCTGTTGCCATTTCGGTCGAAATTTGAATCAGACGGTTGTAAAGCGTATGTGTACTGCTGTTGATGGCATTATAAATTGATAGTACGGCAGCATCAGCATCTTCAGTAGTATTGTAAAAATTACTTGTAGCGATAAAGGCTTTTGGATTTTCATCCAAAGGATTACAAGCACTAAGGCTGAAAATAAGTAGTAGACTATATAGTGTGATATTTTTCATGATGTATCGTTTTAAAATGTTACAATTAAACCACCCGAAATGGTTTTGGATGCAGGGTAAATTCCTGTATCTGTTCCCGGAGAAATTGTGGTTCCGTTCGTTACTTCAGGATCAAATCCTGTGTATTTTGTGAAAGTGAAAAGGTTTTCTCCGACAACTCTGAATTTAACAGAAGTCAGAAGCAGTTTTTCTGAAACCTTTTTCGGTAAATTATAGCTGAATGTGATGTTTTTGATTCTCACAAAAGAGCCGTCTTCAACAAATCGATTTGAGAAAACCGGTGCAGGATCCAGTTTGGCACGTGGCGTAGTTGTACTTGGATTAGTCGGTGTCCAGGCATCTAAAGCACTTGTCGAAGCATTTTGCTGGCCGTTGTATAATTCAAGTGCCTGAGCGTTTCCGTTCAGGATTTTATTTCCAACCGATCCATTGATAAGCGCAGATAATTCAAAACCTCTGTAAGTAAAAGTATTAGTGAAACCAAATATAAAATCAGGCTGTGCATCGCCAATGCTTGTTCTGTCGGCAGCGGTTGTAAAGGCATCGTCTCCATTAATATCTTTATACAAACGATCACCTGCTTTAGGAGTTGCATTTCCTGTAAAAACTCCTTTTGTGGCAACATCCGCTGTCTGCAATATCCCATCTGTTACTGCACCGTAAAAAGTTCCTAAAGATTCTCCTTTTCTAAGGATATAATTTCCGAAAGTATAGAATTCAGCATCATTCCCAAGCGCAATGATTTTATTGTTATTGAATGAAATATTAAAATTTGAAGTCCATGAAAATGCTGTGTTTCCAAGCGCTGTATTGATTCCTAATTCAATTCCCTGATTTTGTACGGTACCAAAGTTTTGCAAAGAAGACGTAAATCCGGTAGTATATGGAATCTGAACTGCCAGCAATAAATCTTTGGTTGTTTTGCGGTAAACATCAACAGTCAGGTTTAATTTATCATCAAAAAAACCAACGTCAACACCTGCATCAAATTGATTGGTCAGTTCCCATCCTAAATCGTCATTTGATATTCTTGTTGGGGTAAAACCGGTATAAATCTGGTCTCCAAAAAGATATTTCACGCTGCTTAATGTAGAAAGTGACTGGTATTCTCCAATTTCCTGATTTCCGGTTGCTCCGTAACTGCTTCTGATTTTTAAGCTGTTAATAACATCTTTTACAGGCGCAAAAAAGTCTTCATTACTAATTTGCCATGCTGCAGCAAAAGAAGGGAAGTAACCCCATTTATTGTTTTGCCCGAATCTTGAAGAACCATCTGCTCTTAAACTTGCGGTCAGGAAATATTTTGAAGCATAGTTGTAGTTAATCCTTGATAAATACGAATTCAAAGCCCAGGTGCTTTCTCCCGATGAGGGCATTAAAGCCACATTACCGCTTTGAAGGCTGTAATAATACGTTACATCATTTACATATTGCTGTGAACCGGCTGTAACAAATTCTTTTGTAGAATGTTGCTGAGTATAACCGGCCAAAACATTCAGATTGTGTTTTTCTCCAAAAACTTTAGAGTAGGTAAGGGTGTTTTCGTTTAACCAGGTTCTGGAATCTGCCGTTCCAATTTTTCCTTCTCCATTTGTAATCAGTCCTTCATAAATAGAGGATGGAAGATAACTTTTCTCTTTGTTGAAAATTAAATCGGTTCCAAAAGAAACTTTGAAAACAAGGTTTTTCAAAATGTCATATTCTCCATAAATAGTTCCCAGAATTCGGTCAGTGATTGATTCATTTTTGCGCTCATTTAAAGTTGCAATAGGGTTTGCAAAGATGTTTTCAAACGGATTTCTCAATGTATAACTTCCATCCGGTTCATAAATAGTAGCAGTAGGAGGCATACTCAATAAAGATGTGATTAAACCTGTAGGAGCGACTTTTGCTTTGGTTTCGGCAATAGTAAGATTTAAACCAATTTTAAACTTACTGCTTATTTTTGAGGTCAGGTTTACTCTTCCGCTCAGCCTTTCAAATCCTGTATTTTTGATAACTCCTTCCTGATTGTAATAATTGCCGGAAACAGCATATCTGGTCTGATTGTTTCCGCCTGAAATACTTAACTGATGATTTTGAACCAGTCCTTTTTGAAATGCTTCTTCCTGCCAGTCAACACCTTTTCCTAATGCTGCAATTTGCGCTTCACTTAAATATTGGTTTTGTCCCAAAGCAGGATTTGTGTCGTAAAGTGCTGCATTTCTAAGTCGGGCGAAACCTTTTGCATCCAAAACATCAACTTTATTACGAACTTCCTGCTGGCCAATTGTAAAATCGTAATTTACCGTCATGGCATTGGCAGAACCTTTTTTCGTAGTAATAATAACAACACCATTTGCACCTCTTGAACCGTAAATAGCTGTTGATGAGGCATCTTTTAAAACTGTAATCGATTCAATATCCGAAGGGTTTATAGAAGATAACGGATTGGTTGGCGTACCGCTTAAAACCCCTGAAGTCACATCTGAATTATAAAGTGGGAATCCATCAATTACATACAATGGCTCATTTCCTCCCTGAATCGAACTCCCTCCACGAATACGAATGCTTAATCCTGCCCCTGGCTGACCTGAAGTCTGTGTAACATTAACCCCAGCAACAGAGCCCTGAAGCGAACTTTCGAGTGTTCTTTGTGTGGCTTTTAATGCTGTAGAAGAAACGGTTTCGGCAGCACCTGTATAATCTTTTTTAGTGGTGCTTCCGTATCCAATGATAACAAGTTCATCCAGTTCCTTGCGGTCTTCTTTTAAGGAAATCTGAACAAAATCGGTATTTGCGGTGTGTTCTGCGGTAACATAACCGATATAACTTACGATTAATATGTAGGGAAATTTTTGACCGGTCTGAAAATAGAATTTTCCGTCTAAATCGGTTACGGCAGTATGTGTGGTACCTTTGATCTGAATGTTAACCCCCGGAATTGGCTGATTGGTAACCTGATCAATGACAGTTCCGTTTAATGTAGAGTTAATAGTAGCTTGTGTATTTTGGGCATTAATTCCGGCTGAAATCAATAAAATGCTAATCCATAAAAGGATATTTATATTTTTTTTCATTACGTAGTTTTGGTAATTATAAAAGGAGCCCTGAAAGTTTGTTTTTAAACTCTCTGTTAGTCCTTTGATTTAGCGATAAATTTTCTTTAATCCTGATATATTTCCGTTGCCGCAGAAATATTTTTTTTAGCAGCTGCTATACATTTTCTTCATATTATTGAGTTTAAAATTTGTTTTTGAATATATTTAAATATGCTTTTGCCCATAATTGAAGCAAAATGCGTGGTATTTACATTAAATTTTTTGATGAGGTAATGATTCGCCTGAAATCATTTATAAAAAAAAGTAATTGGCAGACGTAATCGCGAAGATTTAGCAACAGCCACACATACAAGAAGAAGTCTTATAAATGTAATTTTCAATAAGAATGTAATGGGTTGTGCTACCTGTTGTTTTCAAAATACTTTATTTTTGACAATATTTATACTCTACTAATCCCATAGACAAAGTTAAATTTAATATAATGATATCCAAAAGTTTTTTTAATTTTTTTTTGAATAGATAGAGTAGAGATGAATAAAATCGATGAAATTGTAGTTAAGTAATTGATTTTTAGATTTTTGTTTGAATAAAAAAGAGTATCTAATACTGGTTTTAAGTATTAGACACTCTTTTTTTAGTTTTTAAACTTCTAATTTAGTCATTGAAAAGAAGTTTTAATTGATTGAAATTATTCTCCAAACAATAAAAAAGCAATAATCAAGGTAATAACCACATTAAAAGACTGCGCAATCAAAAATGCATACAATGGTTTTTTAGTGTTGTTGCTGAATAAATCCTTAAAGTTGGTTTCTAAACCGATACTTGTAAAAGCAAGGGCAAACCAAATGCCTTGAATATTTTTCAGACTGTCTTTTACAGTATCTCTTGTTTCTGAAGTAAGTAGGAAAGAGAATACGACTGAAGCCGCAATAAAGCCAATTACAAATTTTGGAAAACGTTCCCAGATAACTCCCAATGTTGGTTTTGAGGCAACTACTTCGGCAGATTTATTATGCGTGTAGGTCCAGTAAACCGAGATTGCAAAAGCAGCTAATCCTAATAATACATTTTGTGAAAACTTGACAATGGTACTAATTTTCAAAGCGGTTTCTCCAACCAATGAACCCGATGCGACAACAGCGCCGGAAGTATCAATACTGCCGCCCAGCCAGGCTCCCGTAACTTCTTCAGGAAAATTGAAATATTGCGCAATAACCGGCATAAAAATCATCATCGGGATAGCGGTTACCAATACCATCGAAATAACATACGACAGTTTTTTTGAATCGCCTTTAATCGCTCCGGAGGTTGCAATAGCCGCAGAAACCCCGCAAATAGAAACCGCACTTGAAATCATCATAGTCAGTTCCTCATCGACTTTTAATTTTTTACACAGCCAGAAAGCAAAATACCAAACCGATAAAACCACTACCAAAGCCTGAATTAACCCTAAAGAACCCGCTTTAAGGATGTCTGAAAAAATTACACCGGTTCCCAATAAAACCAAACCAATTTTCACAAAAATTTCCGTTGAAAGTGCAGAACGAAACCATTCCGGCAGTTTGAAAAAATTGCCAATTGCCAGACCAATTGCCAGACTAAAAATTACGGCTTCTAAGTTAAGTCCTTTTATAAATGTATTTCCGGCTATTATCAGAGCAAAAACAGTCAATAGATATACGATTGGAAAACCCAATAAAAAGTTTTTTACCGATTTGCCAATTAAAAAAACAGCAATAGTTCCGATAATAATTAGATAAATAAACTGAACCAGCAGAATTTGCAGATTTCCAAAGGAAAATACATCTGCAAGTAAATCAGATCCGTTGGACCATTTGAATACCGGAACTTCAGGAAGAAATACAAACAGTGAAATTCCGATGATTAAGAATCCTAACAGTACGACTGTCCAGTCTTCGTGAAGGCTAAGTTGTTTTGTTTTTTGTGACATTTTTATATTATTTGTGGAGGTCATTTTACAAATCGACAAAATATTTTTGAGTACCAAAATCGAATTCATAATGCATTAAATTAGGCCATAAAGGTTTCACGAGTCCTTTTTCCCAGTTTTGTAATGCAGTCTGAAGTTCTTTTACTTTTGCCGGATTTTTTTTAGCTAAATCATTCTTTTCAGATTTGTCTTTTGATAAGTCGTAAAGCCATTTTTCATGTGTTTTGCCACTGATAATCAGTTTCCAGTCACCGCTTCTGATGGCTTTTGCATCTCCGGAACGCCAGTATAGATTTTGGTGTGCTTCTTTATTATTGTTAACTGTACTGATTAAGTCAACTCCGTCATAAATGCGGTCTTTTGGCAGATCAGAGTGAATCGCAGTCGCAATGGTGCTGAAAATATCCAGAGAGCTTACCGGTGTTTTGTAAACGGTATGCGGTTTGATTTTTCCTTTCCACGAAAGTGCAAATGGTACATTGATTCCGCCTTCAAAATGGGAGAATTTGCCGCCTTTGAGCGGTGCGTTGGTGGTGGCAAAAGTATAATCTGCACCGCCGTTGTCGCTGGCAAAAATGATTAAGGTATTTTCTTCAAGACCTTCTTTTCTGACTTTGGCAATGATTCTTCCAATAGCATCATCTAAGGCACTAATCATGGCAAAATACACCCGTTTGTTTTCATCTTTTACATTCGGGAAACGGTCGTAATATTTCTTTCGAACCTGAAAAGGCGTGTGCGGCGCATTAAACGGAACATACAGTAAAAATGGTTTTGTTTTATTTTTATCAATGAAAGCTTCGGCTTCGTCAGCAAATGTTTCGGTTAGATACGCCTTGTCTTTTATGATGGTTGTATCGCGACGGATTTGTCCAATTCCAACACGGCCATTGCCCCAAATCACCTTATCAGTAAAATCCTTGTGATGGTGATTGATGATATCCGGATTGTCATCTTCGGGAGCAAAAAGTGAAAATGCCTGATAAAATCCATAGTGATAATCGAAACCTCTGTCTAATGGAAAGAATCCTTTGTTGTGTCCCAAATGCCATTTTCCGATAATAGCGGTGCTGTATCCTTTTCTTTTTGCCAGATCGGCAAAGGTAATTTCAGACTGAGGCAAACCCTGAGTAGCGATTGAAGCATCGTTTGGGTATTCTATTTTTGGATTTAATCTCCAGCTGTCTGTATTGATCAGATATTTGAAAGCATAATATTCCAGATTGTTTTTTGGATATCGGTCGCCCGGTTGAAATTCGTGACCAAATCGCTCCTGATAGCGTCCTGTAAGCAATCCTGCTCTTGAAGGCGAACAAATGGATGAGGAAACATAACCGTCTGTAAATGTCACTCCCGATGCAGCCAAAGAATCTATTTGAGGTGTCGGGGTTGATTTTCCTCCGTACAGTGAAATGTCATATTTGCCCAAATCATCAGCAAGGAGAATGATAATGTTTGGTTTTTTTTCTGAAGTTTTGGAAGTGTCTTTTTGAGACAGAAATGCACTTTTTCCTTCAGCTAATTTTTCGTCAGGCTTAATCAGTTTTCCATCCATATTGATGGGCCAAAACAAAAATACAGAAGCGATAATGAGGACAATTAAAACTGGTAAACCAATCTTTTTAATTTTTTGGGATATTGCCATATAGATTTTGAGAATAAAATGAAGATTTTTTTTCTATTATTGATAAGATTTGATGGTTTTAAAATGATAAACCTACAAGGTTTTAGAAACCTTGCAGGATTAGCAAAAAAACAAAACAAACAAACTTTACTGTTGTGAAATTAAAAACAGGTGTCAGGCTGAGCGGAGTCGAAACCATTTAGAATTAAAAGTTTTCGACTTGGCTCAGGATGAACTTTAGTCGAAGCCCTTTACAACCAGAAAGCCTTCGACTCCGCTCAGGCCGACAGGTGTTCTGATTTTTTTTTCTTTAGCATTAATTATTCTGAGCCAGAATGACATCAACATCTTTTTTCAAATCAGAGAATCCCTCTTTTTTGAAAACAATCTGACCATTTTGATATAAAATCAGGGTAGGGAATACTTTTACAGTTTTAAGATCGGCAATTACCTGTGGGCTTTCTTCGAGTTCGATTTCGACAATTTTTACTTTCTCTCCGTATTCAGCTTTAATGGCTTCCAGAACAGGTTTTACTTTTTTACACGGAGCACAATATTTAGAACCAATATCTACTAAAACAGTATTATTATCAGCAATGATTTTATTGTATTCATCCAAAGTCAGTTTGCTTTTGGAGTTTACATAAAAAGGTTTTCCGTTGCCAATCCAGTTGGCAATTCCGCCCTCTAAACTATAGGCTTCCTTAAAACCTTTTTTTAATAAATCATCTGCCAGCCAGACACTTCTTCCGGCTCCGATAGAATAGGTAAAAACAGGTCTTGACTTGTCTAAAGCCGCAATATGTTTGGCATAATCTTTCGATTCCAGATTAAAATTTACTGCTCCGTTAATATGGTTCAGAGCAAATTCTTCAGCTCCTCTGGCATCAATGATCTGCGGATTCTTCTCATTTTGGATTTTGCTGTAAAAAACATCCAGTGAGACTGTATTTGAACTTTTATTTTGCGCAAAAACAAGTACTGTAAAAAGCAGAGTTAAGGCTGAGATACTGTTTTTAAATAGTATATTTTTCATCGTATTTTAAGATTGAACTGTTTCGAATGCAGGCTGGTTTTCTGTAACAGTATTTGAATTTGATTTTAACGGTACAGAAAGAACGCCTTCTGCCAGTGCACTTCCTTCTTTTTTAGATTTGAATATCGGCCAAAGAAACTGTGCATACCATTCTTCCTGTTTGTATGATTTGATTCCGTATGATTTTGGAAACTGGCGCGTAATCAAACCTGTTCCGAAGATGACATCCCAGATAAAAAACATGTTTCCGAAGTTGCCTTTAAAATGTCCAACACCATCACCGCTTGTATCTGCGTGATGTGCGTGATGCGTAGCCGGAGTCGAAATCAAACGTTCTAATACCCACGCAATCGGATGTAAAACTTTGTATTTATAAAGCGGTTTGTCCCATGCAATACTGGAATGTGCTCCTAAAGTGATGAGGCTTTTAATCACTAAAACAAACAGAGCAGGAAGTCCCAAACCTAAATAAGTCAAAGTTGCCGTTAAATAAATCTGAGAAAAGAAAACGGTGTAAATAAAGTTTTGTCTCGAAAGCATTGCCATTCCCATGTACGGAGCCGAGTGATGCGTTCTGTGAAAACGCCATAAAAACGGAACCTGATGATGCAAACGGTGGTACCAATATTGCGTTAAATCATCGGCTACGGCAATTAAGAAAAAGCCTCCCCAAAACGGAACCCATGAAAGTGAGTTTTCAAGATTTGGAATTACAACTGGTAAAACCTTCAGGCTAAAAAAAGCAATAACCGCAGGTAAAATTAATTTTGGGGCAAGAAAACTTACAATATCAATTTTACGTTCTTCGCCTGTCCATTCGTCATCGTATAAGCCTGCTGTAAATTCGATGATTCCCAATACAATCATAAAAACGGTTAATCCCCAGGTACGGATGTTTTCGAAAGCAGGTTTTATAAATTCTAAAAAACCAGGTAAGGCAATATGCGATTCGCTTACCACACCATTACTTAATTTAAAATACAGATAAATTGCCAGCACAGGCAGCGTGTAAATAAAAAGACTGATACTTAAATCTCTTGTCAGATTTTTGTTTGAATTTTGAACTGTTGCCATGATTTCTTATTTTAAAAATTGATTGATTATTGCTAAACCTCCAGCCAAAATTGCCAGCGGTACTAAAAAAAGAATTGTTCCCACGACAATCTTTTTTCCTATAATTTGATAATCTATTAGTTTCATGAGTTTTGATTTTTAATTAAACATTTTAGTCCAGAACCGGATAAACTGTATATTTTTTGGGTTGTTCTTTTCCGGTTACTATCAGTGCATCTGTTACTTCAAATTGATTTATACTAAAATCGGTTTCTTCGTTAATTTTATCACCCGGATTCGATATTTCTATAACTTCCTGTTTTACTTCAGCCATGATTTATTATTTAAAAATTAGATATAATAATGCCAGAACACCAGCCAAAAGAGTTAATGGTAATCCAAAAAGGATGGTTCCTGCAATAATTTTTTTTAGAATATATTTAAAGCTGATTCGTATCATAGCTGTTAATTTTTAAAATTCGTTATGCGCTCTCTTGATGATCTTTTCGGTTACCCTTTTTCTAAAAATATTCAAACTGACTACATTCAAAGGGTTTTATGTTCTTTAGTTATATGTATTTAGTAGAATTTATAAATACAATATTTTGCTTTTCAATAACTCCAAATGTATAAGCGTAATAGGGTTTTAAAAATCAGGACTATTAAAATCAATAGTCCCGATTTTTGTTTTTGTTTTTAATTATCACTACCGCCTTTGGTAGCCTCTTTAATTAGCTCCTGAAGATTTTTACCTTTATCAGCACCGGTATTGTGTATTTTTCGTCCTAATACATCCTGCCAGTCAATTAACGGATACACATTGTTTTCTTTGGCTTGCTCATCAAACAGTTTTTTAAGTTCCTCTAATTTTTCAGGATACTTTTTAGCCAGATTATTACGTTCGTTAAAATCTTCGTTTAAGTTATACAGTTCCCAAACATCATTATCAAAATTGCTTGCTTGTGGTGTTCCGTTTTTGCCAGCGGCTTTCAACAAAGTAAACGGATCCGGATGAGCTGCAGCAGCTTTCCAGCCATCTTTGTAAATCGCTCTGTTTCCAAAAATGTAGTAGTATTGTACTTTGTGAAGAGATTCTGCTTTGGCATTATTTAAAGAGCTGTACAAAGAAGATCCCTGAATGATGTCCTGTTTGATTCCTTTGATATATTCCGGAGCTTTTATCCCTGCAATATCAAGGGTTGTAGGAAGAATATCGTTTACATGACTGTACTGATTTCTGATTCCGCCTTTATCTTTAATTCCTTTTGGGTAAAAAACAATCAAAGGATTACGGGTTCCTCCTTCAGATTGTGCGTCCTGTTTCCAGTTTTTAAAAGGAGCATTGGTAGCCTGAGCCCATCCTAAAGGGTAATTAGTGTTAAGTCCCTGAGGTGTTCCTATTTCTCCAATATTGGCTAAATTATCCTGAAGATTTTTTTCGTCAGAAGATCCCTGAGCAAAAATACTTTGGTTGATGGTACCTTGTGTGGTACCTTCTTTACTGGCGCCATTATCTCCAATAGCCACAAAAATTACAGTGTTATCTAACTGGTTTGTTTCTTTCAGATAATTAACGACTCTTCCTATTTCAGCATCTGTATACGAAAGGAATCCTGCGTAAACTTCCATAAATCGGGCATAAACCTTCTTTTGGTCCGGAGTCAGTTTTTTCCATTCTCCAATCAGTGGATTACGTTCCGGCAATACAGCGTTGGCAGGAATTACACCCAGTTTCTTTTGGTTGGCCAGTACTTTTTCACGATAAACATCCCAGCCTTCATCAAACTTTCCTTTGTATTTATCACTCCATTCTTTAGCAACCTGATGCGGTGCATGAGCAGCTCCCGGAGCATAATATAAAAAGAACGGTTTTCCCGGCGCAGCTTTTTGCTGTTTTTGAATATAACTGATGGCTTTATCTGTAATCAATTCGTTCAAATGGCGTCCGTCACCTTTGATGTGAGTCTGGTCTTCTACCAAATCAGGGTTGTACTGATCCGTTTGTGATCCTAAGAATCCGTAGAAATGATCGAAACCTTTTCCGGTTGGCCATCTGTCAAATGGTCCTGCATCAGTAGCGTCTTCATCCGGAGTAACACCATATTTACCCACTGCAAAAGTATTGTAGCCATTCTCTCTTAAAATCTCTGCAATTGTTCCTTTATCAGATGGAATTCTTCCGTCCCAGCCAGGAAAACCTGCCGATAAAATAGTATGAGAGAAACCGCTCACATGAACTCTTCCGGAGTTTCTTCCGGTCAATAAAGCCGCACGGGTAGGGGCGCAGATGGCTGTGGTGTGAAAATTGGTATAACGTAATCCGTTATTTGCCAAAGCATCAAAAGTAGGCGTTTCGATTAGTCCGCCAAAAGCAGTCGTAGCGCCAAATCCAACATCATCCAGTAGAATCCATACCACGTTAGGAGCACCGGCCGGAGCTTTTACCGGATCTGGCCAGTATTCTTTTGATTCGGCTAATGTTTTACCGACAGTTCCCTTAAAATCTGCATTTGGCTGATTTTGGGCAAAACCCAGTTGAGCAAGAAGCAATGCAGTAATCAAAAGCCCTTTTTGCGGGCTTTTGACTGTGATGTTGTTTTTAAAATTTTTCATGATTATAATTTTTTTATGGTTGGTTATTAATATCCTTCATTTTGTGGAAGACCATCCGGATTCTGGTCTCTTTCACTTTGTGGAATCGGGTATAAATTATTTCTTTCTGAAACAGATGATTTTCCGGGTACCTTTTTTACTTCAGAAACCAATCTTCCCCAGCGAACCAAGTCAAACCAGCGCTGTCCTTCCTGAACAAACTCTTTGGTGCGTTCTGTAAAAATCGCTTCTTTAAATTGTTCTTTTGTCAATCCGGCTAAGTCAACTGTTGCATCCGGAGTGTCAATTGGTTTTCCAAAAGCCCTTCTTCTCACTTTATTGATGGCTTCGTAAGCTTCTGCTGTCGGGGTGTTTTCCTGTTCATTTATCGCTTCCGCTAATGTTACAAGGATATCTGCATAACGAATGATCGGGAAGTTGATAGACACATTTGCTCCATTCGATAAAATGGTTACGTCCAGATATTTTCTGAAAATAGGTTTCGGAAAAGTGTATAATGTACCAGTCGACGGATTCAGTAATTGTTTGGCATAAGTAGCATCCCGACGTGTGTCACCAGGTGTGTAAATGTCATAAAACAAACTTACATCTGAGATGATATCTGCCGGTTCAACTGGAGCAAAGCCTGCAAAAGAAGTTCTCATAAAAGTACTCCCGCTGCTTCCGTTTCCGGCCTGATTTGGCTCGAACTGAACAGAGAAAATATGCTCTTTTCCGTTTTTAGTAGTTTTATTAAAAATATCCGAAAAGTTCGAAAAAAGACCATATCCATAACCTCCGTTAATCACTTCTTTGGCTTTCAAAATAGCATTCGGCCAGTCTTTTCTGGTTAGATATACTTTCGCCAAAATAGCTTTTGCAGCGCCCGATGTCGCCCGGCCTGCGTTATTTGCTGTATAGGTTGATGGCAAAGCTTCGGCATCTGTCAAATCTTTAATAATCTGAGTATACACTTCATCTACAGTTGCTCTGCTCTCTTTTAAATCTTCGATAGCCAATGATGTAGGTTCATGTAAAACTAATGGAACACCTCCCCATAAACGAACAGCATGAAAATAAAGTAGTGCTCTGATAAACTTCGCTTCGTTTATTAATCTGGTTTTTAAAGCTTCTGTTCCCTGTACTTTCGGAATATTGTCTATGGCAACATTGGCTCTGTTGATCCCGCTGTAAATCTGGCGCCACGCCACCTGAATTCTGTCTGTATTAGCATCATAAGACAAAGCGCTAATGGCACGTACGTTTTGGTTAATCGCTGATGCTCCTGCTGCTGCATAATCAGTTCCCATGTCGGTTAGGAAGTAAAGGTTTCTTCCAAAAAGACTTTGCTCTGTTCCGTCATAACTTAAAGAAGCATAAACAGCGGTAACACTCGCAATAGCATCATCATCCGTATTATAAAAATTTTCTTTGGTAACAAACGATGTTGGGGCAACATCTAAATCTGTGCACGATGCCAGCAGGCTTGCACTTATAAGGAGTAGGAATATTTTTTTCATCTTAAATACTATTTTTTAATTAAAAAGTGACGTTAACACCACTTATAAATGTTCTTGAAGTTGGATAAGCTCCGTAATCTATTCCAGGCAACAAATTGCTCTGTCCGTATGAACTGATCTCAGGGTCAAAACCGCTGTACTTGGTCCAGGTCACTAGATTTTGTGCAGATACATAAAATTTGATGGCTTTGGTCTTGATTTTGGAAGCAATATTTTTTGGCAAAGTATATCCCAGTGTAACGGTTTTCAAACGGATATAAGAACCATCTTCGATATAACGGTCAGATACCACAGTTGCTGGAGAGTTAGCTGCTCTCGGAATTTCCTCACTTGGTTTTGTTGTAGTCCAGTGATCTCTTAAAGCTCCTGCAGCATTGTTCCCTAAAGTCGGAATCTCTAATTGCTGGTTGATTGCGTTGTAGATTTTACCTCCAAAAGCACCTTGGAAAAAGAAGTTTAAATCGAAATCTCTATAAACTAATGTATTGTTTAAACTGGCAACAAATTTTGGCTGTGCGCTTCCTAAGTTTACTTTATCGTAAGCCGCTGTAATTTTTCCGTCAGGGACACCATTTGGGCCGCTGATGTCTTTGTATCTTCTGTCTCCTGGCTTTGTATTGGCAATACTGTTTAAGGTAGGTTGCGTATTAATTTCATCCTGATTCTGGAAAACACCATCTGTTCTGTAACCCCAGAATGTTCCCAAAGGCTGTCCTACTTTTACGATAACCGGCTGTTGTAAACTTAAAACGCTGCTTGGTGCAACCGGAAAAAACTGCTGTACGCCATTACCGATTTCAACCACTTTATTTTTGTTGATCGAGTAATTGAAATTGGTATTCCATAAAAAACTGTCTGTTTTGATGTTTTCTGTAATAATGCCAACCTCGAATCCTTTGTTTTCAACTGCACCAATGTTTTGTAAAACAGAAGTATAACCAGAATTTAGCGGAATCGGTACATTTACTAATAAGTCTGTTGTTTTTTTGTAGTAAGCGTCTAAAACCAGGCTGATTTTTTTATTAAAGAAATCAAAGTCAAGACCTGTGTTGTATTGTGTTGTTTTTTCCCATTTCAAATCCGGGTTTGATAATCGGGTAGGGGCAAAACCGGTATAAATAGTTCCTCCAAAAGAATAATTTACAGAACCTAAAGAAGCTAACGCAAGATAATCCCCAATTTCCTGGTTTCCGGTTGTTCCGGCACTCAGCCTTAATTTGATATTGTCCACATTCCTGATGTTTTTAGCAAAATTTTCTTCGGTAACATTCCATGAAAAACCTGCAGAAGGGAAGAATCCCCATTTGGAATCAGAACCAAATCTTGACGATCCGTCAGCACGTGCAGAAACAGAGAAATTATAGCGGTTTAGGTACGAATAATTAACTCTCCCTAACCATGATTGTAAAACGCTTTCAAAAGCATCGCTTGTTGGTTTTATTGGTGTTCCGTCCTGCAACGCATTGTATCCGTTCAGATCATTTACAAAATTTGTGGCTCCTGAAGTTGCTACTTCTCCTTTAGAATATTGAATAGTATATCCTGCCAAAGCTGAAAGCTGGTGTTTATCTTCTCCGAAAGATGTGTTGTAGTTTAAAGTGTTTTCATTTAAAACAGAGCTTACTAATTTATTTCCAACAGAGGCATATCCTTTGGTTTCAATACCGTTTGTAGTGTTTGATGGTGCGTAGTAATTTTGTTTGGTACTAATGATATCAGCATTTACAGTTGATTTGAGTGCCAGGTTTTTTGCCAGTTTGTATTCTCCCCACAAAGAGCTAAGTGTTCTGTTGATTTTGGTTTCATTGGTAATATTTTCTAAATCGTTAATTGGATTTGAAACATAACCGTTGATTGACGCTACATAAGGATTATTAGTTACGTTAAATGACCCATCAGCATTTTTTATAGGTACAACAGGCGCTGTCAAAAGTACCCCGGCAAGTGTATTTGGAGCTGTTAGTGCTGCGCTGGAACTATTCGCACTCATACCATTAAAATCAGAATTGGTTAGGGTTGCAGTTACACCAAACCGGAACAAATCGGTTACGTCTTTTTCGTAGTTAATACGCAATGAAAGTCTTCTGAAATCAGACCCAATGACGATTCCGTCCTGTTTGAAATAGTTGGTTGAAACCGAATATCTTGAAGTCTCATTCCCACCCGAAAAACTCAGTTGATGATTTTGAATCGGTGCTCCTTTTCTAAAAGCCGCATCCTGCCAGTCATAATTGCCGGTTGTTTTAAAATCTTCAATTTGCTGAGGTGTAAAAGAAGGCGTCTGACCAAGACCAATCTGAATATCATTTCGTAAAGTAGCCCATTCGCTGGCGTTTAACAAATCTATTTTTTTTGTAATATTCTGAAATCCAAAATAGCCCTGATATGTAACATTATCCTGTCCCTTTTTACCTTTTTTAGTAGTAACCAAGATAACACCGTTTGCACCTCGGGATCCATAAATTGCAGTAGCAGAGGCATCTTTAAGAACCTCAATAGATTCAATATCAGACGGGTTTAAAGTTGACAACACATTTACACCGGCTCCTGAAAGCGCTACACCTGCAGAACCGTTATTGTTGTCATTATAAACCAGAATTCCATCGATAACATATAAAGGTTCGTTACCTCCGGTAATGGAGTTTCCGCCACGAATTCGGATACTCGAAGAAGCTCCCGGCTGGCCTGAACTCTGAGTCACCACTACTCCGGCAACGGCACCTCTTAATAAGTTATCAGCTGATGAGGTTACCTGATTTAAATTGGCTTTTGGTATCGAAGAAACAGATCCTGTTATATTTTTCTTGCTTTGGGTTCCGTATCCTACAACTACTAATTCCTTAAGTTGCTGTACATCTTCTTCGAGTTCAATTGTGATAGGACTTCCATCTGCTACAACTTGTAATCTTTTGTAGCCTATGATACTAACAATTAAGGTATATGGGAATTTTTGTCCCGTTTCAAAAAAGAATTTACCGTCAATATCAGTGGTTACGCCGTGAGTTGTTCCTTTAATCTGAACGTTAACTCCCGGTAACGGCTGTTGTGTAATTTTGTCAACAACAGTTCCGTTTAGAGTCGAATTTATTATAAATTGTGTGTTTTGTGCCTGAATTTGCAGGGAAATCAATAAAATTGCTCCCCATAAAATGAGATTTATATTTTTTTTCATTTCTTTGTATTGGTTTAAGTAATTAACAAGGAGTCCTGAAAGTTGATTTTTTTCAACTCTCTCGTGTTTCCTTTATTTAGCGATAAATATTCTTTAGCCTTGCCATTTCTGTTGCCGCAGAAATGGCTTTTTTTATTTACAGCAACTGTTGTGCATCTTTTTCATTTTGGTAATTTTAGTTGTTAATTGGACATTTTTTTGTTTATAGAAATAGTACTCTTTTTGATACAAATGAATCGTAACAAGAAGATTTTGCAATGAATAAGGTTTATGTTTTTATTAGGATTGTTTATTTCAATATGGTGTGGATAATTGAACATAAACATTTTTTTGCTTTCAGAGTTAGCAACAGGAGCACATACAACAGCAAGACGCGTTATAAGTATTTTTTTTAGAAGAAATAAAATACGATATATTTTCCGTTGTTTTCAAAATATAGTTTTTATGGTTTTAAATACAAATTCAAACTCTACTAATCCTATAGACAAAGTTAATTTTAATATAATAATAACCAAAAATTTGTTGAATTTTTTTTCAAAATAATTTTTTAAATTAAAAGAAGATGAGGTTTTTTGTTTTTAATGTATTGATTTACAGTGTTTTGATTTTGTTTTGTTTTAAAATAGATGTTAAAAATATTTTTAGGGAATCTGGCGAAACATAATACTTTATACATTAGTTTGTACTTTTTTAACACTGCATCATGGTGAAATACGAACTTAAAAATGATACCAAACATCGCTTTTAGTTTTAAAATCAAATTTTATAGAGAAAAAGAGGATGTGATTTAAACCGTGAGTTTAAAATAATTAGAGTAATTTTATAAAGAGAAAAATAAATTAAAAAATTGTAACCATACTAGTAAAAAATACTTATATTTGTATTAAGTATTTATACTTAGTTTTATATTTGTGAAAATGATACAAGTAAATGAAGCTTTAGCAATAGTAGCTGAAAACAGTTCAAAAATGCCATTACAAAAAATTGCGGTCAGAAAAGCACTGGGATATGTTTTGGCAGAAACGGTTTATTCGCCAATTGCAATGCCGCCGTTTCGTCAGTCAGCAATGGACGGTTATGCTTTCATTCACAGTATAAAACATCAATACGATGTGGTAAGCAGTTCACAAGCGGGAGATTATTCTAATATAAAACTGAAAGGAAATGAAGCAGTAAGGATTTTTACCGGCGCATTTGTTCCTGATGATGCTGATACAGTGGTGATGCAGGAGCATGTGATGGCGAATGAAAATTCGATCTTAATAGCCCAAATGCCTGAGCAGTTTGCAAATGTTCGCGCAAAAGGGGAGCAGATCAATAAAGGAGAAGTGGTTTTTGAACCGAATACGCTAATCACGCCCGCTGCAATTGGTTTTCTGGCCTGTTTGGGAATTACAGAAATTACAGTTTGCAAAAAGCCAAAAGTAGCCATTTTGGTAACCGGAAACGAATTGGTAAAACCGGGTAAAAAATTGCCAAAAGGTAAAATTTACGAAAGTAACTCAGTGATGCTTGAGGCTGCGCTTCAAACGATTGGTGTAAATAAAACCAAGGTTTTTAAGGTAAAAGACAATCTTAAAGCAACGAAGAAAGCCTTAAAAGGCATTCTCACAAAATATGATGTGGTTTTAGTCTCGGGCGGAATTTCGGTTGGGGATTATGATTTTGTAAAAGAAGCATTACTGAAAAACGGAGTAGAAGAGCTTTTTTACAAAATCAATCAGAAACCGGGAAAACCAATGTTTTTTGGTTCTAAAAATGAAACATTGGTTTTTGCTTTACCCGGAAATCCGGCTTCGTCACTGACTAATTTTTATGTGTATGTGTATCCGGCAATCCGAAACCGAATGGGATTTTCAGATATTCATTTACCGAAAGTAATCCGAAAATTAAATACGGATATTAAAAATACTTCCGGAAAAACATTGTTCTTAAAAGCGTTATATGATGAAACCCATGTAACGGTTTTAGACGGCCAGAGTTCGGCAATGCTCAATACTTTTGCAACAGCAAATTGTTTGCTCATTGTACCAAATGATGTTGAAAACCTTAAAAAAGAACAATTGGTAACATTATTGCCGATTGATTAATGTTTTTAGAAAATAGAAAAAAGAGTATAGAAAATAGATTTTGATGTAAAACACTGAAAAGCAGTATGTAAATAAAAACACACAGAAACCTAAAACAAAGAAAACCTGAAACAAAAAATATGCAGTTACTTACTTCCGAAAATATAATTTTATTCAGCTTCGCATTGATTGTGATTGCGTTTTTGTACTCAAGTGTAGGACATGGCGGGGCATCAGGGTATTTGGCCTTAATGACTTTTTTTGCTTTTCCGGTAGCGATAATGAAACCTTCGGCGTTGTTGTTGAATTTGTTTGTTTCGAGTATTTCGTTTTTGTTTTATTACAGAATGAATTATTTCAAACCAAAGCTTTTTTATCCGTTTGCGATAGGATCTATTCCTGCTGCTTTTATTGGCGGATTTATTACACTGGATAATACAATTTATAAAGTTATTTTAGGAATTGTACTGGTGTTTGCAGCTCTGAGACTGTTCGGAATATTTAATTTTAAGGAAAAAGAAGCTGTTCAGATCAAATTACCTTTTGCATTGGCAATCGGATTCGTAATTGGATTGCTTTCAGGGATGCTAGGAATTGGCGGCGGTATTATTTTAAGTCCGATTTTATTGTTTCTGGGATGGGCTTCGGTAAAAGAATCGGCGGCTATTTCAAGTCTGTTCATATTTGTCAATTCATTTGCCGGAATGTTAGGATTTCTTTTGGGAGGAAAAATAATTCCGACAGAAAGTTTTTATTTGGTTCCGATTGCAGTGATAGGCGGAATGTTAGGCGGATTTTACGGAAGCGGTTATTTTTCGAACAAAACATTAAAAATAGTATTAGGAACTGTGATTTTGATGGCAAGTATAAAGCTCATATTTCCTTAGCAAAATTGATTTAAAGATTTAAAGATTAATACAAGCCTAGATTGGAATTTGGAATTTAAAAACTTGGGATTTATAATTTGAAACTTTAAACCTTAAACAAATTAATTAATCATGGAAAAACTAACAGCATTTATTCTTTGTGGAGGGAAAAGTTCCCGAATGAAGTCTGAGAAAGGATTGGTTCTGTTTCAGGGAAAACCATTTATTGAACACATAATTCACGCTGTCTTGCCTGTTACAGAAAACATTGAGTTCATAACGAATACTAAGGAATACGATTATTTACCATACAAGAAGTCTGCTGATATAGTGAAAGATAAAGGCCCTTTGGGGGGAATTTATACAGCATTGGAAAATTCTGAAACCGAATTTAACCTGATTCTAAGTTGTGATATTCCGTTAATTTCTTCGGAATTGCTAACGGAATTAGTTTCAAAACACAATCAGGAAGCTCAAATTACTGTTTTTGCGACAGAAAGCAGGATTCATCCTTTAATCGGAATTTATTCTAAAAAAATAGTGCCGGTTGTAAAAGAAGCGATTGATAAAAATGAACTGAAAATGATGGATTTTCTATCGAAAGTGCCTCATCAGATTATAAAAATAGAAGAAAGCGAAAACTTTCCTTTAACGAACATTAATTCGGTTGACGAATTAAACGACCTGAATATCAATTTAAGTTAATAGATTATGCAAAACTCAAGAACACCAAAGTTAACAGTAGTAGGCGCAGGCCCGGGAGATGTTGAATTGATTACGCTGAAAGCAATTAAAGCGTTAGAAAATGCCGATGTAGTTTTGTATGATGCTTTGGTTAATGAAGAATTACTGCAATATGCGACTAAGGCAGAGATTGTTTTTGTGGGGAAACGTTTGGGTTGTCATGCTTACACACAGGATCAAATTAACGAGTTGATTGTTTCGATGGCTAATCGTTACGGACATGTGGTTCGTTTGAAAGGTGGAGATCCGTTTATTTTCGGGCGCGGAAGCGAAGAAATCGAATATTCAGAAAAATTTGGTCTGGAAACCGCTGTGGTTCCGGGAATTTCATCAGCTTTAGGCGTTCCTGCTTCAGTAGGAATCAGTTTGACGCAACGAAAAGTAGCAGAGAGTTTCTGGGTAATTACAGGTACCACTTCAAGTCATGAATTGTCCAAAGATGTACATTTGGCTTCAAAATCAGCTGCAACAGTGGTTATTTTGATGGGAATGCACAAGTTAGATGAAATCATTTCGATTTATAAGGAAAACAGAACTGACGATTTACCGATTGCCATTATCCAAAACGGAACTAAAAATTCAGAACAAAAAGTAGTGGGTAACATTAGTTCAATTACTAAATTAGTTGCCGAAAAAAATATTTCATCACCAGCGATTATTGTAATTGGTGAAGTGGTGAAAAATACTTCAAAACTGACCTCTTATTTTCAGGAACATTTTGAAGACGAATTTATATTTCAGAATTTAAATCTATAATAATGATTGAAGTTAAGTATTTTGGAGCTATCGCCGAAAAAACGCAATGCTCATTCGAAAATGTGGTTTCTTCGAATATTTCCCTGCAGGATTTATTGCAGGATTTAGAAGAAAAATACAAATTCGAAACGCTATCATTCAGTGTTGCCGTCAATCAGAAAATAGTTTCAAAAACAACAGATTACGCTTTGAAAACAAGTGATATTGTTGCTTTATTGCCTCCTTTTGCCGGAGGATAATTTACAATTTATGAATGCATCTTCCCGTTATAACCGACAAGTAATCCTTTCTGAAATTGGAGAAACAGGCCAGTACAAATTATTAAAATCCAAAGTTTTAATTATTGGTGCAGGAGGCCTGGGTGCTGCGATATTGCCTTATCTGGCAGCTGCCGGAGTTGGTGAAATCGGAATTGTGGATGATGATGTTGTGGAACTTTCAAATTTACAGCGTCAGGTAATTTATAAAAATTCATCTGTCGGAAAATACAAGGTTGAAGAAGCCAAATCCATGATGGCAACATTAAATCCCGAGGTTAAAGTAAACGCCATTGCTGAAAAACTTTCCGGTAAAAATGCCATTAGTTTATTCGAAAAATATGATATTGTTGTGGATGCAACTGATAATCTTCAAATAAAATACCTGATAAATGATGCCTGTCTGATTACGAATAAACCAATGGTTTACGGATCAATTTTCAGGTTTCAGGGGCAGGTTTCGGTTTTTAATTATCAAAATGGCCCAACTTACAGATGTTTATATTCTGATGAAAACAGTTCGTCTGTGAATTGTACGGATGCGGGAGTTATCGGAATTTCAGTTGGAATTATTGGAATGATGCAGGCCAATGAAGTCATAAAAATGATTCTGGAAACAGGAGAAATTTTAAGTGGAAAAATATTGGTTTATAATGTTCTGAATAACGAACAGCAGAAATATGATTTTGAAAAAAATGATTCTTTTGTAATGGATAGAAATACTTTTGAAGAAAAATATTCTCAAAAAGAAAACCGTGTCGAAGAGATTTCAGCTGAAGCAGTTTTGAATCAAATTGATAATGAAGAGGTCTTGTTTTTAGATGTTCGTAATGCAGATGAACTTCCAAAAATAACATTTAAAAACAGCATTCAGATTCCGTTAATGAATTTGGAAAATGAAATTGAAAAACTGAATCCGAATCAAACGATTTATGTTTTCTGCCAATCCGGAATTCGAAGCAAAATGGCTGTTGAATTGCTTCAGAAGAAAGAGTTTAAAGATGTGAAAAGTATTGAAGGCGGTGCTTTGGTGATTCAACAATTATTAAAAGAAGAGAAAATATAGCTGCAGATTATATGGGTTAGTGGATTATAAGTTAGATTGTCACCCTGAGCGGAGTCGAAGGGCGACCCAATTGGACTCAGGCTTCGACTCCGCTCAGCCAGACAAAAGCAATAGAAAAAAAAATCCTTTTTATCTGTGAAATCAGTGGCAATAAAAAATAAAGAAAATGAGTAAAAATGTATTTGTAGAAGGACCAATTTCTCCCGAATTTATTGCGGAGTCGATTGCCAAACATCAATCCAAACATACAATTGGGGCACACAATATTTTTCTGGGTCAGGTTCGCGCCGATGTGATTCATGATAATACGGTTGTGGCCATTGATTATTCGGCTTATACCGATATGGCAAACGAAGCCTTGCATACAATTCGTGAAAAAGCATTTGCCAAATTCGATTTGACCTGTATGCACATTTACCACAGTTTAGGAGTGGTAAAAGCAGGAGAAATCTGTCTGTTTGTCTTTGTTTCAGCAACAAGACGCAAACAGGTTTACGAAGCCACAGAAGCCATCGTAAACTGGATTAAAACAGATGTCCCGATTTTTGGCAAGGAAATGTTTGAAAACGATACATTCACATGGAAACAAAACACCTAAAATGGTAGATATTACGCATAAAATAAGCACATTAAGAGTCGCAACCGCTACAGCAATTGTCAAAGTCAGCAAACAGGAGACAATTGATGCAGTTGTCAATAATCTGGTGCCAAAAGGAAATGTGTTCGAAATGGCAAAAACGGCCGGATTATTTGCGGTAAAAAATACACATTTATCGATTCCGGATTGCCATCCGCTGCCAATTGAATTTACTTCGGTAGAATATAACATTGAAGGTTTAGAGATTCAGATTATCTTTAAAGTAAAAACCGTTTATAAAACCGGAGTAGAGGTAGAGGCGATGCACGGAGCTTCAATTGTAGCATTGACGATGTACGATATGTTGAAACCAATCGATAAGGAAATCGAAATTTCAACCATCAAATTAATTAATAAAGAAGGCGGAAAATCGTCTTTCAAAAATAAATTTCCGTACTCAATAAAAGCAGCGGTTTTTGTTTGTTCCGACTCCATTTTTACCGGTGATAAAGAAGACCGATCCGGGAAAATCATTGTAGAAAAGTTAGAATCTTACGGTGTTGAAACGACTCATTATGAGATTATTCCGGATGAATTAGAAATTATTCAGGAAAAGACAAAGGCTTTCGCCAAAGACAATCAGCTGGTTATTTTTACAGGCGGAACCGGATTGTCACCAAGAGATGTCACGCCTGAAGCACTTTCGGCAATATTAGAAAGCCGAATTCCGGGTATCGAAGAAGCCATTCGCGATTACGGGCAGCAGCGAATGCCCTATGCGATGTTATCGAGAACCGTTGCAGGAACATTAGGAAAAAGCCTGGTTTTGGCCTTGCCGGGATCAACAAACGGAGCAAGAGAATCGATGGACGCTGTTTTTCCACATGTGATGCACGTTTTTCATATTTTAAAAGGAAAAAATCATGACACCCTCTAAAACCATTTTGACGGATGATTTTGGGCGAAAACACAACTATTTGCGTATTTCGTTGCTGGAGAAATGCAATTTGCGTTGTACGTATTGCATGCCTGCTGACGGAATTGCGCTGTCTCCCAAAGCCAGTTTAATGACAGCTGAAGAGATTTTTGCAATTGCCCAGACTTTCGTAGAAAATGGTGTGGATAAAATCAGACTGACGGGAGGAGAACCTTTATTGAGAAAGGATTTTCCTGAGATAGTTTTGAAATTATCGACATTAGAAATTTCACTTTCAATCACGACCAACGGAATTTTAATTGACCGTCATATTGAAGTTTTAAAACAGGCCGGGATAAAAAAAATCAACCTGAGTTTAGATACACTGGTTGCATTAAAGTTTCATTCGATAACACTTCGAAATCAGTTTGAGAAAGTGATCGATAATCTGCATTTATTGCTGAATCACGATTTTCAGGTAAAAGTGAATGTGGTTTTGATGAAAGGTTTTAATGATAACGAAATTGTGGATTTTATCAATTTAACGGAATCATTACCCATTTCGGTGCGCTTTATTGAATTTATGCCTTTTGCCGGAAACGAGTGGGACAGAAGCAAAATGGTATCACAGAAAGAAATTTTATCACAAGTTGAAGAATGTTTTAATTTGAATAAAATTCAAAAACTGGAGGATGAGAAAAACTTCACGGCCAGAACCTATAGAATCAAAGGTTTTCAGGGCGATTTCGGAATCATAAGCTCAATTACAAATCCGTTTTGTGATAGCTGCAATCGAATCCGCCTGACGGCAAACGGAAAAATTAAAAATTGTCTATTCTCGAATTCTGAGACTGATTTACTGACAGCTTTCAGAAATGGTGAATCGATTACGGAATTGATTTCGGCTTCTGTTAAAAGCAAGAAAAAAGTCAGATCAGGTATGGTTACAATTTCTGAAATGGATGATCCGAAACTGCACTTTGATAATCGAAGTATGATTGCGATTGGGGGATAATTTTTTTGTACAATTTTGTCATTTCGACTGAAAGGAGAAATCACACAAGAAACTCCATGAAGTGAGTATCCAATCTTTGTCGATATACTAGTGTGATTTCTCCCAAAAGGTCGAAATGACAAAGTGTGAAAATAAAAAAAAGGTTCAACTTTATTCAAGTCAAACCTTCCTTCTGAAATTATTTTTTCTTTTTAGCTTTTGCCTTTTTTTGAGACTTAGCTTTCTTTTTGGCTATTTTTTTAGCTTTAGTTTTGTCCTTCGCTTTTTTGGCTTTTTCTTTTTTCTTAGCCTTCGCTTTTAGTTTTGCTTTTTTAGCTTTCTCCTTCTTTTTATCCTTTTTAGCTTTCTCTTTTTTCTTAGCTAATTTCTTTTTCGCTTTTTCCTTTTCTTTATCTTTCACTTTTTTGGCTTTTTTAGCAGCTTTGTCTTTTTCAGTTTTTTCAACTTTTACCGCCTGGTTAGTATTCTCTTCTTTCAATTCAGTAACTGGTGTTTCAGCACCTATAGTTTTATCCTCTGTTTTTGTGTCTGGAGCTAATACTTTTTTTGCAGGAGCTCTCCTGATAGTTGGTTTTGCAGTAGTAGTTTTTACGGCTGGCTTAACCGGAGTAGTTGTTGCTGCAGGTTTAGCTGTTGTAGTTTTAGCAGGAGTAGCTTTGCGTACAGGTGTTTTTTTGACAGGTGTATTTTCAGCTTTTGCAGGTTCTGTAACAGGTTGTACAGCTTCTGTTTTAGGAGAATCAATCTTCTCAGGATTTGTTTCTTCGGTCTTGTTTTCCATAATATAAATGCATTTAAGTGAGGATTATCTTTATAAATGTAACTAAATTGTTAATTTACAGTTAAGTAAAGATAATTATAAAACAAGTTTCCCAATGTTAAGTTTTTAGTTAAAAAATAACAATAACTTATTGAAAAAGAATTGGTTGATTTTTTTACTGAAAATAAAAGCCAAAATTTCTTAACAATTCTACATGAAAAATCAGGTGAATTGCGGTACAAATAAGACTTCAGAGAGTTTAAAAAAAAAGAGCACACCAGTCTAATAAAACATTATACCTTTTCTGGCTGGGTCGCCAAAAAAGGTATAATGCAAAGCTGAATTAATTTTTAATCTTTAACAAAAAACTATTCCAATTCTTTAGGCTCGTTATTTTCGGGTTCTTCTTCAATAAAATCAAGTTCTAACGCTCTCACCGTTTGTACAGCATTTCCGGCGATTCCACGAATAGATCCGTACATTCCTAAGGTGTTATGAACTACTTTTTCGATTTGCTTTTCGCGTTGTTTCCAGATTCGCTGCATGGCTCTTTTTTCAGCATCCAGATCACTTTGCATTTGAGTGAAGCCTTCTACAATTCCTTCTATTTGTAAACGGAATTCGTTGCTGGTTAAGAAATCGTACAACATCGACATTTTATCGCCTTTGTTTTCCTGTGCCTGAACAGCCTGGCTCACCTGAATGATTGACTGACGCAGAACAGCGCTCAAGCCTTTAAACTCGTCATACGTACAAATCCAGATGCCATCTCGCATTCCCATTCGCTCCATTCCGGCCGGCATTACTTCGGTGACTAAAACACCTATATTGGCTCTTTTGGTTCTGATATCGTTTTTGAATTTCTCAATCCAGGATGGCTGAAACGCTTTAGTTCTTTTGCTTTCGTAATAAATCGAACCGCAGTTTTGATGTTCTCTTGTGTTTACAATCTGAAGACAATCAGCACCATTTGCTCCTTTTTTAACCTCTTCAATGCTGTCAAGTGGAAAGTTGTTTGCAAGCCATTCTTCAATCGCCAGTTCCATTACTTCGCCCTGCAATTGCATGGAACCTTGTTCCTGCTTGCGTTTCATTTCCTCGGTAAGCTTTTTTTGTTCTTCGAGCTGTTTCTGAAGTTCTTTAAATTTTAACTCGTTTTTATCGTCTTCCTGTTTTCTGATTTTTTCGCGTTCTAAAGCTAATTGTGCATTTAGCTGTTTTTCGGCTTCGGCCTGAATCGCTTCCTTCATTTCCAGTTTTTCACGCTGTAATTTGGCGATTTCACCTTCCATTTTGTTCAATTCCCTGATTTTTTCAGACTTTTCAGAAAGTTCCTTTTCCATCAATAACAAACGGTCTTTGTTTTCTTCTTCGAGCTTGATTTTCAGCTTTTCACCAATTTCTTTTTCCGCATTTTTCTTTTCACGCTCGAGACGTTCGGCAAAAAGTTCGTTTTCCTGCTTTTTTTTCGCTTCAAATTCGGCTTTGGCTTTTTCGAATTGTTCGTTTTTAAGTTCTAATTCACGGTTTTGAATATTCGCTTTTTGTTGAAATTCTTTACGGATGCTATCTTCCAGCTGGTGTTTTAAAACATCATTTACATCGATAGGAGTTCCGCAGTTTGGACACTGAATTGAAGATTGTTCAGCCATTTTTTATTGATTTTATGGAGTAGAATTATAATTTGCTAAGGTATTTAAAAGTTCTCTTTTTATGGTATGGATTACTGTACTAAATTGTAACGAATTTTTGTTATAGCCACGAATTTCTTTAACTTTTTTGTTTCACGCAGATTTAAAATGATTTGAGCAGATTATAGAGATATTTCCATGCAGATGTCATTTCGACCAGAGGGAGAAATCACACTAGAAACTCGACAAAGATTGGTGATTTACTTTGCGGAATTTCTAGTGTGATTTGCTTCGCCAGTTCGCTTCGCTCGGGTCTCCTTCGTCGAAATAACACAAAATGATAAAAACTTACCATCCTAACGGCTTTGTGACAATAAAAACTCAACAGCAGATTGCGTGATTTCAGAATGATCGTCTTTTGAAGTGATTAAGGAAACATTGGTATATAGATTAACTTTTTTCAATTCAATGAAACCAATTTCTATGTCTTGATTATTTTTTGCAATATTCGAAGGCACAATCGAAATCCCCAATCCGTTTTTGACTAATTGTACTATTGAGTTGATGTTGTTCGCTTCGTGAATGATCTTCGGCTTGAAGCCATAAAATGCGCAAAGTTCTAATAAGACTTGGTGATAATGCGGTGCGTAATCTTTGTTGAAAAACACAAATGTTTCATCTTTCAGATTTAAAATATCGTTTTCTGATTTTATCTGAACGGTATTTTTATTGTAAACTAATGAAAATCCATCTTTAAACCATAAATATGATTTAATTTTGGGCGAATGAATTGGTGATCTGATAATTCCCATTTCGATTTTCCCCTGTTCCAAAGCATCGATTTGTTTGGTGGTGGAAACTTCAAAAAGCTTGAAATTGACGTATGGAAATTGCGCTTTCAGATGTTTTATTAAATCAGAAATAACAGAAGAATAAATCGAACTGATATAAGCGATCCTGAATTCGCCCGAAACGTTCTCTGCGATCTTTTTTGTTTTCACCGAAATGCGTTCCAGATGTTGAAAAAGTGCCGTTACTTCTTCTTTAAAATATTTTCCGGCTTCCGTAAGTTCTACTTTTTTGTTGTTTCGAATGAAAAGCTTTGCCTGAAGTTCTTCTTCCAGTTCAGCAATTTGCCGACTCAATGGAGGCTGTGAAATAAAGAGTTTTTCTGAGGCTTTGGTGAAATTCAGTTCTTCGGCCACAGCCAGAAAATATTTTAAGTGACGTAATTCCATGATACTTTTAAGGTATTATTAATTGATAAAAATAGTATTTTTAAAGTATTTATGAAAGAGGTAGTTTTGAAATATAAAAATAAACCTCTCGCAGATTTAAACAGATTTAGTAAATTATTAATTTAGATAAAATCATTTAATCATAATAATTTCCCGATCATATAATAGCAAAAAGATTCGCTCAATCTGCCCAATCTGTGAGAGATTGCAAAAAACAAAGACCATGAAAAAATCAACTATTGCAGAAATTAAAGAACGATTTGATAATGATGTCGAACGATTTGCGAATTTAGAAACCGGACAGGTTGCAACTATCGACGCTACTATTTCCTTAGAATTAATAACCGAAGCTTCAAAACGCATTGTTCCGAATGCAGCAACTGTTTTAGATGTAGGTTGTGGAGCCGGAAATTACACTTTAATGATGTTGACTAAAGTACCGGACTTAAACTGTACTTTGGTCGATTTGAGTTTGCCCATGTTGGACCGTGCTTTTGAGAGGGTTTCGAAAGCAACAAACGGAAAAGTCGAAATTAAACAAGGTGATATTAGGGAAGTTGATTTAGAGGAAAACAGTTTTGATATTATTTTGGCAGGCGCAGTTTTGCATCATTTGAGAGACGATCAGGATTGGGAAACGACTTTTGCTAAATTGTTTACATTATTGAAACCAGGCGGTTGTTTGATGATTTCTGATTTAATCACACAAGACACTGATTTGTTGAATGATTATACATGGCAGCGTTATGGTGACTATTTGGAAGGAATAGGAGGGGCAGAGTACCGTCAGAAAGTTTTGGATTATATTGAGAAAGAAGACTCGCCGAGATCTATGAATTATCAATTGGATTTGATGAAAAAAGTGGGTTTTTCAAAAGTCGAAATTTTACATAAAAATATGTGTTTTGGGGCTTTTGGAGGAATAAAATAAAATTGCTTTTAAGTCTGAATTCCTTAGTTTGGTTTTTTGACTGAACTAATTTAGAACACTTATCGTCTGATTTAGAGTATCTATCGGCTTGCATTTGCTATCTGTATATTATTTGTTTACTGAATGTAAAAAAAGTGTTGCTTTGTGGTATCAAGTTTTATTTTCGTTTCACAATAATTCAAAATATATAGATGAGCAATAATGAGCAATGGAATCGCAGAAATTTCCTGACTACTATAGGCGGAGCAGGAGCGGTTTTAATGTTAAGTCCGCTTTTGTCCTGGGCAGCAGTTGATCCAGATCCTCGAATAGCGGCTATCGTTGCCAAAACATTTGGTATTGATACCCATAATCATATTGATGTTCCGTTAATAAAATCGGAACTTCCGGGGCCAAAAGTAGATTTGGCGGGTGAATTAAAAAAATCTGGTTTGTCGGCTATTTGTATGACTTTTGCGGTTGATTATCAAAAATTGGTTAATCCCGGAGATGCCTACGAAAGATTTTTAAACGGACTTACGGCAATGGATGAAATTTTAAAGTCTAATTCGATAAAACGTGCTTTCAATTATGATGATTTAAAATTGGCACATAAACTCAAACAGCCAATAGTTATTCAGTCTGTAGAAGGTGGTCATTTTCTTGAAGGTAAAATTGAACGTTTACAGGTTGCTTATGACAGAGGTTTAAGGCATTTGGGCTTACTTCATGACAATGATGCTTCGGTTCCGTTAGGGGATATTTTTACAAAAACACCACAATGGGGCGGACTAACGTCTTTTGGAGCTGAAGTTATTAAAGAATGTGAAAGACTGGGGATTTTAGTTGATTTATCACATTGTGATAATAATACGGTAAATGGAGCTTTAAAAGTGGCAAAGAAACCTGTTTTAGTTTCTCATACAGGACTTAATACTAAACTTGGTACAAATGAGTTTATGTCTAAAATGATGATGCCGAGGCTTATAAACAAAGAACAGGCAAAAATTGTGGCTAATAATGGCGGTGTAATTGGAGTCTGGACGCATCTTGCTGATTCGCCGGCAGAATTTGCTGATAATATAAAAGCGATGGTTGATGTAGTGGGTATCGATCACGTTTGTATAGGAACTGATACGAAATTAACTCCTGCATATCGTTCTCCAACAGATAAAGGCTGGGGTGGAGAAGGTAATAAAAAACCTCAGGGTAGTCCTGATGGTCCGCCAAAAAGAGAAGGTGAACATAAAGATCAAAGAGGTCCGAGGCCGGAAGGGAATAAAAAGCCAGGCGGAGGTGGTACAAATCAAGCGTGGGAGAGTCAGAAACAAGGGTTTTATTATACTGTTGTGGAAGCTTTGTTAAATACCGGTTTTAAAGAAGAAGAAATTGCTAAAATTGGTGGCGGAAACTATTGTCGAATATTTGATGCTGCTACTAAGAGATCTTAATTCAGTTGATGAATTAATTATAAAAAAACTAAAGCGAAATAAAGATTTTTTATTTCGCTTTTGTTTTACTTTTATTTGGTGCCGGATACTTATTTTTGAAGTCAAAAACTAAATTTGAAGCTCCGTTTTGTTGTAAATAATCTAATTTTTCAACAGCTTCTTCCATAGTTGGAATATGTCCTTTTGGAATCCACCACATTGCAGTGTGGGCTTTTCCGAATTTTAAGAACCATTCTTTACGACGTCTTAAAAATTCGCTGTGAAAAGTTTTGTACATATAATGCTCCAGAGTTTCAAAGCTTTCCCAAACAGATACGTTGATGATAATCTGTTCATCGTTGTAGGGATTCAGACTTGTGGCATTGTAACTGTCGGTATCGTCTTTTAATCTCCAGATAAAACCTTTGCTTTCTTCTGCTAAAGTGTTTACAGCGTATAAATTATCTACAAATTCTTTCATTATTGGGTCGTTGATGTCGACTCCTTTCATTTTGGCAATATTGATTTCGGCAAGATGATAATTACTCATGTTATCAAGTAGATTTTTCGGGTATTATTTATTCTTTTACAAAACCTGGGTCGTTTTATAAACCTGAATCGGATCTGAAACGAGATCCCTGATTTGAGAAATAAAATCGGCCAAATAGGGTTGTGAATTGTGTATGTCAAGTCCCGGCTGGTCTTTCCATTCTTCCCAAATGATAAATACATTTTCGGCTGTGTGTAAATCGAAGCGAACACAAGCTTCTTCTTTTCTGGTTTCGGTAATGAGATGCTGCAGCATGTTTTTAATTTGGTCGTTATGTTCCGGTTTACCTTTGAAAATGGCAGTAATTGAAATCATGATTATAAAGTTTTAAAAATTTCTTTTAAATGATTGGTATAATTTTCTTTAAAGATAACAATATTTTCAGGTGTTGCGCCTTTTTCGACATCATGAAAATGGAACCCGTTTATGCGTTCCATTCCTGTAAATTTGTTCATTTTGTGAAAACCAAACATAACGCCATCGTCAACAGAAGTTTCGTCGAAGAATTCCCCCGGAAGTGTAAAAGCCGTTGCAGGTGCATTCCAGCTGGTGGTAAGCATATATTTACGGCCGTGTAAAAGCCCGCCGGTTCCGTAATTGATATCAGGATTTACACGGCTTCTACCGTCGCTTTTGTAAATTCCGTTGTTGTGTCCCTGAGTAAAAACATCATCAATGTATTTTTTGAAAAGGTTCGGAATTTGAAACCACCAAACCGGTGTATGATAAATAACTAAATCTGCCCAAACGAATTTTTCTACTTCTTCCTGAAGGTCAATTTCGTTTTCGATATGGGTTGTTTTTATTTCGTATGTACTGTTTTTTGAAAGAAACTCAATTGTCCAGTCCTGAACGGTTTGATTGAATTGACCACCTGAATGAGCAAATTTTTGCCCACCATTAATTATAAATATCTTTTTCATTTTAATTGTTCTTATGAAAACGGATGTGTGAGGGATAGTAGTGGAAATCCTTTTGTGCCGGGGTTCGGCATAAAAGATTGGAACGGATAGCCCGGCCCTTGGGACACACCCAAATTATTTTAATTGTTGTGAATTTGTTTTAACACATAGAAACATAGGTTTTTCTTTTTGGGAAAGTGAATTGAAAGAAACTTGTTTCTAACACATAGTTCTTAATGTTTGTCATTTCGAGGAACGAGAAATCACACTCGGGAATCTACAAAGATTGGGATATGCATTGTGGAATTTCTAGTGTGATTCCTCCTTTCAGTCGGAATGACAAGATTACGCAGACTATGTGTGTTTATGTGAGTGAAACGCCTTTATAGATAAAGCAAAACTATATGTTTCTATGTGTTTAAAGAGAGAGTTATTTTATTTTAGAAATCGCCTGATTGATAAATTCCAATTCTGAAGCTGATAAATCGAAATCCATTGTTTTGGCATTTGAGATCGCTTGTTCTGCGTTTCTGGCTCCGGCTAAAACTATTGCAATTCCTTTTTGTAAAGTTGTCCAGCGAAGAACTAATTGTGAAATTGAGACGTGTTTTGAATGTGCTAAAGAACTCAATTCTTCGATTAAGGTTTTTACTTTTTGCTGATCAAATTTTCCGAAGTAGCCGTTGCGGTGATCGTTTTCTTTTAATTTACTGTCTAAGAAATATTTTCCGGTTAATAAACCTCTTTCCATTGGACTGTAAGCGATGATTCCGATGTTTTCTGAAGCTGTGAAAGGGATTAGTTCTTCTTCAATTTTACGGTTTAGCATACTGTAAGCAACCTGATCAGAAACTACCTGAACTGTTTTTTGTGCTTCCTGAATTTGTGCAACATTGTAATTGCTTACTCCGAATGCTCTGATTTTTCCTTGTTGAATGAGCGTTTCAACAGCTTCCATGGTTTCAGAAATTGGCGTTGTAACGTCTGGCCAGTGAATTTGAAGTAAATCAATATAATCGGTTTGCAGGCGTTTTAGGCTTTCTTCGATTTCTTTGATTACATTTTCTTTGGATGAATATTTGTAAATCGGCACTTTTTTACCGTTGTCATCAGCGTCGAAAAAGTAATCACCTTTTCCGTTGTTGCTTCCGTCCCAAACCAAACCGAATTTAGTCAATAACTGAACTTTTGAACGATCGTGACTTTTGATAGCTTCGCCAATCATTTTTTCGCTTAAACCAAATCCGTAGAAAGGAGCGGTGTCAATCGTTGTAACACCGTGGTCGATTGAAGCGTGGATCGAGTCGATTGCATCTTTTTTATCTGTTCCTGCCCACATGGTTCCGCCAATAGCAAAAGCACCGTAAGTAATCGTTGATAATTGAAGTTCTGAGTTGCCTAATTTTCTATATTCCATGATTGTGATTTTTTTGTTTTAAATTTATAAAGCAAAATTATACTGTTTTTAGGATTGATGTTTGGTATATTTTTGTCTTTTTTAGGTATATTTGCCATTTCAAATGAATAAAGTTATGAAAAAGCAAAATTTATATGAGCCTTTTACGGTTTCTTTTGAAACGCTGAGTGAATATCCGGATGTGGGAGACCGTCATAATTTTTTTGAACTGGTTTATATTTTGGAAGGCACAGGTTCGCAATGTATCAATAAAAATATATTCACTTATGATCCGGGGCATTTATTTTTACTGACGCCAGAGGATTGTCACAATTTTACGATTGAAACCGAAACCAAATTTTTCTTTTTGAGATTCAATGATATTTATTTGAAGAATTCAAGTCTGCAGAATGAAAATATTCAGCGACTGGAATATATTTTGCAAAATGCGAATCATCAGCCGGGCTGTATTTTGAAAAATGATCCTGATAAATGTCTGGTGAAAGTGATGATTGAAGCGATTTGCCGGGAAAAGAAGGATAAGGATATTTACAATCAGGAATTGATTCAGCAATTGGTCAATACGCTGATTATTATTGTGGCAAGAAATATTGCGAAACATTTGCCAGAACAAGTGACGATAAACACGGAGGCAAAAGCGATGGATATTCTGCAATATATTCAGAACAATATTTACTATCCGGAGAAAATAAAAGCAGAATCGATTAGTGATTATTTTGGGATTTCGAATACGTATTTAGGACGTTATTTTAAGAAACATGCCAGCGAAACGATGCAGCAATACATCAGTAATTACAAAACCAAATTAATTGAACATCGTTTGCAGTTCAGCGATAAGCGTATTAATGAAATCGCTTATGAATTTGGTTTCACGGATGAAAGCCATTTTAATAAATTCTTTAGAAAGCAAAAAGGGTATAGTCCTTCTGAGTTTAGAAAGACGATTCGATTGAGTGCTTAAACACGGATTGCACAGATTTATACTAATTTTTTAGCCACAGATTAGTCGATTGAAAATGATTTTTCTTCTTTGGGTGTTAATTTTCCTTTAGCAGATTGTACGGATTTGTTTTTTAAAATCTGTTTATATCTGCTAAATCTGCGAGAGAAAAAAATATTTACCAATAAAATGAAAGTATGCAGTTAAATAATCTTCTTAATTACTCTAAGATTGTGTGTATGTTTGTTTAATTCCGGATTGTAAATTCCTAAGTGATCTAAACGGTCAATACGGACTTTTCCGCTAGCGTGGATGATGTAATTGTTTTCCATTATGATTCCGACATGAATAATTCTTCCTTCGTCATTATCAAAAAAGGCTAAATCGCCGGGCTCACTTTCTTCAATAAAACTTAAAGGTTCACCATCATTGGCCTGTTGCGAAGCGTCACGATGAATTTTATATCCGTTTAATTTGTAAACCATTTGAGTAAAACCGGAACAGTCAATGCCAAAAGGTGTTTTTCCGCCCCATAAATAAGGAGCATTCAAATACATAAAAGCAGTTTTTATTAAAGCACTTTTAGGTTTTATGCCACTGGTTTTGGTTCCTTCAAAATCAAAATTTGAAATATTGATTTCACTATTGTTCAGAAAGGACAAAGAAGCTCCAAGCGGAATTGGAAGCAGTAAGTTGTTTGGGGCTGTAATGTAATCAATTAAGTCAGCATTTAAGATAATGGCTTCTTTGCTTAACTGATTAAACTGCTCTTTAGTAATTTCCTGATATTGTTTAGAATCTACCCAGCCTTCATAGTTGTCAAACTGAATCCTGATTCGTGCCCACTGATTTTGGCGTTCTAAGATTTCGATATGCTCGCCAAACAAAAGCTGTGTGACGATTTCGCTTCTGTCGCTGGCTTCAGCTCGAACAGGTACTATGGCTAAATTGCAAATTCCGAACATGTAAGGGAAATTATAAGTTGAAAATCAGGAGTTATAAAAGTTATAGCTCCTGATTAGAATATTTATTTATGCTCTTTCGATAACAATTGCAGATGCTCCTCCACCGCCGTTGCAAATTGCTGCTGCTCCGGTTTTTGCATTGTTTTGTTCCAAAACATTTAATAAAGTAACGATAATACGTGCTCCTGAAGCTCCAAGAGGGTGTCCTAAAGAAACCGCTCCGCCGTTTATGTTTACTTTATCGTTATCTAAGTTTAATATTTTTGAATTGGCTAAACCAACCACAGAAAATGCTTCGTTGAATTCGAAATAGTCTACATCTGAGATTGAAATTCCGGCTTTTTTCAAAGCTTTCGGAAGTGCTTTTGCCGGACTTGTAGTAAACCATTTTGGTTCTTGTGCGGCATCGGCATAGCCTTTTATATAAGCAAGTGGTTTAATTCCTAAAGTATTTGCTTTTTCTTCAGACATCAAAACTAAAGCAGCAGCTCCGTCGTTGATTGTGGACGCATTTGCAGCAGTTACAGTTCCGTCTTTTGTAAAAACTGGACTTAGAGAAGGAATTTTATCTAACTTTACATTAGTATATTCTTCGTCTTTCGAAAAAATAATAGGTTCACCACGTCTTTGAGGGACTTCAACGGGAACCACTTCATTGTCAAATTTTCCCGAGTCCCAGGCTTTTGCACTTCTTTCGTATGACTGAATTGCGAAAGCATCTTGTTCTTCACGGCTAATGTTGTATTCTGTTGCACAAGCATCAGCACAAACTCCCATTGCGTTGTTATCGTAAGCATCTGTTAAGCCATCTTTCTGCATTCCGTCCAGCAGGGTAGCAGGGCCAAATTTGTTTCCGGTACGCATTTGTACGTAGTGCGGAATCAAACTCATATTTTCCATTCCGCCCGCTACTACAATTTCGGCATCTCCACAAGCGATGGCCTGTGCAGCGAGCATAACAGACTTCATTCCTGAGGCACAAACTTTGTTTACGGTCGTGGCGGCAACTTCTGTAGATAGTCCTGCAAATAATGCAGCCTGACGTGCCGGTGCTTGTCCAACGCCTGCCTGAATTACATTTCCCATGAAAACTTCATCGACTAAGTTTGGGTCAAGACTGATTTTCTGAAGAGCTCCTTTTATAGCGGCAGCGCCTAATTTTGGTGCGGGTACGGTAGATAAACCTCCCATGAAACTTCCGATAGGTGTTCTAACGGCAGAAACGATAACAACTCTTTTGTTCATTTTCTGTATTATTTGTATTAAAGCAAATTTACTGTTTATTTGAACAAATTCAAATTTTGGATTAATTAGAAGGTATTTTAAATTTAAGATGAATTTTTTGTTAATTCTATTCGTTTGATTGTGAAGTGTTTTAATTAAAAAATAAAAAAAAGATAAAAAAAAGCACAAAAATAGTTGTGAGAAATGGAATCTTGTCTTAGATTTGCAACCGCAAAACGGGAAGCAATTCCTTGAGCCAGGAGAGGTGCCAGAGCGGTAATGGAGCAGATTGCTAATCTGTCGACGGGTAACCGTCGCCAGGGTTCGAGTCCCTGTCTCTCCGCTTAATTTTGCCTCGGGGTGTAGCGTAGCCCGGTTATCGCGCCTGCTTTGGGAGCAGGAGGCCGCAGGTTCGAATCCTGCCACCCCGACACTTTGAAATAATGGTCGCATAGCTCAGCTGGATAGAGCACCTGCCTTCTAAGCAGGCGGTCGAAGGTTCGAATCCTTCTGCGATCACATAAAAGGACAAATCAGTATTTTGCTGATTTTGTCCTTTTTTTTTACTATATAACTCCTTGTAGAACAATAACATAAGTCGGAGCGCTTCGTTAATTTTAGTGGTTCGAACTTCGTTATTTTCAAAAGTAAGTTTTTCAGGAAATATCGAACCTATTATCTTCCTTTTTCCTTCTGTAGATGCTTCTTTATAAAGTTTATCAAGCTGTGAAATGTTGCTAAGTGCCTTGTTTAAAAGAGGATCAACGTTTGGAATGCTGCTGTTTTGGCTTGTGAGCTGTACTTCTAATCGATTTATATTATCTGCTGTTTCTATTTTGATTCTTTTATAGTCGTCTGCATCTAAATCACCGGCTATTAATAAGTTTCTCGCACGTGTCAGTCTTTGATTTGTTTCTTCCAGTTTCTTTTTCAAAACATCAGTATCACTTCGATTATATTGTGTTTTACTGTTGTATACAGAAGTAATCGTCTGCTTGTAAAGTTCCAGAAATGGTAATGGTCTGACATATTTTGTAATTTCCTCTACTATTTTGTCATTAACTACAGTTGCTTTTTCTCTAAAAGTACATCCCTTAGTGCAGTGATAATAGTAATAATACTTGTAACGTCCTTTTGATGCGCTTCCTGTGAGTACTTTTCCACATTTTGGACATAATAAATATCCACGCAAAGGTATTGCAGGATCTACTGTCATTGTAGTTCTTTTTATTTTTTTTCGGCCATCGAGTACATCCTGTACATCATAAAACATTGCTTCAGTTATAAGTGGTTCATGCTGTCCCTGGACTAAATGACATTCTTCATCTTTATATTTTGCAATGAATACTTTACCAAAGTAAATAGGATTTCTGAGTGCAACCCAGAAGCAGCTTCGTGTGGAATTAAGACCTTTTTTCTTTGCTACTTTCCATATTTGTTCTGTGTGTATTTGTCCTTTAGCAATTTCTTCAAATACCCAGCGCATGATTGCTGCTTGATCTTCTTTAATAGCAATATGTTTTTTTCCAGTCTCAGTAATTCTATTTACATATCCTAGAGGCGGGCGGCCCATTACACGACCTTCTTTTTTCGCTCTACGCATACCGTTAAATACGTTTAACGCACGACGGTCATTTTCTACTTCCGGAGCGGCAAGATAAAATGCAAGCATCATTTTATTTTCAGGAATTGAAAGATCTAATGGCTGCTCCACGGCTTGTGGTTCAACTCCTAAAGTGCGTAGGGTGCTGATCATTTGATAAGAATCACCTGCATTTCTGCTAAATCTGTCCCACTTTGTAAATAGAATAAGATCAGAATGCCCCCTGCGTGATCGAAGTTCTGCTAAAAGTTTTTTCCACGCTGGACGGTTAAATGTTTTAGCTGAGTGATCTTCAAGTACAACTTTACGAACTTTAAGTGAGTTTAAGTCACAATACTTACGTAGACGTTCTTCCTGATCGCGTTGTGAATATCCTTTATCTGCCTGCTCTTCCGTACTTACTCTGATATATAAATCTGCAACTTTCATGATTTTAAAATTGATTTCTAAACTTGATTAAGTGACTTTTTAAGTGTAGGTAAATTTACATTTTTTTGCTGATATAAATATGTATTTACCACTAATTCAGCCATTTCGTAAAGAAAGGCGGCAATTATTTTAGCCTGCTCAATGTCGACGTTTATTCCATCTTTTCGCAATAATTCCATTGCTTCTTGAGCTGTAATTCTATCAATATTATCATTTCTCATTTTTCACCTCCTTATATTGACAGCAAAAGCCCGAATGCGGGCTTTACTAATTTTAACAATAAATAATTAAATTATTATATAGGAAAATAGATTATACTTCTTTGATTTCTATTGCGTTTTGGTAGATAATTTATGTATCCATATTCGTTTAGTTCACGCATGCATTTATGGTATGTAACCGGTCCTGTTATTTTGGCAATCTTCATAATTTCATGTCTGTATGCTTCAATAGGATTAATAAATCCCTTATCAGCCCTGAATTGGAGTAATGCAGCATATATTCCAATATGAGTGACACTTATACGGTAATCTTTTTCAATAGCTTTGAAAAAATCAGATAAGGGTTGCAGTGTCTTCATTATTTCCTGTGTTATCAGCTTATATGCATACCACTTCGTTTGGAATGGTTGTGTTGTTGACTCTCATTGTCTTTTTGTTTCTGCTTTACTGTTTCCATCGTTTTATTGCCCAATGCCGTTGCTATCGTTATTTTTCTCGAGTGCTGATCATAAATATTAACCGATTTAAATTGGGGATTTGCTTCAATGTAAAAGCGATGTTCATTTCCGTTTTTAATTAAGGTTACAGACTGTAAGTTCCCTTGTTTTAAAGCCTCTTTGAGCATATCAGCTTTGGTTTTATTTGATAATTCCTTTAAAGGGAGTTGCTGTAAGGCTTTTTCAAGATCATAACCATAACCGGAATGAAATTCTTTGATGCGGTGATTGCCACTTGCGTCTTTATCGTTAAGATCCAGTTGGATCCAGGATTTTTCCTTCTGAATGGAACGTCCCGCTAATAAATTATATGTCTGTGTTGTATCAATAGGATTTCCTTGTTGTACCTTAAAATATTGGCTTCTCTCTTCATCAGGCTTTGATTCATTTTGCAAAGTGGTTTTATATCCTTCAAATTGATACCGTCCGCTCTGGTCTTTAGAAAAAGACAACTCATGATTCAGTCGTTCTTTCTCGTTGACGTAATAGGAAACCGGAATAGTGAACTGCTCATGACCTTGTTTGATTTGATGCTCAATTTGATTTGACAAATCTCTAAAACCAATACGCTGCACCTGATGGTGCAGCGATTGGTTATTTTTTTCTTCTTCTTTTGCATCTTTCCGAACAGCAATTTGGTCTACGAGTGGTGCAATGATCAGTTTACGAATGAGTCTTACCAATAAATTAGGATAAAGTTGTTTTAGAATCTTGTTCTTTTCCTGATTGAGCATCTTCAAAGCGAAACGTTCCTCAATATTTTTGCTGCCCTTATACTTTGTTCCAATCCGCTCGTAATGATGAAGCTTTTCTTTAATCAGTGACCTATTGTTGGAAAGACTGAAATTAAACAGTTTACTAAAACGCTCTTCCCTTGAGCGCCATTGGTTCAATTCCATCTCTACTCTGTTCACAGGAAGTTGTTCGTTCATAATCATTGATTACATGGATTGACTTTTGTTTTTCTTCTTAGCTTCCTTTGGCACTTCTGGTCCATCATCATCGGCAGTTTGATTTTGCTTTTTACTGCCTTGTTTTTCAGAAGCTTGCTGAGTTTCGGATTGCTTTTCTTCTTTAGACTTACGATTATCAATGCGTTGCAAATTGCTGTCATATACATTAATTGTCTTGAATTGTGGGCTGGCTTCAATATATTGCTTAATCTCATTTCCTTCTTTTTGGAAAGTAGCGGATTGCAGGTTTCCCTTTTTCAAAGAATTGATCAAGTCTTCTTTATATTTTGGGGTTTCCAGTTCTTTAATTGGATGTTTGGAGAGTGCTGCTTCTAAATCATAACCGTAATTCTGATGGTAATGGTTTAGTTTAAAGTTTCCATTAGATTCGGATTGTTTAAAATCGATTTGAAGCCAAGCGTTGTAAAGTTCTCCGTCCTTGTTGGTAAGATCTTTGTTTACTGATCTGCCTTCCATAAGATTGTAAGCTTCTTTCATGGTTATGTTGCTGCCTTTATTGATATAAAAGGTTTGCTCCAAAGCTTCTTTGGAATTTTCCTTTTGCAGTTCCACTTTATAAGAATTAAAGAAATACATATCGCTTTCTTTTGACTTATTGAAATTTAATGTAGCTGCAGCAGTATCAGTACCATATTGCGCATTATGCGTCAAAGTGAAATTAGGTTCTTCTTTTTGCATTTTTTCTTTTAATTCAGACTCTAATGCATCTCCAAAACCAGTGTACTTTAACTGTTCGCGTAAGTATTCAAAATTTTTCTCGTTCATGATTTCAATTTTTTTAATTATTAAATAATTTATAGTTTGGGAAGTACAGTCACCTGTACCAGTTTTGTATTCTTGACATGTTCTTCTAAATGTCTGCCACCGTTTTTCTCCATGAGTTGTATGGCTAAATATTTTTTTTCCGGAATTGTAAATTTTGGCAGCGCAAATACAAAGATGTTTTCTGCTTCAGCTTCAATTTTATCAACATCATTCAGGATATAAACTGGTGTAATTTCGATTTCCTGTGAAGCAGTACGTTTTATTTTTTTAGTGTCGCGAATAAAAAAGCGAAGCTGATCGATCTCATAATTGATTTTAGAATGGTTGGTGACCTTTATCCTGTAATACATAACCTCATCACGAATAAAAATTCCGTTGAGCCTAAAATCAATATCGTATTTACTTTCCTTTTGACCTCGCAGCTTTTTTTTGTCGTATAGCGCTAACTTTGAATATTCCTCAATATCCTCATCATTAATGATTTCATCTGAAAAGTAAATTTCCTGTCCATCGGGCTTAGTTTTATTCAATGTAAGATTCAGCTGTGGAAACTCTTCATTATAGTCCAGCACAAATGAATAGAGTTTACCATCAGCTGTCACTACCGTAAGATTGGTCTGAAAAAATCCTTTTTGGGCCGCCTTAACCTGAAGGATGTTTTCAAGACCTTTTGCTTTTTGCACCAATATATCGGGACTTCCCTTGTCGACACTTTTTATGGCAAAAGGAAATACAATATTGGTCGTTTTTGAATAGGCTATCATTAACGAGTCCGATTCTGTTTTATATAAACGGTTTTTACCTGTTTGCTGTGCCAATACACCGATGGTCATAAATAATAGATGCCCCATCACCAATAGTTTAAAATTTTTCATCTGTATCTTTTTTAGTTTTTAATTGAAATCTTTTTGTTTCTGTTTTTCATCATGCAGCAGTACCTTATAACCTGCTTTCACAACTACTTTAACCAGTTTTACTTTTTTGCTTAGCAGGCTTTTAGCCGCTTCAATTCCCGCTCCTGCAGCCTGAGCTCCCCAGGAATCGTCCAATGATGTAACTCCCAAAGTTTGCATGGAGCGATCAGCCGAGGCTTTGGCAACATCACGATTGATAGCTCCCGGAATATATATACCGACAAGTCCATCCATATCATAAACCGACAAGTCCACCGGAAATAGGGAGTTGTTGTATCTGATACTACTAATGTTGATAGTTAATCGTTCTCCTTTTAAGGAAGCTGTTCCAAACAAAAAATTGTCTTTTGGAATTTTAATACCGTTTATGAAGATGTCATTCATGAGTCGAAACTTAACTGTCGAGCCATTTACAATTGTTTGTGTTTCATGAATAATGGCTTCTACAGCATTCTGCATTGAATCATCATTTTCTAGTTCGTCTAAAGAGTAAAAACCATTCTGTTTATACTGAGAACTGTTCAATGCTTTGTTTTGTAAAGAAGAAACAGGATCTTCATACTCCTTGGTTGAAATAGTAAAGACTTGTCCACGCTGAGCCTCGGAGGCTTTTTTCAATTTTTCCTGTACCCTGTTGGGATGTTGGATATCCAAAATACTCTCCAGCATTCCACCGAGTTGCTGCAGTTCCGGATCCTGACTTTCCTGCTCTTCATTCATAGACTGCATCATTTGTTCGAGCCTGTCCACATCATTGGAATGCAGCGAGGTTTCATTTGATTTTACAATTTTAGTATAATCTCTATTTTGCTCTGGAACTGCTACTGGTGTATTGATTGCTTTTTGCAATGCTTCCAATTTTTGATGCACTTTTTCTTCATTTGGATCGCGATAAACGGATTTATTTAAACCATGTCGCTCTTTTTGTTGAGTAACAGCACTACTGTCTTCAGTTGAATCAATCTGAAAGGATTGGTTCAAATAGTTGGGATCTTTTTTGATAAGTTCATCAAGCTTTGCTGAATCAAGTGCAGCCAGATCGTAATAATTCATTTTATCGAGCTGAAGTCCTTCTTTCAGGTTCGCATTGGGAAGTTTTAGATTAAAACCTTTTTGCTGTGATGCTGCTGAGTTGGCAGCATCCATTTTTCCACCTCCCAATGCCCAAAATATGGCAGTTAGAAATGGCAACGCCAATATTGGCAGTACCAAGAGCATCTTACGATGTTTTAAGGCCTTTAATGATTTTGTGTTTTGTTCCATGATATTAATTTTTAAGATGTGAGTAATAATAATTTTCGAATATTGTTAAACTGTCCAGAAGTCTGGGACGGTCTGAAACAATACTGTCATACGTTTTTTTTCCTGTGGGACTGCGCGTCAAACTATCCATATATTTCCTAAAACTTTTAATTTTTTCAAATTCTGTTTTACTAATAATTGTACTGAGTTCAAGAGGCTTTTCTTTTAATGGTATTGAATTCACTGGCTTGGTTATTGGGATTACGGTAATATTTTCAGTTGGCTTACCTGAAAAACTTTTCACAATCAGATAAATACTGCATCCGCCTGTAAACACTATAAAGGCGAACAGAATCACAATCCAGTTAAGACGTGAAAAATGAGCCGTTTTATTTTTCAGCCAATTGGCGCATTTATACTGCAATCGCAGATTAGCCTGATCAAACTTTTGCCATAGATTATTTTTAACAGTTGCAGTAACATCGCTTTTTTTGTTCTTTCTTTTAAAAGTGAATTTCATAATCAGTAGTTTATTATTTTCTATTTTCAGTACTTATGTCCCGATTCTCAATAGTATTCCATCGCTCGATTAAAAAGCCATGTGGATTGTTATCACTTCTCGATACGTTACGAAGGTTACCTTCAGTGATAAGGTTCCGATGCGCAATACTGGTGGTACGAATGATATTTTGAGTAGCATAACATCGGAATCCATACGGATAGTTGTTAAGATCAATAGTCACACTGTCAATCTGTATCGTTTGGCTGACGTTCCCTGATATGATACCGGAGTAGTAACCGTTTTCCTTTAAATCATCATAGACCCGTTTTGCACTGTCATCCGCCAGATAAAGAGCCTTTGTTACATTGCTTTTAATGACTTTATCATCCGGGTCAAGTGTAAAAAACAGCTTATGAAATGTCTTTACATGATCCCTTGCTTCTACAGGTATATTGTCTTTTCGGTCCGAAGCATAAGCTTCCAGCGCCTTTCCGTTAGCCAGTATATAAACCTTATTTTGCATTTGAGACACTAGCGAGAAACTCTTATAAAGTGAAAAGCAGCTAATAAGGATACACCCTATAATGACCAGCATGGTAAAACCGCGAACATGCCGAAAGGCAGTGTCAATATTTTTCATTTTGCTAAACATAAACTTTGAATTTAGGGTTAAGATTTACCTTTTAATTTATCCGCCATGTAACTGTCTTTGTCCCTGAAATAATCATTACTACTGCCAGAATCAGACATACTTTGGTACATACGACCAGTGGCATTTCCCATTGCATCTGCTACCATGCCAACTCCTTGAGATGCAGTACTCACAGCTGAAGTTGTAGAATTACTGAAGATACTGGTGGCTTTTTGACCTAATGCCCCACCACCTCCGGCATGAACTATGTAATTGGCAACAGAGGGAACGGTGAAATAACCTATAATTCCAATAATCATAAACACCAAATAGGCAACATCAGTCCTGCTAAAGAAAGTATCTCCATATTCTCCCGCTTGCGTAATATCAATCTTTAGCATATTCTCTTGAATTTTTCCGATGATGCTTCCAAATATGTTAGCCACGGGAAGCCACAGATAGATATTGATGTAACGTGCCAGCCAGACTGTAAGGGTGTGTTGAAAACCATCGAAGACCGAAATGCCAAAAACGATTGGACCTAAAATAGAAAGTACCACCAATTGAAAAGTCCGCAGCGTATCGATGCATAGCGAAGCAGCTTCAAATAATACACGCAGTACCTCGCTCATCCATTCTTTTACTGAATTTCGGAAATTATAAGAGGCTTTGCTCATGGCAAATTTGATGTCATTTCCAATACCATCCAGCATTCCCTGCCCACTAGGATCTGCATCATCATGTGTGTATCGGTACCATTTATCCTGATCGCCGCTACCTGTCGAACCCACATACATTTTCCAAGGATCTGTTTCTTTGAGTGCTTCTTCTTTTTCTTTAAGCAGCCTTTCAATTGCTTTATTCGATCCTTCCACCATTGCCGCAGTTGCTGTAACAGTTGGTTTCATAATACCATTAATCATGTCTAAAACCGACGGAAAAATCATGATGCAAAATCCGATAACAAAAGGACGAAAGAGCGGATAGAAGTCGATGGGTTCAGCACTGGCAATATGTCTCCAGACTCTTGAGGCGATATACCACATAGCGGCAAAACCGGCAAGTCCCTGTCCGACGCCAATTAGGTTATTGCATAAAGGCATCATTTCATCATACAATTGTTCCAGTACACTATGCAGTCCGTTCATGTCATCTGCAATTCCTTGTGCCTGCGTAATAAATGGCAATATCATTGCAAGAAGAACAAGTATTATTTGCTTATTTATCTTTATCATAACACTTGATATTTAGTTATTTAACTTATAAATACTACGCATTGCACGCGTATCATTGCGCTCTTTTGTACGCTGTAAAGCCAGTACAGTCGTATTATTGTTGAAGTTTCTCAGGAACAAAAGTTTGTCCTGCATATCTGCATATATTTTGTCAATAGCGGCTAGCCTTTCATCATCTGACATTCGCATTTTATTAGCGTTAATGACTGAGGTTAGCTCATCAAGATTTCTAAGACTTTGCTTAAAAAGATTATTGTACACCCTTTCGAGATAGGCTATTTCATCAGGATTAAAATTTTTACTTTCCCTAAATCGGCTAAAAGAAGACTTGTACTCTTTTACCAGCAACACCTGATAATTAACAATATCACCGATGCGACTATAATTCCGAACCGTGGGACTGACTTGCATCAGCGCATCAAGAAATGTTTCATGCAGGCTGAAATTTCCTTCAGACAAATCCTTTACCGTATTATACCCTCCACTTAGTATTTCATAGCCCTTTTTCATATCCTTTAAAATCTGTTTGAACTGGGCCAGCTTTTCTATGTTCAAAATCAATTGCTGGATTTCCTGTTTTTGGGCTGTTATCGGGGATGGAAATAGCAATCCGGTAAACACAATTCCTATAATCAGTAATTTTTTCATGGCAAATCAGTATTAATGCCGTTCAGGACACGGCTGTTTTTTGCTTCTTTCAATTCGGTTGCTTTTGATACAGCCAGGATTTTAGTTTCATTACTGAAGCTCTCAGAAAAAGCGTAGTTATCCAGCATATTCTGGTAAATCATATCAATGCGTTTCATTCGTTCATCATCTTTCATTTCTAAATTTCCGTCCGTAACGATTGTTAGAAGCTCATCCAGATTGGTATCACAATTTTCAATTAACCTTTCAAAAACTCTTTTGATATAATCGACTTCATCTCCATGAAACAAATCATCTTGCCGGATTTGCTGATATAAGCTTTTGTAGCTTTTTATGATTTTTATCTGGAGCCCTATAATTTTCGTTACTCTGGCATACTTTTTTATTTTGGGGTTGACTGCCTTTAGAGAATTCAGGTAATCGGTATGAAGATTAAATTCTCCACGTTTGAAATCTCCTATGGTATTCAGCCCCTTTTTGACGACGGAATAGCCTTTTTGGGCATATCCGATATAGACTTGCAGGGCTGCTATTTGCTGTAAAAGCACTCTTTGCTGTTTTGCCTGTGCCTGAAGATTTCCTGTGATCAGTATAGTAAAAAGCACTAGTAAAAATATTTTTTTCATGTTTTTTGATTTATTACGGAATTCCGTAAAATTGTTTAACGGATTTGACATCATTCTCTGTCTTAGCTCTTTGAAGACTGAGTAGTATATTTTGTCTGTTGAAGAGTGTCAGGTCATGATAATTGGCATCAATCTGATCCGCAGCACTGTTGATAATCTCCAGCCTTTTGGCATCACTCATCTGAGTGGTAAAAGAATCCAAAACCAGAAAAATCTGATCGATGTTTTTTAGGCTTTCATCGAGTATTCCGGAATATACACTTTGCATATAATCGAGTTCGTTGGAATTAAAATGAGCATCCTTTTGAAACAGGTTCCAGGCTCTTTCGTATTCATCTACCAAACGAACCTGCTTTGCACTGATATCCTTGATACGCTGGTAATAGGTAATGATGGATTTAACTTTTGCCAGTTCCTCGTAATAATTCTTATAGAGTTCTTTTTGTTTCTCAGTCCAATCTGAAATCTCATCCAGCTTTAGTTTGGAGAGGATATTCTCTATTTTTTTCTGTGCATTCTGCAGCCAGATCGTTTTGTTTTGCAGTTTTTGGATCCTAAGGTCAATAGCCTTAATTACCTTTTTAGCAACCGCTTTTACGATTTCCAAAATCGGTATTGCTGCAACTGTTGCTGGTCTTGCAGGTGTGCTGATCAGTAAAAAGCACAACAGGCAAATCATGATTTTCTTTTTTGTTTTCATAAGTATTGTAGTTTAATTTCCATTTCTCATATCTATTGCAAGCGCCGCAATACCTTTTTTAATGTCTCCATCAAATTTCTTCGCATACGCCTGCACTTTTACTTTTTCAGTTTCTTCGGTGGTGTAGGCCAAATATTCCTCAAGCGACACTTCTGTACGGTACACTTTAGATTGCATTCCTCCCAGGGAAATAAATACTTCCTTGTACTTTTTATCGGGATCATTGGCTTTGTTTACAGATAATACCAATGCTTTTTCTTTGTCGGTTAATCCAAGAAGCTCCTGAATTTGTTCGAATTTATTTTGATATTTACTTTGGTCTAATAATATCTTGCAGTCACTATTGTTTATAATAGCCTGCTTGACTACCGGGGAAGAAATTATATCTTCGACTTCCTGAGTCACTACAATGGCTTCCCCAAAGAATTTACGCACAGTCTTGAATAAATACCGTATGTAATCTGCCATCCCTTCCTTGGCAATTGCCTTCCAGGCCTCTTCAATGAGGATCATTTTTCTAATACCTTTGAGCTTACGCATCTTACTGATAAACACTTCCATGATGATGATTGTCACCACTGGAAAAAGTATTGGATGGTCTTTGATATTGTCGAGTTCAAAAACAATAAAGCGTTCTTTTAATAGATCGAGATTCTCGGTAGCGTTGAGCAGGTAATCAAATTCACCTCCCTTGTAATACGGACGCAGTACATAGAGAAAATTATTTACATCAAAATCCTTTTCCTTCACCTTATCGCCTTCCAATATGGGTACAAACTCATTTTTCAGAAATTCATAAAAACTGTCAAAACAGGGAAATAAATCGGAATTGTTGTCTAACTTTTCATAATACAATTGTAGCGCATTGGACAGTGCCACATATTCACTTCGGTTGAATGTTTCATTGTCTTTTTTCCAGAGTGCTAATAACAATGTTTTAATACTTTCTTTTTTCTCGGTATCCAGCGAATCACCTTCGCTGATATAAAAGGGATTAAAACGGATCGGGCTCTTTTCATCATAGGTAAAGTAGTAGCCCTTGACCATATCACACAGTCCCTTGTAGCTGTGTCCAACATCAACAAGTACAATATGAGTCCCTTGCTCATAGTAACTTCTAACCATATGGTTGGTGAAAAAAGATTTACCGCTTCCCGAAGGTCCCAGTATAAATTTGTTTCGATTGGTACAAATTCCCATCTTAACTGGCTCGTCACTAATATCTACATGAACCGGTTTTCCCGTTAAGCGATCTCCTAATCGAATTCCAGTTGGGCTAAGGGAAGAACGATAACCTGTTTCCAAATTCAAAAAACAGGTAGCTTGTTCTGTGAACGTATCGAAAGTGTCATTCATTGGGAAATCTGCGGAATTCCCGGGAATTCCTGCCCAAAATATTTGTGATGCGCCTACTGTCTCTTGTTTAGCAACTGCATCCATCTGAGCAAGTGCGGAAGAAACTTTGTTTTTGAGGTCTTTGAGTTCTTCTTTATTGTCGGTCCAGATCAATACATTAAAATGTGCTTTTACAGGCAGTCGCTGCTGGCTGATAGCCTCGTTAAGAAAATCATTAGTGGCATCACGGGCAATTAGGTTCTCCCTACTGTAGGCTGATAAAGATTGTAATCGCAATCTTTTACTTTCGAGTTTTTGTAAAGTTTTCTGGAAATCCTCTATGAAAATATATTGATTGTATATGTGATTGCATGAAAGTAATTGCCCCAGAGTGGAAGCAAATCCGATACTGAATTTGGTCTTATCTGTGGAATACCGGTCATAATTAATCCTTGAACCGCATAAGGCAGGAAGATCAGCTGCATCCCCCAACGTATAAATCTGACAGTGTTTGTCACCAATTTGAAGACCATCATCAAAAGCAATATCTTTAAAAACAAATGAGTTTTCTTTTTCAGCAAGAAAACAATACCGCTCTATAATCCCAATTTTTCTACTGTGGCTTCGAAGCTGATCATTTCCAAGACGAGTTAATTTTACAAAACCACTGTCTTCTAATATGCGTCTGAATTGCCCGGTACTATCAATAAACTCCTGACGTGCTTGTGTTTTTAATGTTTCTTCCGGAACTATTGAACTTCTAAGTAAATTGGAAAATAAGGAACTGGACGTTTTTCTTCCTGCCGGTTTTTTAGTTAAAAAAATGTAACAGGAATGATCCAGAAAGGGACGCTCATTAAAAAAGCGTTCACTGCTTCGGGTAAGAAAACTGGAGTCTTCACTTGTAAAATCAGGTTCAAACTTACTATCGATAAACCAGTCCTGTTTATGGAATACACTAAATTTCGGAAGCAGCTTTATAGCTTTAAGCCACACCTGATGAAATGCTTCGTATTCCTGATCTGACAAGGTAAATATCTCGGGAAGTTGTGCCTTGAATACGACCGTTACGTCTCCTTGTTTGGAAAGGATGCAATCGTGCTCTACATCCATAATTGGTAAAATATCATCTATCATCTTTTCCATCATCCTTTTTTTTACCGCTCAGGTAATGCTGAGCAAATTTTATTTCATCATCGTAAAAATTTTTCTGCTTTGGGATTTTACTGCTTTAGGAATCTGTCGTTTCGCTAATGCTTTCATCATTCCATATTCACCGTATTTGTGGCTCATTTTATATATTTTCAATACCCAAAATGTCCCTGAGACACCAATAATTCCTATGCAGATTAAAGAGGGTAAGCCGGCTATGTACATAATGGCAAACAGTATCATAAGTACTATTACCCCACCGCCCAGGTACCAGATATACTGCGCTTTTAAACCTTTAAACTCTATGCTCTGGTTAATGCCTTTGTTGATTTGATATACACTGTTTGACATGGTGTTTGTTTTAAAATTTCATTCTGTTACTGCGTCTCATTTCCGAAAAAGAGCGCTCCTGCCATTTATCAGTATTACTTTCTGTAGTTGTGCAACCCTTTGCCTCTTCACCGTTCTTTATTGGCAGTTGAATTACCGGCACTGTATCGGTTAATTTAGTTTCATTACTGAGCTTATCCTCTTGCGGATTGGCTTCCTTTAATTGGTTCTCCTGAATTTTCAGGGCTATTTCCCTTTCAAGACTGCTGAGATCGCTTTTCATTTTTTGCAGTTCATGTTCCTGGCTGAATACTTTTGTACTTAATTGTTGTAATTCAGGAAGTTGGTTTTCAATATCTTTTAGAGACTTTTGGTATTTTTCCTTGAGATGTTCTACCTTATCAATTGCATTTAGAAAATGGCGGGCTGCCAATTTAGGATTGTCCACATTTGGAGTTCCTCCATTGGAAGTATATTTTATACCATCTTCCAAACGTTGTGCGTAAAAGCTGTTAGAGTAACGGTACTGGTATAAACCATCATTTTGAAAGGCTTCACGTTCTCTTTTTATATAGAGTTTAAAATCATATAACTTTCCAATCTCTTTGGATTCTTTTTCTCCTTCGGGAGGTTTCCAGTTTTTGTAGAGTAGGATAATTTCTTTGCCGATACTTTCGGGATCTGCTGTTTTGCAGTTAAACAGCTGTATTGGATTGGCTTTAGAACCATCAGACTCATACCTCAGATTGGTTTTGTAAAAGCTGTCATCAGCAGTTAATTTCTCTAGTGTTTTAGTGATGATTCCCTTTTCTTCCATTAGGTATTCAACCTGATATTTAATTCTGGAAATTTCTTTGTAATGTGCTTTTTTAAGGCTTTCCATTACTGCTACTTTTTTCTCCAGTTTTGATTTTTCCAGTAATGAAGTGTCACCTGATAATACTGCGATATATTCAGAAAAGTTCATCCCACTTTGCTCATCCATTGCCCCCTCATCAATAGTCCTCACATTAAGTTCACAGTTTTTCATCTGACTGATAAAAGTCTGTTTGTTCTTCAAAAGGTTGAATTTGTAATTATCCAGGGATTGCTCTGTTGCATAGATGAAATTTTTCACTTTATTACCATAATGCTGTTTGGCAACTTCATTACCTTGTCTGCTGCCTCGACCGTTGCGTTGTCCCAGATCTGATGGTCTCCAGGGAATATCCATATGATGCATTGCCACAACACGCTTTTGTACATTAAGCCCGGTACCTGCTTTTTCTGTACTGCCCAAAAGAATACGTATCTCACCTGTATTCATTTTAGAAAACAACTCCGGTTTCTTTTTATCTGCCCAATCGTGTATATAGGTAATCTCATGAGCCGGGATATTAAAATCCCTTACCAATTTTTCTTTAAGGGCATCATACATATTAAAGTCATCCGGCTTGGGTGTCCCGATATCTGAAAAAACGATCTGAGTGCCTTTATGCTCCATGGAAGCATGATGAATTTCAGCCACATTTCTAGCGCATGTATTGACTTTATTATTCGGATGATCACCATATCTTTCATTTACCAGCCTCATATCGGCAGCCATTTTTTTAGCGTAATTAGTAGCGATTAGCATCCTGCCTTTATCTTCCTGAGAGGTAAGAGGCGCCCTGCCGATAAGTGTCGCATTACCTGTTTTGGCAAACTGCATGAGCTGGGTAATAAACTCGCTTTGCTCAGTTGTCGGGCTGATATTGACAAGCTGTTCCTCAATTTCCGGTTTATCCAGATCAATATGTTTTGCTGTTTTGTAATCGGTAATCTCATTATAGAATAGTGCCAATTCCGGAACTTTAATAAAATGGCGAAAACGCTCTTTGGCAATAATCTCGTTGGTAACGGAAAATTCAAAATCAGTTGTTTTTCTGGCGAAAACAGCTGCCCATCCGTCAAAGTTTTCAATATGCTGGCGTTCCATTTCTTTAGGACGCAGGTATTTGAAAAGCAGATACATTTCGGTAAGACTATTGGATATTGGAGTACCGGAAAGAAAGGTCACACACAGATCCGAATCGAATTTTTCCTGAAGCGTGCGCACCGCAAATAACATATTAAGCGCCTTTTGGCTTCCCTGCATATTTCCAATTCCGGCAACACGGTCATGACGGGTAGTGAAAGTCAGATTTTTGAATTTGTGAGATTCATCTACAAACAAATGATCAATCCCCATTTCTTTAAAGTTGATACCGCTGTCCTTTTTATCTTCTATATCTTTGAGCAGTGTTTTTAGTCTGCCATCCAGATTATTTTTTCGTATTTCAAGACCTTTTAATATTTTCTTGGAGATATCGCCTCCTAGATCTTTGGCCGTATCAAGGTCCCGTTCTATATTATCCAGCTCATTTTGTAAGATCTCTTTTTGTATTTCGGGTGACTGCGGAATTTTACCAAACTGATCGTGGGTTAAAATGATACAGTCCCAATTATTATTTTTAATCTCATGGAAGAGTCTCATTCTTTTTGCCGGAGTAAAATCATTTTCACCAGGTGACAATATTCTTGCATTGGGATAAGCCTTTCGATAGGTTGCTGCAATTTGATTTACATTGGCATTCAATGCCAATATTGCAGGTTTATGAATAATCCCTAATCGTTTCATTTCATTGGCAGCAACAATCATGGTTAGTGTTTTTCCAAGCCCAACCTCATGATCGATTAAAGCGCCACGGTTTTGAATAATACGCCATGCTGCATTTTTCTGAGAACTGTACAAGTCTTCAATCTCCAAGGCTTTTTTATCCAATCCCGGAAAGCTCAGATGACTTCCATTATATTCTCGCAATACGTAACAATTGAACGTATTATTATAGAGGCTCTCCAGTTCATTTTTATCGCTTATTGGCAATTCCTGCAGCCACTCAATAAAGCCGTTACGGATGTTTTCAATTTTTTGATGGGCAATCTGTATGGCTTCATTGTCGGGCAGTCGGATGGGTTTTCCGCCGGCTCCCTCAACTTCATAGGTAAAAAAGGGAGCCGTATTTTCGAGCGCATGCTCCAATATCGTGTAGCCATAAGTGGTTCTTCCACTTTTGGGAGTCACCGAAAATTCTCTGTCTATTTTGGTATTGTGACCTGTACTTACTTTAAAAGTATCCAATGATGGGAAATAATTAATTTCAGTTGGCTGATCAAATAATTTTCCGGCAAAACTTTCATAGTATCGGTTGGGAATCCATCGCTCGCCAAGATTGAAATCGAGTAATTCAAAAGGGATACGCTCCGGCTGTACTTTTTCAAGTGCCTGCAATCCTTTGTAATATTGTGTGTTTTCAGGATATTGTTGTACAGCCTGTTTAGCCTGATGTAACTTTTCTACAACATTGCCACTTAAATAAAGGTCTGAAGTTTCCCAATTCTGACCTGTAGGATTCAAATAGATATGCTGGTTCAGATGCTCTATAACCTCGTTTTGTTCAAGTCCTGTCGCAGCAGTTATAAAGCTTAAGTCAACAGTTCCTTTTTCATTCAGACTTCGAGCCAGCGCTTCAACCGAATCATCTGTATAATAGCGTTCTTGCTGTTTTACTACAGACTCTATTAAAATATCCGACTTCACATAACGTTCGCCTTCTTTGCGTTCCAATGAAGAAAGAATGGTGAAACCAAAAGCGGAATCCTGCATGATTAACCTGCGATTCTCAGTACCGTTCAAAATACCATAGTGGGACACAAATTTGGTATACTGCTCATCGAGATTTTTACGAACCTGTTCACTGGCAGCTTTATCTGATTGCTCTTTCTCAAACAATTCCAGATAATAATCCCGAATAGCAATATAGGAATCATAGAATTTCAGATTGCCTTGTGATGCTAATGGTTGGAAAAAAGCCTGTTTGTGCTGCTCATTTATATCACTGATAATTCCAACGTATTCTCCAACTCTAACCAGAGTACCTTCTGTATAAAAAGATTTCAATGAAGCGACTTCTTCATAGAGTCGCTTTTCAAGGTTAAAAGCAGGTTCAAGGGTTTTATCTCCTTCATAAATATATTTGTGATCATAGTATTGAAGGGTATTGGATAAAGCCAATAATTCATGTGGCAGTAATCCGCCATTCATCCAATTGGCTGAAAAGCCATCGATTTCTTTGACATTGGAATATAATTTATACAGGTATCGATTCGTCTTAATTTGTTTAGCAGTGATAAGTACCACATTTTCATGCGAGGTATTATCATTTGTGCGTATGGTACTGAGTATTCGTGCTGTTTTTTTATCCACTACAGTTTCATCAAGGGGATTGATGTAATCCATAGCACGGTTGATATTCTCTGCAGGCACAGTATCAAACAACCCAAGCTGGACAGAAATACCGCTTGCTTTACTCTCCGGCATAGGTAAATAAGTGAATTTTTGTCCGATTGCTTCAGCGGGCTGAACTATCTCAGTTTTTTGAGCCTTCTCAAAGCGTTCGGAGTTAAAGTTTTCTTTTAATCCTTTGGTAATATTTTCACCAAGGTAGTTTCCAATAGAATTGATATCACCGTTTTGTCTCACACTTTGGTGCGCCTGTCCGTATTGGTTTTTACCGGCTTGTATTTCATTACCAATGATGAGCTCGGGTCTTTTGTGCAGATATTTATTAATACTATATTTTCCAAATTCATTTTCCAGTTCAACGGTTTGCAGCAGCTCACTTTCATTGTCAGACAGCGTTTGTTTATGTTCGTTTTTCTGAACAATAAGCAGATGATTAGGAGCATCTGTATTTCCGGTTTCCTTCATCAGGTTATCAGGCATAACTGCCATATTTACAAAATCTGCATTTTGAAAAAGATACGCGCGGACACTCTGATTCGAAGGGCTGTTTAAAAAGCCGTCCGTTGTGATGTAGGCCATAAGACCGCCATCAGCGAGTTTGTCCAGTCCTTTTGCAAAAAAGTAATTATGAATTTTTCCGGAAATAGCTTTATCAGGATAGTCTTTATCGTAAACTGAAAAATTACCAAAGGGAATATTACTGACCACAAGATCATAACTGCCGTTATCATTTGTTGGAGCTTCTTCGAGTCCTATTACATGTGTGGTATTTTGGGTTGAAAGTGTACTGTTTAATGCTGAAAGTACCAGTCCGCTTAATTGGTCTTTCTCCACAGCAGTAATTTGTTCCAAACTTGAAAATGCGTTGTCTGCTTCAGTGATAAAAATGCCTGATCCCGCTGATGGTTCGTATAATCTTTTAGGATTAATACCTTGTTCTTCCAAAGCAGTGTACAAAGTTTTGGGTACAATTTCCGGCGTATAAAATGCTGTAAGGACACTATTACGTAGTGAAGAAACAACTGAATTATAATCTTTTTCAGAATAATGTTCTTGCAGTATTGCATGTAGTCGTGTCATCTCCGTATGCAGTTTCAGGTCTTCTTTAGTCGCACCGGATTTTATCCAGTCTTCGGTAGTACCCTGGGGATATAAGATGGCTTTGATTCCACCAAAGCCGGCATAGGCTTTAAGCGCCGCAACTGCTTCTTCCGATAAAGCATCACCTTGCTGCCATTGCATTGCAATAGTAATCGCCTCGATATTGGCACTTAGTTTTTGGGATAGATTGTAAGCCATAATTACTCCTTTTCATACTACATGCTATAAATAGCTCAATTCAAATAGTCAGCAATCTGACCAATAAGGGCATTTCTCAAATTGGGGTCTTCTTCATTTTCTTTAGTAAAACCAATGGTTTCAAAAACCGGCTTGCAGCTTTCGATAAGGTTGATTACCTCATAGGTCAGGATACCTGCTTCCTGAAAAGTGGCATAGGTTTTCTCAAACTCATCTGAAAGCAGTGAGCGGATATATAAAAACCGGGAAGGTTTCAGATCTTCAGTAAGTAAATTGAGACATATTTCTTCGATGATGTATTTAGGTGTACCATCAGATAACATATCATCCAATATGGATTTTACACTGCTTATTTTCTCATTGAGATAATCCAATACACTATAATTTTCCTGGAGTGTAAACATCAAATCCGGATTGTTATGGATAATATAAAACCATAACTTTTCTTTGAGTAGATCTTCCATAGCGATTTGTTTTAAATCCCAAAGAAGGATTTGATTACGGTAGCTACTACTACCAAAAAAACGCAGCTTCCAAACCAGGCGGCAGCCACTTTTCCAGTATCAGGATCACCAGCATTCCATTTTTGGTATACTTTCACAGCACCTATGAGCCCAAGTAGCGCACCTACGGCATACATGAGTTCTGTGCCTGCATCAAAATAACTTCTTACCTGTTGGTTTGCTTCATTGATTCCCGCCAGGCCATCCTGGGCGTAGGTTTCATAACTGATTACAAAAAGTAATTGTGCCAGAAGCGTACAAATACTATTTGTTTTTTGCTCAATAAACTTTTTAAAATTATAGTTCCATTTTTTCATCGCATATTATTTTAAAGTTTAATAATTCTGAAAAAAAACGGAGGTGTAGCCGCTGTCGCAATTCCACTTTCCTGTTACATCTGCCATACTGCGCCGGGATGGACAGGGGCAATTCCTCCGTTAAGTTGTTTTAGAGTTTATTCCCAAAGGGCTTCTGCTTCTTTCTGGGTTAAATTGACTGATTCGAGTTTCTCACATTGTGAGACTATGAGTTCGCTTACAGAAGAATTAAAAGGGGAATTTTTCACTGAGGGAAATTCTCTTAGGAGAAGCTGCAGGTAATAGATAAATTCTTTTTTGACTAATTTTTTCTTTGCTGCATCTGCGATAAAAGTTTTTAATCGTGCCACCAGAGCATCAACGTCTTGAAAAGTCGTGTCAAATTCTCCAAAAGAAGTTTGGTTTGAAGTAAGTTCAGGGGAATCCTGATCCTTTAATTCGGGTTCAGTATCTTGGTAGTTTGCATTTTCAAATCCGCGGAATTTAAGTTTCCGCTTTCCTGATATGACTTCTTTGAGGGCATCAAAATAAAATCGCAATCCAACAAATAAATACCAGATTGTCAATAGCAGAATAACTACAATTATGTAATTACCCCATGAAATGTTTGTAAACATACTCTCTTCATTTTATCGTTCTACATTAGTTTCTCACAATCCCGGAAGATGTCTAATTCCAATTCCGGATCTTTCTCATTACAGGGCAAAGTAACGATAGAGATAAAACTGCCACAAGTACAACTTTTTGTTGTACCCCAGTTGTACCCCGCTGAACCTCCAGCAAAATCAAGTAGAAAAAAAATAAAAAAAATGCAAAAAAAATAAAATAGCCTCCACAACGGGGAGGCTAATCTGATAATTAAATTATTTTAAGATAGTTTTTTAGTTCGAAAATTCCATTAAATTTTAAATTGGTTAACGAAGTATGTTGTGCATTGTGTTTTTATTGCCAATTTTTTTCTAAAAAAAAGTTTCCCTTTATTAAAACTTTATATTATATTTGCACTTTATAAATATGTTATTTGAAATTATGATAGAAGTAAAATTTGCCAAACAAGTTGGTGAGTTTTTGCAGAGAGTAGATTTAAAGCATAGATTAAAAATTATAGAAAATATTGAATTGGCAACAAACAATATGAACCCAAACTTATTAAAGAAATTAAATAATGAGATTTGGGAATTTAGAACTAGAATTCAAGGAATACATTACAGGATATTGTGTTTTTGGGATAAAAGGGATAAAGACAACACTATAATTTTTTGTTCGAATGGTTTTATTAAAAAAAGTAATAAAACTGCTTTAAGCGAAATCACAAAAGCTAAAAAAATACACAGTTCGTATTTTGCCCTAATGTAAAAAATTGGAGAATGAAATAAAGCTAATTTCATTCTCCAATTTTATTCTTTTTTATTTCTTTATAATTAAAAGTTACAGATTTTTAAAAATGCCATTAGATAAACAGAAGTTTTCTATTGTTTTTTATGCGTTCAAAGAAGCCGGAGAACGTTGTTTAATATTTTTAAGGGTTTTCCCGAAATTAATTTTTCTTCATAACTATGGAAGTTTTATCACTTGACCAATTAAAAAATACTGCAATTGGACAAAAAGGTTCTGAAATTCGAGATGCTTACGAATTCAACTTAAATATGAAAATTATAAGTCATATTATTAAGGAAATTCGAAAGGAGCAAAATTTAACGCAAGAGGAATTAGGCGTAAAAATTGGAGTTCAAAAATCACAAATATCACGAATTGAAAACAGTTTAAAAAATGCTAATTTATTTACAGTAAAACGAATATTCGAAGCTTTAAATGCAAAGATTAAGTTTGAAGTAATTGTTAATGAAAAAAAAGTGGAATTTGAAATTTAACTTCTAATTTTCTACCGACCGTTTGCATATCGCACAGCTTTTGAATATTCTAATAGGATAAAAATTCAATTTCCGATTTTTTATCCATAAGCTGCCAGCCATCATCCGCTCGTATGAAATAGACTTCATGATTGAGTGTATCTTTCAAACCATTTTTAATTACAGCAGCAAAAACATTTTTTCTTCGAATTGTGATGTATTGAACAATCGCCTTATCGCCAGAACTCATCATTCGGATTTCTTTAATCACGCCAAATTCTTCATCTGCGACTTTTACGCGTTGAATTTTACTTATTTTATCCTCTTTAGATGTAGGTAGTAAGTATGGTTGTGCGGCAGCAGTAAAACTAACGAAGGCAGTAGTGTCACCAAATTTCTTGCTTTGAAGCACTTTTGCAAATCCTTTTTCTACAAGTCCTGATTTAAAAATGGTGTAAGCATGTGCTGGATCACCGCGGAAAATATCATGGACTACAATAATTGGATATTGTTTTTTTTCAATTATAAGAGCGGAAGCCAATTTTTTATCCAGCTCTTTACGTTGGCAGCATGTCATTATTAAAATTAATGTGGTCAAAATGAAGAGTAGCTTTTTCATGTTTTTAAGGTTTAATTATTTAAGTTAATATTTTTTAATCTGCTTAATCAAGCGTTCCAGTGTGTCAATTGCTATTTCTTTATCCCTTTCTTCAGCAACATATGCTTTGCTTCGCATAGAATTATAAGAGAGATCATTTTTATAGGGAGTAGACAAGAACGGAACTATAGTTTTAAAAACCTGATTCATGGATTTGGAACTTAGGATTTTTAATTCATCGCTGGCTCGCAGTATCAAGGCTGTCTGATCAGTTGACAATTGACATAAAATCTTTTCATCTTTCTTTTCAGTATTAACTTGATTTTGGTTTTTATCTAGTGGAGGAAATGGAAGAGCAGTAAGATGTTGTTTCTTTTCTAGAAAATTGATTTCTTGCTTGAACCAATCACTCAATACTTTTTTTAATTTTTGATTATTGGGATGTAGAGCAACATTTTCATGGCTTGAGATTTGATTGAATTCTTTAAAATAAAATAACAGCCATCCGATTTTATCAGGTATTTGTTCAAACTTATTAATTTTGCGAGATATGTTTTGCGTGTAAAAATTGATGAAAATCTTAGTGTTAAAATTCATGTAGATTAGCACTTCAGTCAAGCCTGTATGAGTTAAGTCTTCACTTTTATTACGTTTCAATAGTTCAAGTTCTTTTATTAACTGTTTATGATAAAGCATTTCTCTAAAGGTAATTTTGCTTTTCTTTTTAGAATTGACAAAACAGTACAATATATTGAAGACAATATCCACAAGCATCTTTTCGTCTTTATCAAAAAACAAGCTGCTTCTCAGTTTATCAAGTCTTTGTTTGGTTTTCTTATTTGAAATAGTGAGATAAGAAACCGGTATTCTGGTATCTAAGGTTAAAAATTGAGAAAATCGGGACTCCACAAAGCTTAATAGTTCATCCATTAATCCAAGTAAAGTAGCTGCAACCTCTTTGAGATCTTGTCGATCTAATAACTCCGTATCATTTATCTCAAAGAGCTGGTCCCAAAGACTAATTAATGCGGAATGATAATTTCTTACCAGCACTTTTATACATTTTTCTTTTTTTAGCGAAAAAACCTGAATGGTAAATTGAGCTTGAATTATTTGTGTTTCCTGCATAGCTTTATTAATAATTGCTTTGGACTGAAGAGGCGTAAGTTTACTGACATCACTTTTTTTTGGATTTAAATTTAATGTCACTACTGAATCCAGCCACTCTAAAAGATAGGGTTGAGTCATGTCTTTCATTTTTAAGTAAATAGTGCTCCCAATGTTTTATCGGGAGATTCCAAATTAATTGCGGACATTTTAACTGGGCCAAACTTTATTTAATGGGAGCTTAATCTTGAACGATATTCAGATGGAGATAGCGAAGTATGGCTTTTAAAAAAAGTACTGAAAAATGAGGTATTAGCAAATTTTAGTTCTTCTGAAATATGTAAAATGGTTAAATCATTATTCTGAAGCAGGATTTTTGCCTCTAGAATAATAGCGTTTTCGATACATTGTTTTGCCGTTATCTCTGTTACTTTTTTGATTGTTTTAGTAAGATGTCCTGTTGAAACATTTAAGGCATGTGCATAGAATTTTACACTGTGTTCTTTTCTACAATTGAATTCTAATATTTTAAAAAAATGGATCACTAATTTTTCGGTACTGGAATGTTTCACATTGCTATACCAGGATGAGGTGTGGTAGGCGTTGGCCAGCTCGTATAAAAAGAGATTAAAACTTAAAAGAAGCGTTTCCTTTTTAAATATAGGAGTGTTTGAACTTCTTACTTTATTATTAATCAATTTAAGTAAATCTATCAGTGATATAATATGTTTATTTTTGAGAAAAATTTTAGAAACATTTTGTGTGATAAAATATTCAAAATAACCAATATGCGGCCATTTAATACTATTTTCAGATGCAAACTCTGACGTAAATGACAGCAGGCATATCTGTAATTGATTACTCATTAACATAATCTCACAAGTTGATCTTTTTGGAATAACAATAAGCTCACTTTTAAATAAATGAATTTTTCTGTTGTTAATTTCTATGCATAAAGCCCCAGAATTTATAATTAGAACGCTGAATCTATCTACTAACAGAAATTCTTTGAAAGAAATTCTAGAGCTAAATGTTTCAAAAATGCAGACTTGTAAGCCTGAAGTTTTATATTTTGATTTTTTGGATGTCAAAATAGATGCTTTTGTAAATTATGATATTTAAGAAGAAGAAATTACTTTCTCTTAATAGAATAGGAGAGAGAGTATTACTTGTCACACAATCTGGCCATCAATGAAAAGCGTACAAAAAATAAATTTGAAATGCCTTTAATAAAACAGATAGGCCGATTTTCCGGGGGAATCAGTTTTTATCCCACCATCGGTTGGATAGCCTGTCATTTCATCATAGAATGATAAATCCATGATAAAATAAAGGCTGACTAGATTGAAAAGAATCAAAAACACGAAGTAAGAGCATCGTAGTTGTTTTTCAGTCAACATTATTCAATTCTTGGTTATTCGGTTTGGAGATTTTGAATCGCAAGTCCAGTTACGATAGATTTGTTAACTGCCGTAGAAGAATTATCTATAGCCCCTTGAACAGCTCCAGCCCGATTGCCAATAGAAGTTTCCCAATCTTTATCCTTACGTTCCTTTTGATAATATAGGGAGTGTCTTGCTATAGATGAAGTGGTCAGGATAATTCTTTTATCCTCCTGGCTAAACTGGTTATTGTTTATGACAGTAGTTTCGAATGAAATTATGCATTGATGAATTAGACTATATTCATTGCTTTCCCATAATAATATCGAAGACATAAAGTTGGAAAGACAAATTTGGCCTGAATTTGTCATTTGAGAATTTATAATTGCCTGTTCAATTTCTAATTGAGGATCATTAATAATTTTTTGGATTTCCTGAAAGTTAATAGGAATACTGGTTTCTAAATTCACAAAATCACTGTTCCAGACTGAGATCGAATCGACTTTATGGCTTATTTGCGCAATTGTATTACAAGGATAATTGCCTGTTAAATAAACGTCAAGGATGTCATTATGTATTTTACCGGCTATGTCATAAATATTAGCTGGATTTTCCGGGCTGATTTCTTGAAAAACTGCTGATGATTTTGCAAATTTCTTTTCATTATTTGCGCTGTCCAAAATTTCTGTGTTTTTAATATTCTCATCGGTACAAGAAACTTGTAGTGATGCTATAATCACTAACAATGATAAAAGATTTTTCATGATTAAAATTTGTTAAATGGAAAGACTATTTTATTAGTCAGTTCATTTCACCCGGATTAGCAGAACTTTAATTTGGCAGGATGCCAAATGTTTTTGCTTTTGAATTCAGGACAAATCTAAACGAAGCAATTCGGTTTTGCAAAACATTGTGTATGGATTTCCCGTTTTTATTATATCTATTTGCGGGAAATTCACAAATGTTTTTTGGTTTAAAAATCCTTAATTATCAGCTTATTAGCTTATATTTGGTGTTATTTTAGGCAAAACATAAGCGTTATCCCTACATAATGGTGTTTTGGCAGATAAAAAAGCATTTCTAAGTCAAAATAATGTCTCATTTTTTAATTTCCCCTATGATTAAGAGGTATTTATTATTCGCAATTGCTTTGTTTGGATATCAAACTTATTCACAGCACATAGAATCGAACGTTCCAGATACACTTCAAAGAAAGGATTATGATTATCTGTTTGAACGTATTGAGGCCACATCTGAGAATAAATTGAATCAGGCACATTATCTCCAATACTTTTTACAGAAGGCAAAAAATGATAAAAATTTTGAAGAAATTGTAAATGGATATAAAAATTATTTGCACTATTCAACTGAAAAATTAAAAGTCATATATGCTGACAGCATGATTTATGCTGCTAAAGAATCAAATGATAATGCCTTGATAGGCTCTGCTTATCTTTCCAAGGGAATTGTTTATTATGGACAGAAAAAACATAAATATGCTTTGGATAATTATTTAATAGCAGACAATTATATTTCCAAAACCAATGACAAGTATTTAATACATAAGGTAAAGTATAACATTGCACATATAAAGTACTATCTGGGATTTTATGATGAGGCAATTTCTCTTTTTTTAGAGTGCACTGATTATTTTAAATACAAAAACGCACGAGCATACCTAAATTCTCTGCATTCACTTGGATTGTGCTACAACAAAATTGGCAATTACGGATTATGCTCTGAAATAAACGAAAAAGGTATTCGGGAAGGGATGAGATTAGAAAATAATGAAATGAGGGATTACTTTATTCATTCGGAAGGGATCAATCAGTATTTTAAAAATAATTATACCAATGCTATCCAGAAGATTACTTATGCAATTCCAATTATCAATAAAAACAAAGATTTCGCCAATGAGTCTGTTTCATATTTTTATATAGGAAATAGTCATTGGGGACTTCATAAACCTGAAAAGGCATTAGCATACTTTTTGAAGGTTGATCAGATTTTTGATGAAAAAGGATACATCCGTCCTGATCTTCGGCAGAACTACGAACGGATAATCGAATATTATAAAACTAAAAAAGACATTCATAAAGAGCTTTATTACATTAAAAAACTGCTCAAAGCTGATAGTATTCTCGATAATAGGTTTAGGTATCTTTCCAGTAGGATTCGTAAAGTTTATGATACGAAAGTACTGCTAAGAGATAAACAGGAAATTGAAGCCTTATTTAATAAAAGGAAATACGACACCTACATTTTTACTGGGGTAAAAGTTTTATTCTTTTTATTTGTCCTGTTTATTGTTTACATGCATATCAGAAATAAGAATATTTATAGGCTAAAGTTTCAGGAAGTAATGAAGAAAAAAGAAACTCTATCTGAACTTGACATAAAGAGCGCAAATAATGGAATAGGGGACATTAATAAAGATACAGTTGGAGTCATACTAAAACAACTGGAAAGATTTGAAAAGGATAAAAAATTTCTTGAAAAAGGATTGACTTCTTTAAAACTTGCGGTTGTTTTTAATTCCAACCCAAAGTATTTATCAAAGATAATTTATCATTACAGAGGAAAAAAATTCACAAAATACATTGCCGACCTTAGGATCGATTATATTATCACATTATTAAAAGAAGATTATAAAGTAAGAAAATATACAAATAGTGCACTTGCAGACGAAGCAGGTTTTAGCAGTACTCAAAGTTTTGTAAATGCTTTTTTTTCCAAAGCCGGATGTCCGACTTCTTACTTTATTGAAGAAATCAATAAGATGTCTCAATCAGGTTAAATATAATTATTAGGTATAATGAAATAGTTTCAATAAGTAATACACTTTTTATTAAGTAAAAGAGTTTATAATTTTAACAGCAAAATCGTTGTAAGTAGGAAGCAAAATTTTATTTTTGCTTCCTTAATTTAATAAAATATATCATGAAAGATTTAGTAGCAAAAATAAACGCCGAGATCGAAACATTTAAAACAGAATCTGAATCATTAATTGATAAAGGTGTTAAAGCTGCAGGAGCGAGAGCTCGTAAGTCAACTTTAGAAATTGAAAAACTTTTAAAAGAGTTTAGAAAAGTTTCTATTGAAGAATCTAAAAAATAATTCAATCTTACTTTTACTTATTCAGCCTTTCAGTTTTCTGGAAGGCTTTTTTAGTTTTTATTATGTATTAATGAAATATTAGAAGTCAGGCAATTTCTTTTTATGTATTTATTATTGTAGATACTCAAATAAGATTTTTTCACGAGTTACTAATCTTTAATTTTTTTTGATTAATCTTTCATATATGAAAAACCGTTATTACTTGCAATTGTAATTAAAGGTTGAATAGTTTCTTTGTATCGCAAATAATCAAATCCATTATTATAATTTAAATCTGGAAAAATGGTAATAAATTCTTCCAAATATTTATTCTTACAATTATGGCTTTTTACAATCTCATAAGCTGTTTTTTGAAGACTATAGAAATCATTAAAGTACTTTTCTACTGATGGAAGTTTATCTCCTTTTGAGCAATTAAACGTTTTGTTAATTGGGATTAAATTCCAAATTAAATCATGAGAAACAAATGCATGAGGAACGAAATGGTCCAAAGCATATTTTTTTTCATCAAACACTAATCTACTGTTTGTGAAAATACAATCTATTGCCCCCAATTCATTGAATACTAATTTCCAATACTCATTGGTTTGTTTTGCTAAAGAATTTCTAGTACTTGGTTTACTTATTTTATTTGGAATATCAGGAACATTTAGATTTCTTTTCTGAAGAAACAAAGATAAATTCCAAAAACAAAAGTCTTTGAGTATTTTGGAATTGGATTGTAGATAAGAGATCCAGATTGGATTTATTTCTATGAAATCTTTTTCTAATCGATAAAGGCAACCATGATCAAAATTTTGAGAAAGGGAATAAATTTGATTGCGATTACCTGAAAACCAGGACGAAATAAACCAATGTGGGACATTTTTGTCGAAATGGTTTAATATCTTGATAGTTTCTATTTTAGTAGTTTTTTGTAAAACAGAATTTATCGTATTTCTATTTTCATTTATTTTGAGACCTTCTATTTTTAAAATTGCTTTGACTGAATCTTGAATTAAATCTTGTTTACCGAAAGAGACATGAAAATAATTAACCGTGTACCAAGAATTACTGATCATTCTGGAAAATATTTCTCTCTTGGAAATATTATTATTACCTTCCTCTACTAATTCAAGAATAGCTAAGAACCAGTAAAATTTATAGGTAGCAGAAGTACTAGAAAATACTGATGATAATTTATTTATTGGCAGATTTTTGGAATTAGGTAGCTTCATATATCGGATTTTAAAGTAAAGTTACCCAAAAAAACACAACCTTAATGATATCAATTGCGGTGTTATAAAGCTTCTTAATTGGTAGATAATCTCTATGAAATAAATAATTAGTTAAATAATTTATCAAATTTTTAGTATTGATTGTGTAATATATTTAATTAGTTAAAATGTAAAAATCATAAATTATAAGATTAATAAAATCTTCCTAATCAAAAAACTCCAAATTAATTTAAAAAAAAAGTTATAACTATTTTCTTAATACAATGACACTTTCTCTTACTGGAAATTTAACATTTTGCTGACTACTAGAACCTATGTTACGAGCAATTCTAATTTCCTCAACTTCTAAATTATTCATTTCACCAATTTTTGCCAATATTAAATCAACCTCACATATTTTATTTCCATAAGAAGAATTTGAAACATTTATATATGCTTTTCCTCCGACATTTAGTTTGTTGTAAAACTCTTTTATTAGAATATCCATATCATTAAAATATCCTTTAAACATGTTAGGTATATTCTTATTCCATAAACCTCCATCTAAATTGTTTAAATGCAATAAAAAAGAATTAATTTCTTCAATGTCAGGATAATCCGTTTCGGGTATTGGAACTTGAACGTGAGAGGTCAACGTCGATTTTCTTAATTTTCGTTCATCAACAAATTTATCAATGTAGCCTAATATCCATAGCTCAAGTCGATATACATCTGTATAATCTCTTGAATTTAAATATGGAGGAGATGTAATGATTAAATCAAATTTTTCATTGATGTTACTAACCAATTTTCTTGAATCACCATTATAGCATGTTGACGAGTTGTAGACAGTGTTAATCATATTCTCTCTCGAGCGAATATCGACTAATAATACATTTCTACAAAAGTTTATGAAATTTTCATGAAATTCTTCTCTTGTAATATTTTTATTTTTCCAATCTTTCCTAAAGGACATGCATTTCCCATTTCTAAAAACATTACTGGATGGAACCAGAAGATTTGCTAGTGCAATTTTAAAAAGAATATGATTTTCATTCCCATCTAATTTTATTTTTTTTATTTGCTCTAATATATCAGAAATACCATAAGTTACAGATAGATCGAAAATCCACTTACTTCTGTTATCATTCTCAAAAAAAGTTTTTGATTCTAGAATCGGTATTTTAGGAATTGATTTGCATTTCTTTAAAAATGAAGCAAAACTTAAAATGTCGTCCTCAAATTTTTTACTGTCAAAATTTGAAAGTTTTGCTTTTGTAACGTCATAAAAAAAAGGGTTTATTTCAACGGAATGGCATTTTATGTTTAAATCCTGACAAGCTAAAGCAGTAGTTCCTATACCTCCAAAAGGTTCTAAACAATTATCCGGAATATATTTTTGTTCACCAATTATTCTTTTTACAAATTCTGCAGAATAGCCTTCCACAAAAGGATACCATCTATGTACTGAAAGATTTTTATTGTTATTAAAAGATACCAAATTTGAGTATTCTTCTCTATAATCAATAAAATTTATTTTATTTTTCGACTCTATTAAATTCATGCTTTTTTTATTTCAGCCTTATTCTGCTTTATAATTTTTTCTGCTTCCTTCGATGCGCTCTCTTTTCTTAATTCTAATATCGTTGTAGGTTTGTTTATTCTAACATCCCAACTAGATTCATTCATCCATTTTATTTCTTCGACCTCGAGTCTTCCATCATAAATGATTAATATTCCCTGCTTGCATTTCTTTTCAGTTAAATATTTCGTTAACTGCACAATTCCTTCATTTGCTCTATCGTGTGCGCCATTCTTATTATAATTAGATGAACCAGAGGTTTTACCAATCCATTTAACCTCATATATAAAAACATTTTCATTAGGACTTGTTATTACCCTCACATCTGTACGGTCAGATGTGTTCTTAATATAAGATTCGTGATCAACCCTACCTGCTTTAATACGATCTCTCATAAATAAGTACAAATCATCACTAAATAGAATTTCAGGACTATCCCGTAGATGACCTGCTTTTTTAGATTTCCAAAATTTATCCTGAAAAGTTTCATTCTCAAAATATTGTACATATCTTGATATTATTGTTTTAACATCAGATGCAGGAATTTTTAAAGAAAAATCCCTAGTTTCATCTAAACTTAGAATAGATGAAATTTGATGGATAATTCGACCATCTACTAAAACAAAAATTGCATCACCTTCTATATAAGTAAATCTTAATTTACTATATTTTGTGGATAATATTGATACTTGTGCAAGATTACTAATATAATCACAATCAATACTATTATTTAGTGATAATTTTCCTTTTATACCTAATTCAATTAAGTTATCGGTAGCATGTTTTCCATTTCCAACAAAATTTCCATCAAAATTTTTCTCACTCAAAATATCAATACTTTCTTCATTGCTTTTAGTCATAACAAGAACAAATTGATTGAGACTCTCAACTTTACCTTGATAGTATTCACTACTTAGTAAATCAAATAATTTTCGATACATTAAAGCAACATCAATCATCTGAAAAGTATCATCAATGACACTTCCTTCTGCGTTTTTTGCTAAATTAAGATATAGATTGCTATAAAGTAAATCTGTAATTCTCTCCTTTTCATTCATTGTTCTTGGCTTCAATAAATTTAGTATATAAAAATTCAAAATATGTTAGTATAATGATTTCAGCCGTTTGTCTTTCACTTCCAAAATTTAAATTTTTTTTATTTACTTCGACATAATTTTTCACATAATTAATTAATTCATTTGTTGGCAAATTTTTATTGTCAATATCAATAGGATAATTTTTTTTTGAATTTTTTTTTATAACCTCATATGTTGAGTCTTTATATACAAGATTAACAATTGTATCAAATCCCTGGTAATCCATGTTTTTATCATAAAGATTTTCTCTAGAATAAAGAAATGTACATTTAGTTATAAAGTTTATCCACCAGTTTTTTTCCTCTTCTTTATAATATTTTATTAAAGAATTCACAACTTTTTTACCTTCAAGATTAATTCTATACTCAGAAAGTGCTGCATTATAATTCAAAGTCTGAAAAGCACAAACATCAATCAATCCGTACGCAACTAATTGATCTATTGTATTCTGTATTTCATAATTATAGGGCCCTCTAAGCTGACTGTAAAAACGAATTATACTCATAACTATGTTTTTGATGGGAGATAATAATGAAGACAAATAATATATCTTTTGTATTCCTACTTTGGAAACTGTTGATTTACCAACCTCGTCAAGAGCATTTAAAATATACAAGATTTCATTTGCTTTATGAATATTCCTATCTTTAATTAACGTAACCATTGGCTTAATTTAGTTTCTATTTCACTTTTTTTGCTTACATTTTCAAATCTCGCAAACTCATAAAATTTTAATATTCTATCATCTTTTTTTATATTGGAGGCCAACTTTTTGATAAAATCTTCCTTGCTTAAGTTCAAAATTAATATCAGTGAATTATCTTCATTATTAAAGCTTGTAAACAATTCTGCCAGTTTTCTAGTATGTTCAAAATCAAAACTGCCCTCAGACGTTTCCATTATCATAAACGTCTTGTTTTTTGAATTTTTTTCATATAATTTTAATAAAGATAATCTAAATATATACTCTAAAAAAAGCCTTTCTGATGTACTTAAAGCTTTTATCTCAATTCTATCTTTATTATCAAAAAAAGGAGCATAAACTTCTTGCTTAATCTCTCCAAAATTATTTGTTTTAGTAATCAATTCTGATTTAGTCACTAATTTACCATCTGGCTTAAAATATTGTGTAGAAAGCTCTTTAAATATTAAATTTAGAGCTTCTAAGTTTTCTTTTACTTTAATAGTAAGCTCTTCATTTAATGATTTTATATCACCTGATACAGATTTCAAATCGCTATCACCAATTGCCTTTTTCTTATCTTCTTCAGTTTGTTTCTCAATAACTCTGACTTCTTCTTCTAACTCATGAATTAATGCATCCCAGTAAGAAACTTCCTTTTTTATTTCAATATTATTAATATCAAGAGCTAATTTAAACTTGACTTGTTTTTTATTATCAATTTGTTTATCAATATCAATTGTTAATTCGTTTAAGTTTAAATCACTCATACTATTTTTTTGAGTACTTAATAAGTGAAAAATTTTTCTCTTTTCTCTTAGAATTGTTTCTATTTCAGAAATATCTTTTAGAATTTCATCGGTTGATTTATTTACTAACTTTTCTTCGAAATTTGTTTTACCTAATTTTGAGTCACATACTGGACAACAGCTTAGTTTTAGCTTTTCATTAATTTTAACTTTAACATCTTGCTTGACTTTTTCATCACAGTAAATACACATATCATGATTGTTTAATTTATGTATTGCAGTATTAACTTTTTCGTCAGTATAAACTTTATTGTAAAAAATTGATTCCAGATTACTTAACTTATTAGAATCTTCCTCTATCTCAAAACTAAGTCCTTGACGCTGAGAATCTATCTTTGAAATTTCCTTCTTGTTTTCAGCCCAACTAGAAAATATATTTTCTTTTTTTAATGATAACTCCTTAATTTCATCATCGAGCTTTTTATCTTGTATTTTGAGATCCTGTATATTGTATTTTTTATTTTCGTCCAGTCTCTTTTTTTCTTTAAAATTTTTTATCTGTTCTTTTAATGATTTAGTTTTTGAATAACTTGCCTGTTTCTCAATTGTTGTGATTTTTGACAAATCATTCAACTTTTTTTGATATTTATCTTTAAATCCAATTGGAGACAATAAAAGTTGCAAAATTCTTGACTGTTCTTGAACATCCCAAAGCAAATAATTACTTTCTTCTTCTTTTACAAGAAATTTTTCTAATATAAATGCTAAGTCCGAAATCTTTGTTAATTTACTTTTTTCAAGAATGTATTCTTCATAATTTCTTTCTTGAAGTACACCATTTACTTCAAAAGAAATTATCTCATCAACAAATAAATTCCGTTTAATTTTCACCAAATCATTATTCAGGTAAAATTCAAGTACAATACATGCTAAATCATTTTTCTCTCCTTCAAATTCTCTGTTTTTAAAATATTGATTATTAATTTTAAATTTTTGTTCGTTTCCTTTATTATCGAAAATGAATTTAAACTCTTCTTTGTCGGTATTATATTTTGTAGTTTGACCAACTAATCCATAAATAATTAAACTGGTGGAGGTTGTCTTACCTAGACCATTTACACCAATAAATAAATTTAATCCACTTTTCACTGTATAATTCCAAGACTTACTATAAAGACTGTAATTTTCAACAGTCAAAGAAGTAATGCTAGGTAAAACTATATATTCTTGCATAAAATTGATTTAAAAAAAATAAAAGTGACAAAATAAATAATGAAGACTAATAAAATCCCCTAATTAAATAAATTTACAATGGATGAAAATTTACAACTCTGAAATCAGGAATTTTCACAAATCTTGGAAAATATTTTTCCGAACCAATTTTTAATTGAGTTTTATCAAAAGTGAAAACCGTATCAGGTAAATCATCTTTTCTAGCATCAAATACAGCTAAATAACCTAACTTAATGTTTTTGCCTTCCTCATTAAATTGTCTAATATAATCTACAGATTGTGTTATAGCGTCTGGATTTATATTGTTAGCATTATATGATGTACCTATTTGTTGCCCTTTTGGATGAATACTAACACCTACCCATTTCACTTCTATAAGATATAATTCACCAAAATCATCGTTAATAAATATATCTAGTCTTTTAAAATTTTCCAATATATACTCCTTTCCCAATACATTTGCTTTTAAATTTCGGGTCAAGTACATTCTCAAATCTTCTCTAAATCTATGCTCTGGTTTATTTTCAAGTAATTGTACATGCTGAACTAAGAAATCCTTGTATGTCGTATCAGTAGCACTACTATTAAGATGTTTACATAATGATCTTTTTGAGCTATTGGAAACAAAGAATTTGGAGTAGATATCCTGGTGCTTTAAATGTATTCTGTAATCATTCAAAATATCTAATATATTTGTAATATCTTTTAGTTCATTATAACTTTTTAAAGCATCAGATGTAAAGAAAATTGATTCACCAATATCATTGCCGTCAATAAAATAATGGACACCTTTAGGACTAATTAGAAAGACACAAGTTTCTCTTGAAAGTTCAAGGTAAAATTTTCTTGCATCGTTATTATCCTTAAGTTCTTTTCTATGATAACTTAGAATTTCTAAATTTCTATCAAATAATAAGTGATTATTGCAAACTCCTATTTGAGAATCTAATTTTTCAAATAGCTTGACACTAAAATCAGAAATAAGATTTTCAATTTCATTTTTTGTAATGATAATAGCTGTAAAATCCCCTATAGGTCTTTCAGAATGATATGAAACTAAACTTCTGTGTAAATTCTTAAAATTATCAGTATCTTGAATTCCGTTGTCGGTTCTTAAATGTATCTGCGATTCTTTTTGTTTCAAAAATTGTTTGAAAGAATCTTTATTAAAGTCAAATTCTCCCATACTGTTAATCTCTTAAAATAATTTTACTGAAAATGTATTCAAAATAAAGCTCCAGGTATTCTTCTTTACTAATATTAGAAACACTTTCTAATGTTTCTTCAAATGCAGTTTTAAACGAATTTAAAACTTTTACAGTTTTATTTTCTGGTGAAGTGTCTAATTCTTTCTGCGAATTAGTTTCGATTGCTTCTTTGTACAATGGATCATTAATTGTAAAACTAAATATTTTACTTTCACCATAGAGTCCCAAAATATAAACAATTGTTTTTAACCATTTAAATTTGTTTCCATCTCCACTTAATTGAAAATCTTTGTTACCAATTTGTATATTGCCTTCTGAGTCCTCAATTAAAATTTCTCTAACACGTAAATCGAGAATAGAACGTTTTATTAGTTCTGAATAAGGCCCTGCAATACTTACAGAAAAATGATATTCTTCAAACAAATTATTTTCACCATTACTAACAAAGGAATAAAGTACTTTTGTTAAATATAAAGTTCTTTGAATTGATTGCTCCCTAATCGAAGTCCAGCCGATATTTTTAATTGATATCATTAAACCAACAATATCATTATTAGCCCTAAGAAGCTCTTTTGTGTTCTCTTGCATTATTTAATTTTATTTTTAATTTCATTGTAAATCTCCAGCATAGTATTACTTGCGCTTTGAATTATAGATTTTTTTCCAATCTCTAAAAGGCTTATTACAGAAATTTTATTTTTAGATAATTCAATTAAATGATTTAAAAACTCACTATTATTAAGATTGGTTGTTAAGATTAAAGCATTGTCCTTTTCCAAAAATCTCATAAATACTTTAGCAGCATTTTTTTCATATGAAATGTCTAGACTGCTATCAGGCGTTTCTACAATGTAAAAAGTTGGTTTTGTATAAAAAAAAGACATAATACTCATTCTAAAAGAATGATCAACAAAAAATCTCTGTGACTCCGATAATTCCTCTTCATATTGTCTTATCTTTCCATTAATTACCGGGTAAAATCTTTTTCCTATCCCGAGATCATCATATGTTAGAGAACAGTTTACACCTAAAAACTCACCAGCAAACTCGGAGAATAATATAGAGAACCGGTTAGTCTCTTTTGCAATTTGTTCTTCTATTAAAGCTGAATATTCTATTACCTTAATTCTCTCTAATCTACTTTTTTCTTGAAAATCATTTTTTAATTTATCAAGACTTGCAATTTCATCATAAAATGCTTGTAGTTGATCAACCTCTTCTTTAGGCACCTTAGTATTACTAAATTCGAGATTTCTTAATTCAGATTGCAGCTCTCTTTTTTTTGCTGAAAGAATTTTAAAATCTTTATCAAGCTCTTTTAGATTTTTTTCATTCTCATTTATCTCTTTTTGAAAATTTTGAATTTTAGTATGTTCTTCGATTAACTGCCTATTAATTTCTTTAAATTCGGCATCTAGATCATCATTTTTAACTTCATTAATTTCCTGATCACATAACATGCAATTATTAGAATGACGAATTTTTTCTTCAGTAAATTTCTCATCTACTTCTCTTGTACATAAAGGACAAATATGATTTGTTTTAATACTTTGAAAATATAATTCATAATTTTTATGCAACTGTAACCATTTATTCTCAAACAATTTATTTTCAGCAACTTTCTTATTTTTGTCAAGATTTGATTCCTGTAAACTTAATTCATTAATTTTATTGTTTAATAGTAGGATTTTATTATCAACGTTCTTCCTACTTGATTGTTTTTTTTCAATCTGTTTATCTAGATCTTGAATTGAAGTATTTAATTCAAGAATTTTCGAATTAAGAGTCTGTCCATCTACTTTATTTTCTTTTTCTAAAATGACCTTATCAAGAACTTTTTTAATCGCTCTAATGTCTTCAGACCTATGTCTAGAACTACTATCAAAATATCTCGATTGTCTTTCCGCCTCCTGCCTTGCTTTATCTAGTTCAGGACTGTTAAAATACTTATTAAAAAGCTCATTTTGAACATCACTTCCACTTTTACCATCATTCCAAAGAATCGTTTTATGATCTTCTCCGAAGTAAAGAATTTCATTAACAAAGAAAATTAAATCATCAAAAGACAATCCGGACGCCTTAGAAATATCATCCTCATATTTTTTTTGCAAATAATCGGTTTTCAATTCATCTTTCAAGTCTTCATATTTACTTTGCGAAATAATTTTGCCCTCAATTTTTTTATTGTTTATTGAGTAAGAATTAAGAGCTATATTTTCAATACATCTTTCAACTGTAAATAGATTTTCATTAATTATAAAATCAATAGTTATAGTAGCTTTATCTTTAGTAATTATTGAACGATCAAGCCTGTTTTTATAATAATCAATTGGATTTAATACTCTTTTTTCAATTTTTCGGTCTTTATAGGTTCTTGTAAAATCAAAATCTTTTTTATAATGGCCAATGATTGAATATTTTATCAAGTTTACAAACGTAGTTTTGCCCATACCATTTCCTCCAATAACAATATTGACACCATTAATGAAATTGTATTGAAAATCTAAACCATTTGGATAAAGGGTAAAGTTTTGAATTCTAATTTTTTTTAAATTTGGTAGAAAAATTGTCCTCATTGAGAAAGTTTTTTATATTGTATAAACATAATTAATTTTAATAGATAAAGTAGTTTTATTTTTTATCTTTTTATGCATATCAGTTGTACAGAAAGCTAAACGTAGTATGATGTACTAACATTTCCATAAAGTGAAAATCAGTTTATATTGATTTTTATATTAATAATCTATATACTGACATTCCTTGTTTTACAAAATTTAAATATCAAACTTACAAAACCATTTTATTTTTACTTTACGGTTTTCCGTACTTGTGGTTTTTTGAAGGCAAAATAATTCTTTTAATAATGAAATGGCTAGGGTATAAATACCTGTTTTTAAATTTTTATAATTAAACCTTTTGTGGGTTTACTTTAAGGCGAAAATCTATAGCATATTGCTTCAATTTATTAATAAGTTCAATAGTGGCGCTAGCCTCAAGTTTGCACTTCAGCATGTTTAACTCAAAGCGCTTGTTACAGACATTAAGATTTCTATTTTTAATTTCATTCGTTAATCCGTAAAATCATGTCAGCAATTCTTTTTGTCTCACTATATGAAAATATTGGTTTAAAATAATTTACATAACCAAGAAGCTCATGGATAGTCAAAATCTTCACATACTGAAACTCCTCTTTTGGTTTTGTGTTAGTCAAAACAATAAGATTTTTAAGTGGTATTTTTTTCTCACCCCAATGATGTCTGTCTAAAGTTAAATGATAATTACTCATCTCATTATTTAGTAGATAAAATAATGCAAAGCTCGTCCTTTTAATTTGTTCTACAGGTGAACGTAAACTCCAATTTTCCAATGATTTTTCGCTCCAATTCTTTGTCTCAATAAGAAATATTCCAGATGGACCTACAAGTATATGGTCAATTTGAACTGATTTTATGTAATCATTTTCTTTCTTATTATAAATCACTGGTGAAAATGAAACTGCAAAATCATTAATTAAAAAATATTCGTCAGATAGATTTTCTTCTAATTCCTTAACTACTTTTTGTTCTCCTAATGCGCCATAAATGAAGTTGTTGATTTCATCTATTGCTGTTTTTTTTCTTTCAAGTTCAGATAAAGAGTATTGAGCACTTTGCATTACTGCTTCATTAAAATATGAAGTTATAAATTGATGGCGATTGCTTTTGAATTTGTAATCTTCAACAAGTTTACTTATTGAAATTTCTACTTCAATTTCAAAATTATCTTCTTTGCGTTTAATTTTTCTTTTATACTTCCAATATTTTAAGCCAGTGGCTAGTTTCTGAAAAAAGTTTGTTGAAGAATTGCTTGTTAAAATAGTCAGTTGTTGTTTCAGCTTATCAATTTCGTTGGTCAATGTTTCAACCGATATCTGTCTTTGTGTTTCGATTGCTGATCCTAAATTTGGTAAATCTATGTTCAGCATGTTTTTTTCTTCTTCAATCAGATTCCCGTGATGAGAAATTAATTTTTGTCGCAAAACCGTATATGATTTTTGATAAGCAATAACCTCTTTTAATGATTTAAAGTCATATATATTGTTTTGCTCTAAATGTAATTTTAAAGACTTCAGTGAGCCAATCTTATTATAAGTCTTGCACATTCTGTCTGCTGGTTATTAATTGTTGATTTTCATTACTTATCATTGACGGTGACGATCTGGTGATTGGCGAGCTCAGATGATAAAGAAGCGACATTTTTGGTTTAGGGAAAGCAAATCTTGGGATAAATAAAAATTTATCTGATAAAGCAAAACTTTAAATTTAGCCCAATGCCCCAAATTGCTTGTAGTGTCTGTTGAAAGAAATCATTTTGGATAAGATTCGTTAAACTTTTCTTCATTGTCTAATGTTTTCGATGATAAAAAATCTAAAGGATTAACATCATCTTTATTGCTTTTATACTCTTTATATACTGAGCTTAAATCAGGCTGCAAAGGATGAACATTCATTATTGCTAATTTAGTATTAGCAATAATATTTGCCATAGTATCATTTTCATTATATTTTAGCAGAATGTTTTTAGCATAATATGCAAATGAACTTCCAATTAAATCAGCTAGCTGAATTTGAATATTGTTTTTAGAGTCAACTGTCTCTATTGTGTTAATTTGTAATGGATATATTATTTTTCTATTGTCAAAACCTACGTCTATTTTTTCTTGAGTTATGTCATTTGAAAGAAAAGAAATAAATTTTTTCCAGAATTCGACTTGTTTTGATTCATCGTGAATTATATTTATTACAACATTCTCTTTCTTATGCCATATATCGCTAAGCAAAATAATTGAAGGTAAAGCTAAATCAATTGAAAATTTATTAATTGACTTTAAAATTTCTTCAATATAATCTTTACTTTTTAAGATTGGAAAGAAAAAGTTTTTTTCACCATCTTCAACTATAGCTCCAAAAATTTCTTCTGCTTTTAAATAAAAGTTATCAATTGAATTAGTGTCTTTGGTTCTAATCATTTTTTGAAATAGTTCTAATAATTCTAAATATTTAGATTTTAAATCAAAAAACTCAGTTTGTAAATAAAGAGATTGAGCAAACATAATATTTAATCCATTTTCATAATATGGCAGATTACTATGGTATAAACTTGTTTCAACTAATTGATCGACCAAATGAGCACAAAGAGCAAATTTTTTATTATAGTATGCTATTTTAATTCTATCATAATTAATCAAAGGATTGTTTAGGATATTTTCAATTGGTTTTTGATATTTAGGATACTTTTTAATTTTATTGAAATGAAATTCTTCGGAAACTGTTTTTAGAGGTGCTAATAGTTTTTCAGTTTCTTCAATTGTGAAATTATGAGAAACAACAATATATATCGGTTGTTCTCTGTCTAATAAATTTTGTCCAGAATTACCGGCTTCATCAAAATATATATTCATATTTTTTCGTTTTTTAGAGTTAATCTCTATCAACTGATTTATTTAAGCAATGAAATTGCGTAAATAAGTTCTATATTGATTAACTGCATGTCATTGTCCAAATTTCAAAATCAAACATACAAAACCGCTTTTGTTTTTGTTTACGGTTTTCCATAATCTAGTCACATTATGAAGTTGCAAAATAATTCTTTTATTAGTGGAAATGCCACCGTAGAAATACCTGTTTTAAATACCTCAATAATAAAGAATCTATTATTTCTTTTTCTTTTCTTTAGATTTCCAACTAGCATTGTATTTATAATTTTTTCGCTGCTCCGACAGTTTTATATTAATAATCAGTCCTACCGGGATTATTACTATGACTAATATTATTTCGTACCATTCCATAAATCAATCGTAAGACAAGTTGCTAAGCAAATATATTTAACAGTAATTAAAACATTGAATAAAAAAAAGATGCAATAAGCATCTTTCTATTTTTGTCATTTACTCCTCAATTCTGTATTTTGTTATATCAAATTCGAAATCAAATAATTCCTTGGGGTGCACTTGTAAAGCACTTGCAAACCTCATTAAAGTTTTTAATGTTAAATTTCGTTTACCACTTTCGTATTTGCTAACCTCAGCAGAATCTATACCTGTCAAAAATTCAATATCCTGTTGTGTTTGTTTATTTTTTAATCTTATTTCAGCAATTCTTTTTCCTATGTATTTTTGTAAATCTGCATTTAATTCCATTTCATTATGTTTTCAAGCAATTTCCATTTTATTGATAAAAATATTATTGGGATATATGCCAGTATTTCAAAAATATTTTTATATTTGTTTCATATTCAGTAATGAATTGTATTTTTGCGATCCTTCATTTAAGAAAATTGAAGCATTCGCTTTGAATCTCGGCTCAAAACTTGGCAGTTTAAACCACGAGATGATAAGTATGCTGCTCACGTCTATTGGCGTGGGCTCGCTTATTCGTGGTGGTCATGCCAAGTACCTGAGACGTTTAAGATGAGTTCCACGCTTTTTTATGCTCAAAACTCTCTGATTATTGTTAGCGATATTCTTTTCTTATTGTTTTAAGTCTCGCATCATGAAGTCTAATCTTCTAAATGCTTATGTCTGTGAAATAAATAATTTATCCTCCTTATGACCATTAAGCCGTTTACTTAATGCATAAAAAATGGCCCTCTGCTGCAGCGACTAAACTAGTGCAGAGGACCATAGCTAATCAAATCATCGTTTAACTAACCAATCCAATATTATGAATAATTTTTCATTTTATAAGGATGGGAAAGATCTTTATTGCCTATTTTTTATCTGGCTTTGTTTATCTTTTTCATCTCTTTTTGCCAAAAACACAGTCCGGCATAATATCATTTTTTTTCAACAGCATCAAATTCAGGGAACTGTCACCGATGGCAGTAATCCTTTGCCGGGTGTAACCATTGCCGTAAAAGGCAGGATTAATGCTACCGCTATTTCAGATTACAGCGGGCAGTTTGTTCTTTCTGCCTTGCCCCAGGATACATTAGTGGTATCTTTTATAGGATTTAAAACTGCTTTGGTCCCTGTAAAGGGCAGAAGGGTTGTGGATGTCCAATTATTATATGATACAACTACCTTACAAGAAGTACGGGTAAATGCAGGGTATTATTCCGTAAAGGAAAGTGAGCGTACCGGAAATATTGCCAGAATTACAAGCAAGGATATCGAAACCCAGCCTGTAACTAATGTGCTTGCGGCCATGCAGGGCAGGATGGCGGGAGTAAATATTATACAAAATACAGGAGTGTCCGGTGGAGGTTTTGATATTAAAATACGAGGGCAGAATAGTCTTCGCGGAGACGCCAATAATCCGCTTTACATTATTGATGGGGTGCCGTACGCCTCGGATCCCATTGGTTCAAGCCAGACTTCTACTATATTTCCGGCAGCTACCAGCCCGCTTAATAGTATCAATCCTGATGCAATAGAAAGTATCGAAGTATTAAAAGATGCCGATGCAACTTCCATTTACGGATCCAGAGGTGCCAATGGAGTGGTGTTGATCACTACTAAAAAAGGCAAAGCGGGGAAAACAAAATTTAGTGTGAGTAGCTCTACTGGGGCAGGTACCGTTACAAAATTCCTTAAACTCATGAATACCCAGCAATATTTGGCCATGCGAAAACAGGCTTTCGTAAATGATGGGATTACACAGTACAATCCGTGGGACTATGATATCAATGGCACATGGGATCAAAACCGCTATACAGATTGGCAGAAAGAACTCTTGGGAGGTACCTCTCAGATTAATGATCTTCAGGCATCAGTCTCTGGCGGATCTGAAAACACCCAATTTTTGTTAAGCGGTACCTATCATAATGAATCAACTGTTTTCCCCGGAGATTTTGGGTATAAAAAAGGTGGAGCGCAGTTTAATTTAAATCATAAGTCAGAGGACAATAAGTTCCGTGTGAATTTTTCGGCAGGATATAATGTACAAAGCAATGACCAGCCTGCTTTTGAAATTTCCTTCGATGCCCGTTTCCTGCCTCCAAACGCACCTGCATTATACAACGCAGATGGCAGCCTGAATTGGGAAAACGGGACTTGGGAAAATCCGCTTCGAAACCTTAATGCCAAATTTGAAGCCAATACCAAAGATCTTATTGCCAATACGGTGCTATCCTATGAGATCGCTTCAGGACTGATACTTAAAAGCAGTTTTGGATATACCGATCTAAGCACTGTTGAAACCAGAACTGCTCCGTCGACAATTTACAATCCGGCTTATAACGTCAGCAGTATTCGCTCAGCAATTTACAGTAACAATACTAATAGATCCTCATGGATTATGGAACCTCAGATTAATTGGGAAAAAGAACTTGCAGAAGGGAAACTGGGCATATTAATTGGAGCTACATTTCAAAATCAAACCGGCAATATACTCTATCAATCTGCAAGCGGCTTCAGTTCCAACAGTCTCATTTATAATTTAGCAGCTGCGAAATATCTAACTGTAATGCTCAATGATGAGACGCAGTATAAGTATCAGGCTTTTTTTGCAAGGGTAAACTACAACTGGCGTGAACGATATCTTTTAAATCTGACGGCAAGACGTGATGGCTCAAGCCGATTTGGCCCTGGCAATCAGTTTGCAGCTTTTGGAGCAGTTGGGGCTGCATGGTTGTTCTCCAAGGAAGATTTTCTAAAATACAGCTCCTGGCTGAGTTTTGGAAAAATACGCTCCAGTTATGGAACAACAGGAAACGATCAGATTGGAGATTACCAGTTTTTAAATACCTACACGACATCAGGAGTAAGTTACAATGGTGTCATTGGCCTGCAGCCTTCCAGATTGTTCAATCCTGATTTTGGCTGGGAAATCAATAAAAAACTGGAATTTGCCATCGAGCTTGGTTTTTTAAAAGATCGAATTTTTACAACCGCATCATGGTACCAAAATCGTTCTTCTAATCAGCTTGTGGGAATACCATTATCAGGAACTACAGGTTTCACTACACTACAGGCGAATCTTGATGCAGTTGTAGAGAATAGGGGACTGGAACTGACTCTTCGTACTGTTAATTTTAATAAAGGTAATTTTCAGTGGTTAACAAATTTTAACCTTACTTTCGCCCGCAATAAACTGCTTGATTTTCCAGGTTTGGAAAGTTCTCCTTACAATCAGCAATACCGAATCAGTCAGCCCCTTAACATTGCTTTGCTTTATCAATACAAAGGGATTAATCCGCAGTCCGGCGTTTATGAATTTGAAGACCTTAATGGGGATGGAATAATTTCTTTTCCTGATGACAAACAGGTAGCCACTGATCTCAATCCAAAGTTTTTCGGAGGAATTCAAAATCAGCTAAGCTATAAACGCTGGAATCTTGATTTTCTTTTTCAATTCGTCAAACAAAAGAATAGGTCTTTCCCCATGGGACCAGCAGGGATGATGTCTAACCAGCAGGAAAGAATTACGGACAGCTGGCAGCAGGCCGGTGATAATGCATCTTATCAAATTTACACCGCTGGCAATAATTACGACGCTTTAATGGGAGATTACTATTATTCGGAAAGCAATGCTACCGTTACTGACGCTTCTTTTATCCGCTTAAAGAATATAGCGCTTTCGTTCGAATTACCTCTGAATCTTAAGGAGACAAATTGTAAAATTATGCTGCAGGGTCAGAACCTCCTGACTTTTACCAAATACAAAGATGGGGATCCTGAATTAATGAGCTATGGTTATCTGCCGCCTCTTAAAGTAATTACTGCAGGAATACAACTAACTTTTTAATCCGATGAAAATGATACATTTAACAACAAAATATTTTATATGGTTGAGCATTTTGATAGTGCTGAACTCTTGTGATTCATTTGTAGAGGTTGATCTTCCAAAATCACAATTGACCAATACTGCTGTCTTTGAAGATTATGAAACGGCCAATGCAGCTCTTGTGGATATTTATGCTAAAATTAGGGACAGGGGTATACTTACAGGGACGAATACCGGAATATCCAATCAGCTTGCAAATTATACAGATGAAATTACAGCTTATGGAAATCCCTCTAATCCAAGTTTGCCTTTCTACAACAATACATTATTACCCTCTACGGCAAATGTTTCAGAATATTGGAATTCAACCTACAATCAAATCTATGCTGCCAATGCTATAATGGAAGGAACAGAAAACAGTAAAACATTATCGGCTGATAATAAAAGGCAGCTTTTGGGAGAAGCACTTTTTATCCGTGCTTTATCTCATTTTTATCTTGTGAATTTATTCGGGGATATTCCTTATATCAAAGAAACAGATTATAGAAAAAACAGTGTTGTTACAAGAATGTCTATTGAAAGTGTTTATCAGAATATAATCGCCGATTTGCAAGAGTCTGCCTTAATGCTGCCTGAAAATTACAGCAGCCCTGAAAGGATTCGTCCCAATAAATATACATGCAGGGCTTTGCTGGCAAGGGTTTATTTATATAATAAATCTTATGCCGAAGGAGCTAACGAAGCTTCAGCAGTCTTAAATCAAACAGATTTGTTTTCTTTGGGGAATGACCTCGATAACGTCTTTTTGATTAATTCAAAAGAAACAGTCTGGCAGTTACAATCTGCTGTATCAGGACAAAATGCACAGGAGGGAAGCGTATTTGTTTTTACTGTCGGGCCTCCATCTTTAGTAGCGCTCAATACAGACTTGGTAAATTCATTTTCAAGTACAGATCTGCGTAAAGCCAATTGGATGAAATCTGTTACAGATGGCACAACTGTCTGGTATCATTCCAATAAATACAAAGAACAGAACAATACCGCAGTATCAAAAGAATATTCAATTCTTTTTCGTTTGGCCGAACAATATCTTATCAGGGCAGAGGCTCGTGCCAGACAAGGCGACCTTATTGGAGCAAAAGAAGATCTCAATAAAATCAGACAGCGTGCCGGACTTGATAATACCACCGCCTTGACACAAACGGAAATATTAGACGCCGTTTTACAGGAAAGAAGGTGGGAACTTTTTACCGAGCAGGGACATCGATTCTTTGACTTAAAACGCTTTGAAAAACTCAACACTGTTTTATCGCTTATAAAAACAGGATGGAATGCAACAGACAGCTTATTTCCTATTCCGCAGAACGAATTGAGTACAAACCCTAATCTGCGGCCCCAAAATCCGGGATATTAATACGGTAATTATGTTATTCAATATATACAATAAACAGAAAAAAATATTTTTAAAAGTATTGCCCCTAGTTTTATTTTTTATTTTGCCATTAGTAGCCTGTCCCTTATGGGGGCAGGTGGTGCAAAAAAAACAATTGACAGAGGCTGATTATCATTTATGGGGGGAACTCTATTTAGATAAAATAGCACCGAATGAAAAATGGGTCAGCTTTAAAATGAATTATGCCAGTGGACAGGACACTTTATTTGTTCGTAATACTACAGGCACTATAACCTATCATTTTCCCTTAGCAGATCAGTCTGTCTTTACAAAAGATAATCTTTTCATCTGCCAGATAAAAGAAGATCTCCATACTTTGAATCTGCAAACCGGGAAAAAAGACATTATACCTCAGGTTAGTGAGTATTCTTACTCCTTTTCAAATAATCTGTTGCTTCTTTTTAAGATTTCGTCACAAAATAAAAGCACACTAATTCTTAAATCTCCACTAGGAAAAACACAAAGAGAAATTGCTGATGTAACCAAATTTTCTCTAAGTCCTGATGGACGGCAGTTGATCTATAACCTATTTGACAATGGTAAGAATTCAGTATTACTTACGGATCTTAAAAATCCGGCAATATCAAAGTTACTCCTTACAGGTGGACAGCAGAACTATAATAATTTTACGTGGCAGAAAGAGGGAAAAGCAGTTGCTTTTTATGCTAAATCTGATAGTCGATCTATTGAATCGCTGCTGTTCTATAACCTTGAAAATGACAAGTTATTTGAACTGAACCCGGATAAAGAACCCGGCCTGCCTGTTGGATCATCTATTGTAGATCATTCTATGAACAATATTGTAATAGCAGATGATCTGCAAAAAGTCTTTTTCTATCTTAAAACTACTCTAAAACCTGAGATAAGTCAAACGGATTCCAAAGTAGAAATATGGAATACAAATGACAAATGGATTTATCCTCAGGAACAGGTTTTTGGAAATTTTGAACAGAGAGCCAAGGTATTTTTATGGCAGCCAATGTTGAAGAAAAGTACGCCAATTACCACCAATGAACTGCCGGCTATTATGCTCTCCGGCAATAAGCAATATGCTGTTTTATCCAATCCAAAAGCCTACGAGCCACAATTTGATTTTGAAGGGAACAGGGATTTTTATGCGATGAATCTCAATACATATGAAAAGAGCATTTTCCTTTCCGGACAATCAGGTTTTTATCTGGATCTTGTTCCGTCTCCCGGAGGCAGGTATATTGCTTATTTTAAGAAGAAAAATTGGTGGGTTTATGATTTAGAGCTTAAAACACATACAGATCTTACAAGCAAAATTGGTGTTTCCTTTGCCGGAAAAGTCCATGCCTTAAAATCGGATTCTGCGTTTGGAAATCCTGGTTGGAGTGATGGTGATTCAGAAATATTACTTTATGATGATTTTGATATTTGGGCGATCAAAGCTGATGGCAGTTCCGCCAAGAGGTTGACCCAAGGGCGGGAATTAGGAATCAAATATCGTATAGCTAAAAAATCAAATATAAGCCTTGGCAGATTTATCTATGATGGTCAAATTCTGGATAATTACGATCTAACAAAACAGATGATATTACAGGCAGAAGGAGCAGATGGAAAAGAAGGTTACTACAGTTGGAATAAAAGCACTGGTGAAAAACCAATTTTTTATGATGATTCTTATATGGACCAGATTAATTACAGTTCAAAAAAGCAACGTTTTTTTTGTATGGAGCAAAAATTTAATATGCCTCCAAGAATCATATCCAAAGAGTCTTCTTCTGCAATAAAACCTATTTTTCAAAGCAATCAACAGCATTATAATTACTACTGGGGAAGATCTGAATTAATTCATTTCCAGAATTCAAAAAAGCAAAATCTAAAAGGGGTCTTGTATTATCCTGCCAATTTTAATCCGCAAAAAAAATATCCAATGATCGTCAATATTTATGAGACGCAATCCAACGACCTTCACAAATATTCCAATCCAACACTCTATAATGAACCAGGTTATAATCCAGCTTTATTTACCTCACAAGGATACTTTCTTTTTCTGCCTGACATTGTCCATGAAAATGGGAATGTAGGTCCTTCTTCAACGGATTGTGTAGTTGCAGGGACGGAAAAAGTATTGGAACTGGGATTGGTTGATTCTCAAAAGATTGCTCTTATGGGACATTCATTCGGGGGATATGAAACAGTTTTTATAGCCAATCATACCCCCTTATTTGCAACAGCTATTGCCAGTGGTGCAATTACAGATCTTAATAGTATGTTCTATTCTGTAGGTTGGAATACAATGAAACCTGAGATGTGGAGATTTGCCACAGAAGAATGGAGACTGGATGGAAAAACGCCCCTTGCTAATCGCGAAGATTTTGATCGAAATTCTCCATTGGAGTCTATCGATAAATTGCAAATACCCCTTTTGATGTGGAGTGGTAAAGAAGATACTCAGGTGGATTGGCATCAGAGTATTGAGTATTACTTAGCGCTCCGCAGGCTGGGTAAAAAAAGCATCATGCTGCTATATCCCAAAGAAGGCCATTCGCTAACAAATCCGATCAATCAAAAAGATCTTACCACGCGTGTTTTACAATGGTTTGCATATTATCTCAAAGATGATAAAACTACTGAGTGGATAAATAACGGGATGCAATAGTGAACTATTTTAAGACTAAAAACAATGCCCCTCCATTTGGAGCGGCATTGCCATTTTTAAAGATTTTTTTGATTTGTTTTCAAGGACGCCAAAGTGTTTGTACACAATTACCCTGTGCGTCTTTACCAAAGGCTTGTGGTCCTGCCGTACCACCGCCTACTCGACAAAGAAAAGCCTTTGGAGTATTATCACAACTTTGTGGAATATTCTCATTACATCCTCCTTGTGCATTTAAGGGGTATCCAATTTGAGGCGGATTAGCTTTTGATGCACTTTGCATTGAAGTGGTTACAAAGGCTCCTGAAATTCCCAATGCAATAACGGCAATTGGCATGACATTTTTTAAAAATAACTTTTTCATAATACAAAATATTAAATTAAAAATTGATCTACTTTTTTCTACAGGTATTCGATCTTTTTCCTGATACTGATCAGTATATTTTTACGTTAGTTATCTTTCAAACCAGCGCTTTTTATTTCTTTTTTTAGGATAGTTTTTAGTTCGTAAGCAACCAGTTCATTCCCAATGATAGCATATAAATATTTTGATGTTACAATAAAAGAATCCAGTTTTTTATCTGCAATATTGTAAAGAGGAAAACTCAGCAAATAGGAATTATTATTCAGGTTATAAACATCAATTATCGAGGCCTGATCCCAAATTTTATCATTTTCAAATTTTCCTTTTATTTTGGAATGGACAAAAAGCAGGTTCTCATAAACGGCAGCATTTGCATTGACAATAAATGGGGGAGCGGACATTTTTCTCTCTGAGTGATTATTAAGATAAGATACTTTGATTTTTGCTTTGGTTGTAGTATCAATCGTTTGTCCCCGATAGTCTAACTTTCCTGTTTTGTCAGCAATGATAAACTCGTTACGGTAAAAATAGAGGTACACAATTTTGTTTGCCTGCTCGCTGTACAATAATATTCCATCGGTATCAAAAACACCGTCAATCTGTTTCTGCAATAAAGAATTTTTATACTTTACTTTTGGAGTTGTGTCTGAGACAAAAATGCCTAAAATATTTCCATAGTTTTTTCCATCATTAGACCGAAATGCAAGAGTTAAACTGTCTATAGCCACAGCTTGTGTAAAATAGGGAATGCCTTTTAGTTGCTTGTTAATTTTCCAGTCTTTTATGCTTCCTTTATAAACAGCAGGTACGGTTCCATCTTTAAGATAAACAGTAGGTCCTTTAACGATAATGGTTGCCATCTGAAAAGGTATTTTTTTAGGATCAAATGAAATCTTTATATTCTGCTGGTTTTGGAGTGAGCTGTCCATTGATAAAAGCTGCAGTGGATTGGTATAATTACCAAGATATATTTTTCCGTTTGTATATCCGGCAAAGTAGTAAGAGTTAAATTTTAAATCTATTTGCTGATACAATATTGCCGGATGTTGCGGATAACGTCTGATAAATGGATTGTCATGATGCATTATCTCTTCTGACGATAAAAACAAAAGGATTATTATTACTGTGCTGATGACTAAAGAAGCAGCTAGTTTTTTTATCGGTCTTTTATGATTTTGATTCTGTTTTCCCACTCCCGAAAAATCATTTCTCAATACAATAGCTAATGCTGCCAGTAACACAAAAACAATATTAAACACAATGTGAACATTCCAGCTCATTTTCTCCAGTATTCCTCCACACGAACAAGGGACAAAAGAACCATAATGCAGCACAATGAAAATATAAACCGTAAACATAGCCATCAGATTAAATGCAGCTAAAAAGCCTAAACTTCTGAACTTTGGGATAATCAATAGTAGTACTATAATTATTTCAATTATAGGGACCATCCAGGAAACCCATAACGCATAAGCACTCAATAGGGGAGACTGTCCAAGCTGTACTTGAAAGTTTTCGAAATCCAATAATTTACTCACAGCCGCATAAACAAACAACAGAATATATAGTAGACAGATCGACTCTGCAGTGACACTTTTAATATTGATATTTGATTTCATTTTTTCATCAAGTTTAGTTTAAACAACTTAAGTTTGAAATACCAAATCAGATATAAATTCTTTTATCTTATTTAGCTTTATAGATTAATAATTTTCTTTTGCAGGAAAAAATAATAGATTATATTCTGAATTCAATTTGTTTGAAATTATATCTGGGACAAAATTACAATAGACTGTAATTTTGGTTGTTATCGAAAACGTGCCAAGATTTTTCAATAACATTCAATCATAGTTAAAAAACTAAAAAAGTTCCGATTGCAGTAAAAAAGATGCCAATAGAAACTGATTTTCTATTGGCATCAATTAATACGATTGGTTCTTAATAGGAGTTACTTAATGGTATCACTAAGTGCAATTAGTCTTTCACTAAGTTCTATAAGTCCGGCTTTTTGTAAACACTCATCTCCAAAGAGTTTTAATTCCTGTAGGTTTTCTTCAGGAATACCGGTTAAAAGAATCGATGGTTTATCATCGGCTTTTATCGCTAATCCACGCTCGATAACATGGTTTAATAACAGCACATTTTTACGTGAAATTTTCAAATCAATCTTCACTACATCATTCATGCTAGGGATACTAAGTACAGTATCAAAAACTTTGGCCACTTCATTTGTTGTCATAATCTTCACATTTTTAATTAATAAATTATTAATACAAAGGTATAAAGCCCTTAGTAAAGTATCATGGACATAATATGTCCATGATAGGTAGAATCGATGCGGCTTAACTAATTTTGTACTGTATATATGGGGCGTGTATCTTAAAATTAATTTAGCTTTTTAGAAGGATATAACTATAAAAAAAATGTGTAAAAATTAGATCTAAAAGGAATTATTAATAGGACAAAATAATTTAGATGTCGTGAAATTTTCTTAGTCATAATTTGATGCAAAGTAATTTTTCAAAAGTGAGTCAGGAATAAATTGAGTACTACTTAAAAGGGTAATTGTAATTAAGGACTTAATGATAGTCTTTACCTACTAAAAGAAAAAGTAAAAACCTTCCTAAAATAAGTCAGGATTTTGTTGTTTTAAAATAGGTTTTATTAATTGGAAAGAGCACGGTTTTAATCTAAAATTTAGGGAATAAATTGGCTTTATAGAGGCTCCGGTTATAAAGGGTTTAAGCTACAGGGCAGTGTGCACTTTTCCTGACTGTGGCAAATCAGGGATATAAAAGATTGAAATTTTTAGTGGCTCTGAGGATAGGATTGTATAAATAATTGAAATGCTGTTAACACCTTAGTTGATACTATAAAAGAGCCTGTAAAACAGAAATTTAAGTTTTGATATTTTAAAATACTTTAAATGTCTTGCAAACATTTAAAGTATCAGCAGGATTGCAACGTTCCTGCAATCGGCAAGATGTCCTGTTGTTAAACAACAGCCTTCTTGCTGCTTTTCACTCGGGACTCGTTAGCAGTGGAACTGAAAGGAAAAAAGAGTTTGATTATAATGAAAAAGAAAGAAATCATGAAAAGGGAAAATTCAAACAGGACTCGTATTGTCGGGCTGCGCTTTACGCCCTCAGAGTACAGCAAAATTGAGAAAAAATGGCAATCCAGCACCTGCCGTAAGCTTAGTGACTATATCCGAAGGCACTTGTTTGATAAGCCTATAAATACCATCTACAGGAATCAGTCCCTGGATGATATGACCCGCGAATTGACCCAGCTCTACAAGGAGTTGAATGCCATTGGGAATAACTTTAATCAGGCAGTAAAAAAACTCCATACCCTTGAACGGATTCCGGAATTTAAGGTATGGATAATAAGCGCTGAAATGGACAAAAAAATCCTCTTTGAAAAGATAGAGGAAATTAAAACTGGCATCCAAAAAATATCCGAAAAATGGTTGCGGTCATAAAGACAGGTCACTCCATTCACAAGGTTTTTTACTATAATGAAAACAAAGTAAAAGAGGCTGTTGCAGCATGTATTGGAGCAGGGAATTATCCCATTGATGTGGATAAAATGAGCCATGCCGTAAAAATAAACCGGTTTTTAAAACAGCTGGAATTAAATGAAAATGCAAAGCGCAATACGGTGCATATTTCGCTCAATTTTGATCCTTCGGAAAATTATTCCCACGAAAAATTAATGCGCATTGCCGATACCTATATGGAGAAAATAGGTTTTGGAGATCAGCCTTATCTGGTGTATGAACATCACGATTCAGGACATCCGCACCTGCATGTAATCTCCATAAATGTAAAGAGTGACGGCAGACGGATTAACATGCAGAATATCGGCAGAAACCAATCTGAAACGGCAAGAAAAGAAATAGAAGAAATTTTCGGAATCCTCAAAGCGCAGGGAAATAAAAACAGTTCTGATTTCGAACTTAAGCCTATACTAATGGGGAAGGTGCAATATGGCAAGAGCGATTCCAAACGTGCTATTACAAATGTATTGGATCAAGTGCTTTTCTCTTATAAATATTCCAGCCTTCCGCAGCTTAATGCCGTTCTCAGGCAGTATAATGTGCTGGCAGACAGAGGTGATGAAAATTCAAAAATGTTTAATTCAAATGGATTAATGTATCGCATACTCGATCAGGATGGTAAACCTATTGGAGTCCCCATAAAAGCCAGTCTGTTTTACAATAAGCCAACGTTGAGGTTTCTGGAAGAAAAATTTGCAGCAAATAAAACCAGCCAGATGTCAGATATAAGAAGGATAAAAAACGCTATTGATATGGCATTTTTAAGAACGGAAATATCACTTGCAGATCTGGTAAAAACACTTGAAAAAGATGGAATCAATACTGTTTTTAGAAAAAATGAAGAAGGATTGATTTATGGTACTACCTATGTGGACCACATCACAAAATGTGTTTTTAACGGCAGTACACTCGGTAAGATGTACAGTGCAAAAGCGATACAGGAGCGCTGCGGGCTTGTTGCTCAGACAGGGCAAAAAACTTTGGATTTAAATACTGAAAAATTACAGCAGAATACATTTGAATCACCCACTTCGCAGATCATTGCAGCATTGTTTGGAAATGATTTCCAAAACAGCAGATATGCAGGCGCCGATACTATAATGGGACAGTTATGGGATATGCTCACACAGTCTGAGCAGACCGCTAATTACATTCCATACGAGCTCAGAAAGAAAAAGAAAAAAAGAAAAGGACAGTCTAATAATTAATAAACTTTAAATTATGGCGATGCAGACCGGAGAAAACGAACAGGCACTGAGAAAAATCCTGGATATGACAAGATTAATCAGTATCATCATTTTAATAATGCATTTTTATTATTACCTCTACGCAGCTTTCAGGCAGTGGAATTTAGTCAGCGGGTTTAGTGATAAAATCCTGGGCAACATTTATCAGACGGGATTGTTCAGTAATTTTCATAAGTCTAAACTTTTTGCACTGGCATTTTTGATTATTTCCTTAATGGGTGCCAAAGGGCGGAAAGATGAAAAACTCAATTATAAAACAGCCTTCGCTTACATTATTACGGGTATCCTCATTTACTTTATAAGTTATCTTTCATTATACCTGAAAATAGAATTATTGCTGGCAGCCGTTGCCTATATGGCCATTACTTCCAGCGGTTTTCTTCTCATGCTTTCCGGGGGGACATTATTATCGCGAATTATAAAAAACAGGCTCAACGGCAAAGATATTTTCAATACTGAAAATGAAACTTTTCCTCAGGAGGAAAGATTTCGGGAAAATGAATATTCTATTAACCTGCCAGCCCGGTACCATTTGAGGGATAAGATAAGAAACAGCTGGATAAACATCATTAATCCCTTTCGGGGACTGCTTGTTTGCGGAAGTCCCGGTTCGGGGAAATCATACTTTGTCATTCGTCATGTGATTACCCAGCACATCCGTAAAAAATTCACCATGTTTATCTATGATTTCAAGTTTGATGACCTCACCAGAATTGCCTACAATACCTGGCTTACATACAAACACCTATATCCAAAATTACCCCGGTTTTTTGTGATTAATTTCGATGACCTCACCAGAACTAATCGGTGTAATCCTTTGGAGCCTTCAGCCATGAGCGATATAACGGATGCCTCAGAATCAGCACGCACAATTCTCTTAGGACTAAACAGGGAATGGATTAAAAGACAGGGCGATTTTTTTGTAGAATCACCCATTAATTTTCTATCAGCAATCATATGGTATTTACGAAGATATAAGGACGGTGAGTTTTGTACTCTTCCCCATGTAATTGAACTCATGCAGGAAGAATATGACAGTCTCTTCACATTATTGAGGACCGAAAAAGAAATTGAGGTGCTCATCAACCCTTTTGTTAATGCCTATTTAAATGACGTAATGGAGCAGCTTGAAGGTCAGGTTGCTTCGGCAAAAATAGCAATGGCCAAACTCTCATCCCCACAATTATATTATGTTTTATCAGGAAATGATTTCACTCTGGACATCAATAATCCAGAGGATCCAAAGATTGTCTGTATGGGCAATAATCCGCAGAAAATTCAAATATATGGAGCTGTATTGTCACTATATGTAAATCGATTGGTGAAACAGGTTAACCAAAAAAACAAGCAGAAAAGCAGTCTTATTTTCGATGAATTCCCCACGATTTATCTCAACAATATGGACAGTTTGATCGCTACTGCAAGAAGTAATAAAGTAGCAACCTGCCTGGGGATTCAGGACTTTAGCCAGCTGCGCAAAGACTATGGAAGAGAGCAGGCAGATGTAATTATGAACATTACCGGAAATATCGTCAGCGGGCAGGTCACAGGAGATACTGCCAAACAATTGTCAGAGCGTTTTGGAAAGATCATGCAGGACAGGGAAAGCCTTTCAATCAATAGCGGAGATACTTCAATCAGCCGTTCCAAACAGTTGGAATCAGCGGTTCCTCCCTCGAAAATTTCAGCACTAAGCTCCGGTGAATTTGTAGGGATGGTAGCGGATGATCCTGATTGTAAAATAGGTTTAAAAATTTTTCATTCCGAAATTGTAAATGATCACCAGGCCTTAAAAAAAGAGCAGGATAATTATCAGGATGTTCCCGTTATCCGAAAAGTCGATAATGCAATGGTACAGCGTAATTATCTACAGATAAAACAAGATATCAAGGATATAATTCATGCCGAAACGGAAAGCCTAATCAATGATCCTAAACGGGCTTATTTAGTAATAAAGAAAAATAAGAAGTAAGAGTAAAAATTTGAAATATAGAAAAAATGATACAGCAGCAATTTACAGATATAGTCCACTTAATAAAACAATCCAGATCAAAAGCTGTTGCAGCTGTTAATACTGAGATGATTAATCTCTACTGGAATATTGGACAGTATATTCACAATCGTATCCAAACAGCAGAGTGGGGCAAGTCAGTTGTAAAGCAGCTGGCTGATTTTCTGCAAAAAAGCGAGCCTGACTTAAAAGGATTTTCGGATGCCAATCTTTGGCGTATGAGGCAGTTTTATGAAGTTTATAAAGATACGCCAAAACTCGCACCACTGGTGCGGGAAATTAACTGGTCCAATAATCTGATTATTTTTGCAAGATGTAAGTCGGTAGAGGAACGCGAGTTTTACCTGGTACTTTCTAAAAGTGAAAACTACAGCAAAAGAGAACTCGAACGCCAGATTTCTTCAAGTCTTTTTGAAAGGACAATGATTGGAAATTCAAAACTCGCACCACTGGTGCGGGAAATACATACTGAGCTGAGCAATACTTTTAAAGACAGTTATATTTTTGATTTTTTAAATCTTCCTGACCCCTACAGTGAGAATGAATTACAACAGGGATTAATGAAGCAGATGAAAAATTTTATTTTGGAATTGGGCAAAGATTTTATCTTTATCGATCAGGAATATAAACTTCAGGTTGGCAACAGTGATTTTTACATTGACCTTTTATTTTATCACAGAGGACTGCAGTGTTTAGTTGCTTTCGAACTAAAAGCAGATAAATTCAGGCCTGAACATTTAGGACAGCTGAATTTTTATCTCGAAGCATTGGATCGGGACGTTAAGAAACTTCATGAAAATCCAAGTATTGGGATATTATTGTGCACCGATAAAGACAGCAAAGTAGTGGAGTATGCACTCAATAGGAGTATGTCTTCTACTATGGTTGCTGAATATAAGATACAGCTTCCAGACAAAAAATTACTGCAGCAAAAAATGCATGAATTATTGGAATAGGGATGGTTCGCTGTTCATGCTTTTTGAAATTGGATTTATAAAAAAGTGTCCGATGATTGAAATCTTAAATACAAAAGCATAAAAATTAAATTTTGCCAGCGAAAGGTTGAAAATTGCAGTTAAATTTGTACTTGTTTAAAAAGCCATCCCCACAGATTTTAATTATGAAAAAATGCCTTTTATGCCAAGATAAAGAAGCTGATAAAACAGGTTCCCATATAGTCCCACATTTTTTAATGAAACGTATTGATAACCAGATTGGGGCAAAAGGAAGGGGCAAGGAGTTAGGATTTCTTATAGGAAAACTGGAAACCAAGGGGTATTTTGGTAGAAATATACTCCCTGAAGACTTAGAGAAAATTTATGGAGAAGTTGACGAGCAGTTAATTGAAAATAATGATATCTCTCTTGTAGTAGACCATTTTTTCTGTTCTGAATGCGAAAAAAATTTAGGAAATCTGGAAAGCCAGTATGCTGTAAGTTTAACTAAAACAGCAGACCATCACACCGGTTATAAAAGTATTGAAAAGGAAGGTATCGGTTTTTTGTTTTGGATTTCAATTCTCTGGAGATTGTCCATATTTGGAAAGTGCGGAATTAAGCTTAAAGAAAAGGAAGAAAGAAAACTTGGAAGAATTTTAAAAAAATACCTGACGGATTATAAATTAGTCATTTCTGATGAAGACTTGAAAGATATTGGATATAAATTAGTAAGGGCGGCTAATTATAAGCAGGTACCTCATACATATCTTCACTGCTCACCTTTTAATATTCGGCCGTATTCAATTATGGTTGACGAGTTTATTCTGTTTTTCTATTTTAAAACCACGTATTTAAAAGCGATGGAATGTACGTTTTACGGTTCTGAAATTTTAATAAAAAAAGCGGAATATAACACAGCTTTTACGCCAGAGAGGATATTGTCAATTAAGGAAAGTGAACTGCATGAAATTATTCAAAATTTTGTAAATCACGCAGCAGCTTTAAGAATGAACGAATATATTGAAATACTTGATGAATTACACCAAAAATTAGGTTTTTCAGGAAAAATGGATGTAAGATTAAAGCAAAAAATATTATATAATATTGCGGCAAGCGAGGAACCCATTGGCAAAAAATATAGTTTTGAAAATATTAGAAAAATTATGGCAGCGACTATTATGGAAGGTAACTAAAGCGGAAAAAGGGTACGGTTATTTGGACTTTCCATATCGGTTGTCCGGATAGAGCCGCTTACCTGAACGTAAGTGGTTATAGTAGTTTAGAGCATTATTTCCTATTCATTTGTTGGGGGGTACAAGGAGATGTATTGATATTGAAACGACATTTTATTTAGTTTTTAAACAGAATTATTTTTATGTACATTGGTCTTTTAATTCCCTTTTAATGAAACGACAAATCAAAGAAATTGATCAATGGGTTGCCATAAGAAGCAGTTTGAATAATTCTTATGATTACTCAGGGCAGTGGAATACCGCTGTAATGATTTTTCAAAATAGAATTCTAACAAAATATTTAAATGCAATAAACAATCTTATCCATCCCAATACCAAAGAGGGGGAGGGTTTTGCAATAGTAACTCTGCAGTGTGCGTTAATTGAAATGTTTGCCGCGTTTAAAAAAGGAGCAGTTTATAACTATGGATTAACTCCTAACAGTCCCGTATATGAATACAATAACAGCAGTTCGCTGTTTACAGGATTCCTTACTACGGCTGCAATTTTTGAAGGAATTTTTCATGCGAAAGACAAAGCAGGAAATCCCAGAAATACTCCTTTTAGTGCAGCATCTTTTTATACCCAGGTGCGATGCGGATTAATGCATGAAGCCAAAACAAAAGGAAACTGGCATATTAATGCTACTTCAAATGATAATCCCTCAGATCGAAAATTTATTAAACAGAAACAGAAGGGGAATGTAATATACAGGACCTTGCTTCAATATGCATTGGAAGCGTATTTTAGCACATATTTAGGAGAATTACGAAATCCTGATCCCGCCTACAATCCCCTGCGAAGAGTTTTTGCCAGAAAAATGGATAATCTGTATGATCTTAAGGATAACTTCGAATGGTGGACACCCTGAGGTGTCCTAAGCAGCAGTACCTCTAATAAATAAATGACACTTCAAATGCCGATACAAAATAAAATTTCTGATTTCTTCTACACTGATGCGCATGAATTTCTAAAGCGTTATGAAATCTTAAACGAGCATGCTTCTCATTTAGGCAATAGAAGCAAATTACTCGTTGATTTGTGCTTTGCCTTGGAATGCGCTTTAAAATCTTTGATCTTTCTTGAAACCCGTCTAGAAATAAAAGAAGCATATAATAAAGTAAAAACACACAAGCTGGCAAAACTTGTTGATCTGCTTGAGCCTGACTCGAAATTAAAATACAATGAAATCATTACAACAAACCTTGAACAATACGAGGTATATCTTCGCTATCAGCTGGAAAGTGAAATTGATTTTAGAAATGAAACAGGAATTCTCGATAATAGGTATTATTCTACTATCGTTAATCAGCAGTGGCTTGATAGTATTTACCATCAGGTAAACAGCTTACTGGAATATATAAAAAGCCGTAATCCCGTTGATTTGACACCAATTAGTATTGCAGATATTAATGTGGAGCAGGAAATGGAGAAACACAGGACATTCATCAATCTTCGAATCCGAAATTAATTTAATACATGGATATTAATTCCCTTTATGTATAAACGCGGAGGGAATTAATTGTTTAAGTAACGTTTATTAATTGAAAGCATAAAGTCAATACTCAATCCGTCATCTTTTCAGAATAGTGCTTTTTCAAAAGAAAATGTAACTTATCTCTTTAGGCAGCAACGAATCCTTTTGCAAATGAAATGATACGTAATCCCCAGGTAAATAGTGTTTTAAGGAAAGGAAAGATGTCTTTTTTATATTTTTTAGTTATCATATATAACTCTATTTTCTCCAGTTTATTTGGTATATAGTCGGGACTGGTCAGTACAATAAAGGTTAAAAAATCTTCACCAGCCTCTTTAATGTGATGATACTTTACTTTACTGGGATTTTTAAAAACAGACCGGATAAAAGGTTTCTCATTTTGCTGGTTTTTAATTGTGTCGGGAAAAATTACAAAATTCACCTTCCCATCTGATGACTGTGAAATTATTAACGCCCCGCCATCTATTACCTCTAGTTCACTTTTCAGCAGCTGTCCCTCTTTGTCAAACTCTTGATGAAATCTTCCTGATGGTCTTTTCCCAATGTAAAACTGTATAAAGTTTGAGAAATTTGTAGTTCTTAGCAACATCGAATCCTGATCATCAATGATGTACAGAGAATCATAATATTTTATTTCAGAAGCAGTATCTATGATCTGTGAAAAAATGTCTCTTGCAAGTTCACGTAAGGAACTCCAGTCTTGCCTGGCAGCATGGGCCCTCTTAAGGCTTTGCGTTTTTTTTCTGTTCAGATTTTTTAGGTGGTTTTTCATTTGTTATAATCCTTGGAAGCCGTTGGCGAATATAAGATTATTTTTTACAAGCAAATGATTATTACACATAAAGGTAAATCGCAAAAAAAAAAAATCAATTTCTTAGTTGTAATTTGGGACCATACAATCAAAAAAATCAATAAGTTTTTTCTTTAATTTCTTTTTTAAGGGTTTATTCTATGGACTGTTAATTAAGAGATTTTACAATTTGTTCTAAAATGTAACATTTAAAAATTTTATTTTGTTCTTATCTGTGCTAATTTTGACTCGTATAAAAATGGGAAGGATATGGCAAGGTCGATTGTACACATAGATATGAATGCATTTTTTGTCTCCTGTGAAAGGCTGACAAATTCGGAATTGAACGGGATACCGCTGATTATTGGAGGAGGGGAAAGGGGAGTAGTGGCATCTTGCTCCTACGAAGCCCGCCGCTTTGGGGTGCGCTCGGCAATGCCGATCCACATGGCACTTCGTTTATGCCCTCATGCCAAAGTCATGAAAGGCGATATGGAACTCTATTCCCGCCTCTCCCACGACATCACGGAAATTATTCAGGAAAAAGCCCCGGTGGTGGAGAAAGCCAGCATCGATGAGTTTTATCTTGACATCACTGGAATGGATAAATTTCATGGCAGCTACAAATGGACCAATGAACTTGCCCAGACCATAATACGTGAAACAGGCCTTCCTTTGACCTTTGCACTTTCCGTTAATAAGACCGTTTCCAAAATTGGCACCGGGGAAGGAAAACAAAAACAGAATCTTGAAATTCCGGAGCATCTGGTGAAGCCTTTCCTCAATCCGCTTTCCATCCAGAAAATTCCAATGGTAGGGGAGAAAACCTTTCAGTTGCTTTCAAGAATTGGAATCCGGACCATTCAGACCCTCTCCGAAATGCCCGCCGAAGCCCTGCAGCGAATGATCGGCAAAAACGGAATCGAGTTATGGAAGAAAGCCAACGGGATTGACAATAATCCGGTGGAACCCTATACGGAGAGAAAATCAATAGCTGCCCAAGAGACCTTCGAGCAGGATACCATTGATATCGACCACCTGAAAAAGGTAATTCTGGGAATGGTGGAAAAACTGGCCTTTCAGCTCCGCTCAGAGCAGTGGCTGACCTCAACGGTCAGGATCAAAATCCGTTATGCCAATTTTGATACAGAAACAAAACAATGCCGCGTGCAGTACACCTCGGCAGATCATATCCTGGCCCAGACCGCTGTGGATCTGTTTGAAAAATTATACCAGCGGCGAATGAGGCTCCGTCTTATCGGGGTAACATTCAGCGGACTGGTACGGGGGACCTATCAGATCGATATTTTTCAGGATACCGAGGAAATGCTCGCGCTCTATCAGGCCATGGACCGGATGAAAACCCGTTACGGTTTTGATGCTGTTATGCGGTGCGCCGGTGCGACTTTTAAGCCCAACAATAAAAATGAAATTTTAAAACGTAAATCCCGGTAGATGTATCTCAATTGCCATTCCTTCCATTCCCTGCGTTACGGCACCATTCCTATGGAGGAATTGATTGCTCATGCAGTAAAATGCGGGGTTGCTTCTATGGCGCTCACCGATATAAACACGGTTACAGGAATTTATGAATTTATAAAAGGCTGTAAGGATGTGGGCATTAAGCCTATTGTCGGGATGGAATTCCGATACGAGCACCAGCTTCGTTTTATAGGCCTGGCAAAAAATGCGGAAGGCCTGGCTGAAATGAACGGTTTTCTAACCTGGCATAACATTCACGGCATTGTTTTACCTGACGCTGCTCCGGATTTCCAGCATGTCTTTATTATTTATCCCCTGGAGAACGTACCTGCTGTTTTGAAAGAAAATGAGTTTATCGGAATCCGCCCAGAGCAGCTCTCTAAACTGGTTTTGTCAGATTGGAAGGATAGGCAGGAGAAAATGGTCATACTCCAGCCGGTAACCTTCAGAAACAAAAAGGAATATAAACTGCACAAAATCCTGCGCGCAATTGATCTGAATATTATTTTGTCCAGACTGACTTCAGATGACTGCTGTAAGGGTTCAGAAGTGATGGTAGATGTGCAGAGAATTTCAGCCTGTTACGACCAGTATCCCGTTATTATAGCCAACACTGAAAAAATCATTGGGCAGTGTAATTTTGAGTTTGATTTTAAAACCCCGAAAAACAAAAAATATTTCACAGGTAGTCGTGAGCAGGATATGGTCAAGCTGACCGCCCTGGCAGAGCAGGGTCTTGAGTGGCGCTACGGAAAAAACAATGAAGACGCAAAAGCGCGTATGCTCAAGGAACTTAAGGTAATAGATCAGCTGGAATTCAGCGGGTATTTCCTAATTACATGGGATATTGTCCAATACAGTATTTCTAAGGGCTTTCTCCATATCGGGCGTGGCAGCGGTGCCAACAGTATCATTGCATACTGCTTGGGAATAACAGATATATGCCCGCTGGAACTGGATTTGTATTTTGAAAGGTTTCTGAACATAAACCGAAAAAGTCCGCCGGATTTTGATATTGACTGGTCGTGGAAAGAGCGCGATACAATACTGGAATATATTTTCAATAAGTATGGGCAGCAGCATGTTGCTTTCTGCGGCACTAACGTCGAGTTTAAGTATAAATCCATATTTCGAGAAGTGGGAAAAGTCTTTGGACTTCCAAAAGAAGAGCTCGATGCACTTGCTAAAAATCCCATGGAACTGCATGCCACGAATCAAGTGGTCAGGGAGGTAAAGGAATTTGGAATGCTTCTGGAGAAATATCCCAACCAGCGAAGCATGCATTCCTGCGGAATCCTGATCTCCGAGAAGCCTATTACCGATTATACCGTACTGGAGATGCCTCCCAAAGGCTTTCCCATTGCACTTTTTGATATGCATACGGCAGAGGAGATCGGACTTGAAAAATTCGATATCTTAAGCCAGCGCGGTATCGGGCATATTGATGACAGTGTCAAACTTATTGAAAAGAATCGCGGCATCAAGGTTAATATACGCGATACGTCCATTTCAAAAAATGAAGCCAGTTGTAATGAGTTTTTAGCAATGGGCAGGACTATTGGCTGTTTTTATATAGAAAGTCCTGCTATGAGAGGACTTTTGCGCCGTCTGAAATGCAATAATTATAAAACACTCGTTGCCGCATCTTCCATTATACGTCCCGGTGTTGCCCAAAGCGGGATGATGAAAGAGTACATTTTCCGCCACAATTATCCCGATAAATTCGAATACTTTCATCCGGTTTTCAAGGAGCAGTTAGGCGAGACTTACGGGATTATGGTATATCAGGAGGACGTAATCAAAATTGCCCTGCATTATGGCGGTCTGCCCGCGGCAGACGGGGATATCCTGCGCCGCGCTATGTCAGGAAAGGGACGTTCCAAGGCAGCGCTTCAGAAAGTGAAGGACAATTTCTTTGTGTCTTGCCAAGCTCAGGGTCATCCTTTAAAGCTCAGCGAGGAAATTTACCGGCAGATCGAATCCTTTGCAGGATACTCGTTCTGCAAGGCGCACTCTGCATCCTATGCGGTTGAAAGCTACCAGAGTCTTTATCTCAAAGTCCACTATCCTGTAGAATTTATGGTGGCAGTCATTAACAATCAGGGTGGTTTTTACAGAACCGAAGTTTATGTGCATGAAGCCAGGATGTCCGGAGCAGCCATTCACAACCCATGTGTCAACAAAAGCAAATTTGAAACTACGCTGTATGGAACCGACATATATCTTGGGTTTATGCAACTTCAGGGATTGGAGGAAAAAATTGCCGTCATGATACAAGAGGAACGCCGCAATAACGGCGATTATAAATCACTGGATGATTTTATAAACCGTATTCCTATCGGTATTGAAGGTATACAAACTTTGATTTTTATTGGCGCATTCCGCTTTACCGGAAAAACAAAAAATCAATTGCTGGTCATTGCCAGGCTTATAATGGTGAATTACAGACCAGAGAACAGAGCCCTGCTTCTGTTGCAGGAACCCGTCAGGGAATATGTACTGCCGGAACTGGCCCGTTCTCCTTTTGAAGATGCTTTTGATGAGATTGAACTTTTGAGTTTTCCGGTTTCCTGCACGCCTTTTGATTTGCTGCAGACAAAATTCAGGGGGGATGTAATGGCAAAGGATCTCTTGAAACATCATAAAAAAACAGTGCGCATGCTGGCTTATTTGGTGTCCAGAAAACATGTTCCAACAAAAATGGGTGCGATGTATTTCGGTACTTGGATCGATGCTGATGGGGAATTCTTTGACACAGCGCATTTCACGGAAAGCCTCAGAGAATATCCCTTTCTGGGCGGAGGCTGTTATTTGCTTTTAGGCACTGTTGAGGTAGATTACCATTTTCCAACCATTACCGTAACCAAAATGGCAAAAATGCCATTTATTGCTGATCCGAGATATTCCAATACGACCGACAGGCAGTTTAAAGTCCACGAGCAGCTGCGTGAAGATGTGAGTATGACCCAGCGTGCGCCTTACCCGCAAGAGCACGAGATTAATTTGCCAAGACATAAAATGAAATAATACTTTTTTACAATACCTTACTTTTGAATCGCAATGATAACTCCGTAAGCAAAAAAGGTCTTATAAGCTTCTTCTCCATGTTCATAACCATTCTGTAATTGAAGACTTTCACCATCAGAGAGGGTAATTGTCTTACAATCGATACTGAATTTAGTACCAGCTGCTTTTATTTCATCAAGTTGTGATTTTAGGTTGTTTATGTAAGTAGTTTGTGATTCAATCAGACTCTCTCTGTTTTGTATTTTGTTTTTATTATGATGTTTAAGAAAAACCAAAAAACCACCCTTAAATGAATTTTCAAAGTCTGGAACCTCTGCATTAAGGAACTGTTGTATTCTCTGAAAATCTTTTTTTAATTCCCCAATGTCTGGATTTACAGCTTTCACTTCAAATATATATTCTGAAATGTTTCTTGAATTGTGAGTTCTGCTGAGCGCTATATCGACTTTTCCTTTGCGTATCGCATCGTGGCTTTCCTTGAATTCATTGGAATGGCTGGCAAAAGTTCCTGGATTCCATTTATCTCCGATCTGTTTGTAATTTTCAAAACAATCGTGAAATAGCCGGGTGGTATTCTTCTCTAATTCTATTTTAAAAGGGTACTTATTTTCCTCATTCCAGTTCAAAAGCTCCTTGCTTAGGCTTACAGTAATATAATATTCTGTCATTTTTGTAACATTTTCGTCAAAGGAGAGATTAAAGATCTGGCATTCTGCATATGATTTTCTTAATACTTCGAAGATTTCTTTTTTAAAAGGATTCTGGGTCATGGGATTTTGTAATGTGTTCATATAAGTTATAAAAATAGTTATATCATTTTTATATCAAAAAGTTGTGCTGTTTTTAAATTTAAGTCTATTATTTTTTTGATTTATCTGAAAACCTTCTCCCACAGGACTTCCTGCTGTCTTCTTAAGCCATCCATCAATGAATTTTATAGATTAAGGTTTGGCTGTTTTCACTCGAAACGGATAAAAAGGCAGCCAAGATAGTGTCCGCCGGATGCTCCGGGCGCATAACGGCACTGCCGCCCTTTGGGACTTATAGCACTCCGCATCCTCTAGCCGGCCACTTGATTCTTGCTTTCTTTTTTTCCGTTTTTTCTTTTGAAAACAATTTTTTGCAAGGCAGGCGGGAAGAAGCAGTATTAATCTAAAACTTTAAAATTATGGAAATCACAGGACGCTTAACCAGAGATGCCGTTGTCGCCAACACAGCAAAAGACAGACAGGTCGTTAATTTCTCCATTGCAGTTAATGACACTTACAAAGCCAAAGGAAGCACGGAAGTTAAAAAAATAGTCACCTATATCGACTGCTCTTATTGGCTCAGTGCAGGTGTTGCCCAATGGCTCAAAAAAGGGACAATGGTGGAACTCTTCGGACGAATCGGAGTGAATGCCTATCTCAGCGCTGAGGGTAAAGCGGTAGGAAGCCTCACTTTTCACACCAGTAATATTAAAATACTGCTTTTCACATCCGATGTTCAGCCTGTTCAGGCAAAGAATGTTGCTTCTGAAAAAAGTAAAAATGAAGAACCTGACGACCTGCCTTTTTAATCCAAGTAAATGTATAAGCCTAATAAATAAGTTATGAAAACCTCTGACAATTTTAAAGCCGTAATTGAAAATTTCCTCAGCGGGAAAGCGCTCAGCGATACCGCTTTTGCACAAAATTTCAGCAAAGCATCCAAGAACTTGGAAGGCTGTTTTAATTACATTTTTGCTGAGGTAAAAAAAACGGGGTTATGCGCCTTTGCCGATCAGGAAATATTTGACTTGGCTGTTAAATATTACTCCGATGATGCTATTGAACACCCACAGCCCGTAAACTGCAGGGCTGTGGTCAATCAGCCTGCCAAAGCCGATTTGTTCACTTCCTTACCTGAAGTTTCCAAAAGCATGCCTCCTGCAGAAAACAAGATGCCTGCTTCTAAGCCTGAATCAAAAACCTTAACACTTTTTGACTTATGATACCTAAAACCATCATCGAAAAACAGATAACGGGTCTCAGTGCTTCCCTTGCGCCTGTAACAGGAAAGATGCAGTCTTGGGCAGAAAAAAACATTTTCCTGAAATGGGGTGTGCTCTCAAGGGGAAAATTCCACTGCCTTGAATGCAGTCACATTTGGAAACCTGATGGGCAGAAAGCATCCTGCCAAAAGTATATCAGATGCTCGGCATGCGGGGGCAAACTCAAAATGCAAAAGTACAATCAGGTTAATTTCCGGGAAATAGAGTATTGGGCTGTTGTGGATGTCTGTGCGGGATTTCAGGTGGTGCGCATCATCTGTTCGCACAAACAAATGAAAAAGAATTTCCTGCCGTCTTATTTTCATAAGGAAGTCATGCAGCACTGGATTAATCCAAAAGGGGAGGTGCGGACCCTTTCGCTTGGCACCAATGTTTTTTCAAATGCCTATGATGCATGGAAATATTATTCCTCTCTTGAAATCCGACCAAAGAATTTTGAAAATTCTCCCAAATACCGCATAAATCCCTATAAGGTTTATTCAGGTGCAAAGACACTTGCAGTCTTAAGAAGAAATGGTTTCAAAGGCAGTTTTTACGGCATAGCACCGCAGATGCTTTTTACGGCTCTTCTGAAAGATTCCCATGCTGAAACACTCCTTAAGACAGCGCAGACCGATTTTCTGAAGCATTATCTGTTGTCTCATTCACAGCATATCAATGAAAATTGGCAGGCAGTTAAAGCATGCGCTAAAAACAGTTATAAGGTAAAAGACTTCGGACTTTGGGAAGATTACATCGCTCTGCTCAGATGGTTTAAAAAGGATTTGAGTGATGCGGGTAATGTATGTCCCGACAACTTGGAACAGCAACATGAAAGGCTGGTGGAGAGAAAACGTAAAATTCAGAGACGTCAGCATATCAGGGAACTTCGTTTGGAAATACAGCAGGCGCAGGTCAGCTATGAACAGCAGAAGAAACAATTTTTCGGACTTGAGTTTGCAGAGGAAAATCTCAGCATCTGCGTCATGGAAAGCGTAAGGGATTTTCTAGAGCAAGGGGACATACTGCGCCACTGTTTGTTTACCAATGAATACTATAAAAAGAAAAACTCCCTTATCCTTTCGGCTAAATTCGAAAACAAACCGGTAGAGACTATTGAAGTGGCGCTTCCATCACTGGAAATAATGCAGTGCAGGGGAACTAAAAATAAAGTTTCCCCGCACCACTCCCAGATTATCAAACTATTGGACAAGAATCTGTATCAGATTAAAAAGCGCATAAAAAATAAAAAAGCAGAGAGAGCCGAAAATTAGTTTTCGGCTTTTTTATAACATAATGTTAAATTTTCGCGCCCAGACACTCAAAGGCGGGGATATTGTCCTAGAGGTTCAGGCTTAATTCCAAAACAAAGTTCGGGAACAAGATGCGGTTCGTCCAAAAAAATTCCCCCATAAATGCAGGGGCGAAACCCTGCTTTATTGCGTTGCTTTTTTGGCTCGCTTACTCATTCCCGGCTCAGGTTCCATAATTAATCTTAAAACTTTAGAAATCATGGAAACTATTAAAACACTTCAGAACTGGAATCAGGTAGCAGAAATTGAATTGGTCTACAAAACAAAAGTAAAAGCATCCGAAAGACCTTTTATAAATTCTTCAAAAACGGCTTACCAGCTGGTGCTCCAGTCTTGGAATTCCGATACAATTGAATTTTTCGAGCAGTTTAAAATCCTTCTTATCAATCAGTCCAATAAGGTACTTGGCATTTACGAAGTATCTTCTGGAGGTATTTCAGGCACCATAGTTGACCTCAGACTGATATTTGCAGCTGCACTTAAAGCAAATGCAGTATCGCTGATTATGATCCACAACCATCCATCGGGACAAACTAGACCCTCTGAAGCTGACATACAGATAACCAGAAAAGTGAAAGAAGCAGGGAAAATTCTGGATGTCACACTGCTGGATCATCTGATCATTACCCCTGAAACCTATTATTCCTTTGCAGATGAAGGAGCTTTTTAGCTCCTTTATAATAATTAATATTAGAAATAGGCATAAGGATAGTATATATTTAAGAAGTACTATTTGATCAATGCGCATAAAGCTATTATGGTCCCAATGATGCAGGCTATCCATGAAAGTATTTCTATGAAGGAAAGTGTTTTTGGAATCAGGTGTGTTTTTTTTCTTTTTCTTTTTCAGGTTATATCAATAATATAACTTCATTTCGTAAAGATTTTAATAACTCCTTTAAATCAAATACTCCATCTTTCCACGCTCGCTTTATATGCTCACGATCGGTAGTTGCAATTTGAAAATCACCAATTTTGGTACCAAAATCAATTTTATTCCATCCATGAATATAATCTTCTCTGCCTTGAAATTTTACATTTATATAAGCTGCTGCCTCTTTGAGTATATCATCTAATTCTTGATAAGTTTCAAGCAGCAACTCTTTGTCTTCTTCAGTAAATTCGTATCCGATTTCTGCAGCTCTCAAATACAGTATTCCAGGCAGATTATCTGTTCGTTTTAATGGTCATTTGTTTTTTTTTTTGATAATAAATGTCATTATTGTCTTATTCAATTATAAATCAGCTGAGATGGCTGTTTTTTTTATCAGCAGTTCCCTTTCTTTACATCGCAGATCAGCTGAATTATAATATTTTTCGTACCACTTGTAGCTTGTTGAGTTATCATGCAGGAAAAGTTCCCGGTCGGCATTTCCTGCTGCGGGTTGCGCCTTTTTGTTTATCCAGTGGAAATGATCTATTAACCTTATAGCCTCAATGGCAAAAACCGTTACAATCTCACGGTCTCGTATTTCAATTAAGTTATCTCCGTTTTTCTGCTCAGGGTTGAAAGCAAGGTTGCTGCTGCCGCAGTAAACCACAGGATTATTACCCTTAAAATCCACCACAATGAATTTATGATGTATGACATGCCCAAGACCAGGCTGTCTGGCAATCTCACTGAAAGGTTTTGGAAGTTGTGTTTCTATATCAAGGGCACTGATTTTCACGCCCTGAGTACTATTGGGTTTGTAGAGCTGAATGTCTTCATTTTCATCGGTGATGCCGAAGGTGAAAATCTTATCCGATGCCAGATGGGTGTGAAGGGCATCCAGTATGCTGCTTCTGCTGTTGTCTATCATCACTGCAAAGAGCACATCGCTTTCGGCATCAGCTATTCTGTTGGAGATTTTATCAAAAAGAATATCGGTGTACGCACGGGTGTGCGGTGAAAAACGAATGGTCATATCCACAGGGTCAGATGCTGAAAAATCATAATCAGTCCCGGCATAAACGCTGTCTGCGAAATTATCCATTTTGTCAGCTCCAAATGAATTATCAAAGACATCTGCATAAAGCTGGGCTGCAGCAGGATCATTAAAAGTGATCAGGTGGTTCGCATTTATATACAAACCGTTTGTAGTGAAATTAGCTGATCCGGTCAAAACCTTGACAGCTTTTCTATCGGGAGTGTTTTCTCTGACAATTAATAACTTTGAGTGCGCCTGACTCCTATAGTGCCCGCGGAACAAATCACCGCTGTTTTGGGCAATGCTGTTGAATTCATTTTCAAACAGGGTCTCATAGTCCTCCGGTCCGCTGTGGTTGGGATAGTCATCTAGAATGATTTTGGTGCGTCCCTCTGATGCTAAGGTAAGCAGACTCTTTACAATATAGGGTTCATTTAGGTCATAGGCAAAAACATCAAGGCATAAATTTTTGTCTCCCAGTACCAGATCCAGCGTGTCTTTGATTTTTTTTCTTGCCTGCCATCCCAGATATTTGTGGATTTCTTCATAAGTGAATTCACGCTCATATTCCCGGTGGTTCTGATCAAGTTTGATCGTTGAGCCAGCTGTTTCCTTTATGTCAAAATTTAATGTTTTTACTTTAGGACGTAGTTTTATCTGATTCCCGAAATGGTGTGCGAAGGCCTGTGAGGATATGAAAGACCTTGTGAAATTAACCTCGCATTTCTCGTCGGTGAAAGGACTTACATCTATGGTTACAGTCGCTTTGAGGGTTTCATCAAGCGCTAGAAGCTTACTGTCCTGGAAATAACGAGGATATACTTCATAAGTATAGTCGCCAAAATAAGGGTCATTCCAGTAATGCATGGTAGAGGGTACATGAATCCATCTGAATTTCTGGATAGGAGCATACAGACTGCTGAAGTACTGCGACTCTTTTTCAGGCTGGTCGGGAAGTACAATAGCGTCCCTTAGTTTCATCCGGTTATAAATGAAATAAGAAGGGCGGCCCGTAACAGTAATTTTTATTGTAAAACCGGCAAGGTTCTCTTTTCTGCTTTCTTCAAGGTCAAAAGCTAACAGTGTCATAGCATCACCTTTATGTGCAAGCACACTCATTCCATTTTCAGAGGAGTATTTTTCCATATCTGTTTTTTTAAGTTATTGGCTGTTGTAATTTTAAAAAGGCAGATACAAAACGTTTAACGGCTTTTATCTTTAATTTTTTTGAAATATGGGATTAAATTTATTATAATTAACTGGTTTACAATCAGGTAGTTTTACTTGTTTTTAAAATGTAATTGCCTGCATTTTGATATTTTTGCCTCAAGCTGGCCAATTACATGCTTTATTCAATTCACTAGTTGCCCATTTTAAGTCTTGGAATGTTAATTTCATGTTCCTGGGGATAAGGTGCTTGGTGGTCAAGCTGAAATCTGAGCGTATTTTCTGATGGGATTTGTATATCCACTCTCTCTCATGTTCATACCGAGGAGCAGCAAAAGCAGATCTAATTACCTATCGTGCATAATTTGGATCGCTGTTTTTTCTTTGTTTTACTTTTGGCATACTAACTTATAAAGAGCAGATAAATGTCAAACAAAAATCAAATGGTTATGGGAAAAGCAAGGACAAATCCGGCTGAACAAAAAGCAGTAGATAACAGGTCAAATCAACTAAACCCTAATAATGGTAAATATATGATGTCTCGGCAAAAGAGCGCTGGAAAACCCACTGCAGGCAAAGACGATCCTTGTGATTGGGACGAGGATACCTTTGGTGATGACTGGGAGTATAATTATGATTGAAACGAAATAAATTTCATGATATTTACCTGAGGTTTTGATCATCAAAGCTGCTGTAATGTATTATCTTAGTTCATCTTTTTTTACCCGATTACAAACCGCAATTTTTTATGCTAAATAAAGTTTTAGATAATCATGCCGCAGCTTGCAGTAAGCTCTCCTTTGAAGAGCAGCAGGAAATAATTAATGCTTTTTTCGCTCTGTTTTATGGGGGAAGAGAAGAATTAATATGCCGGTTAACCCAGTTAAAAGACCAGTCATATAGCGATCAGGAAATTTTTGAAATGCTCAAAAATGAAACTAATTTGGATTTTTGGCTTAAGGTATCAGAAATAATACAATTGGATACTATCACAGGGGTAATTAAAACTTCTTCCAGTCTGCAGGAATCAGCAGATGAATTAATGAATTTAATTACAGATCATGATGGGATAAAGAAAATCTTTGAGATGCAGAAACCACTTGCGGAGTATAATTTTAAAACTGTATTTAACACTGACCTGCAGGGAAAAAACATCGATGAATGCAAAGAACGCACAAAAGGGTTAGTGTTTGTAACTAAAGAGACAATCGCAAAGGAATTTGAATGTAATAAGAGAACCTTATCAAAATGGCTTAGAGAGCATTTTGGAAACAGATTTAGCAGAAATAACAGAAAGATTACCATAAACGAATACATCGAAATTTTTGAAGCCTTCTTTCTAAGCGAAGATGAAAATCTGGACTTGAATAATGATCTGGATAAATATTTAAAGAGAGTAGAAAAAGGGATGAGTTTCAGCAAAAGTGATTTGGCCTGGTTATGTTCTTCTGATTTGAAAACCCAAAAAGGAAACCTTAAGAAAATCGCATTTTACTCATCCATAAATAAATTTCCCTATTCAAAATTAAAAGAATGGGCACTAAAAATGGGATATGAATTGGAGTTTTAATTTAAATGAATTAATTTCAGACAGACAAGTTTTACTTCGGGTACTGTTATGCCTGGTTATAGCATAAGTTTTTTCTCTGAAGATCTGTAATCATTAAGGTGCTTTTTAAAATTTCAAAGCAGGATTATCCGCCCATTTAAGACCGATAATCCTGCTTTAAATATTTATATTCCCTTATTTCCCTTTTGCATTTAAACAAAATAGGGCAGACAGAGCTTTCCAGTTTGCAATGAGCCATCCAACCCAATTAATGGATACAACAAAAGGGACTATTTTTGGCGCATACAATGGCCGGGATGGGAATTGCTTCTAATGACCATATTGCAAAGAGCCGGACAGAAAACCGCAAAGAGGACCGCAGCGAAATCAAAAGTTGCAATTAAAAAGAAATAGGAATGCCGTAACAGATCTCTATCGCTCGATGGGGGAGAGTGGTATTTCTCTGATCAGAACGGCATTCTAAGGGGCTGTCTTAATAAAAAAACAGCTGAAAGTCAGCGTTTCCAATTTAGGGCCTCAACTTTTTGCCCCTCATGCTTAACTGCTCTGAACCAGCTCCGCACTGTAATGGCGGAAATCAGGCGGGTGGCTCAGAAGAGGGAACAGCCAGCGGTTTATTTTGCCCACCGCCTCGGAACTCTTATAGCGCTGATGGCTCTCTTTGGAATCAAATTCAAGGTAAGCAACAAACCGGTTCGGACTCTCAGGGCTGTTGAGATAATCAAATTTTATGCATCCTTCTATAAGACGTACATCACGGGCTATCTCCAGAAGGAATCCCGAGAACTTCTGTATATCCTGCTCCAGGCAGGTCATCGAAACATATACGATTTCTACTGTTTTCATATAGGCCATTTTTTTTGGGAAATGTCACTGCCGGCCGTAAAAATTTCCTTGTCTCTTAGAAATGCTGAAACCCATATAAGCACCAGCGGTATAAGGGCTGTCTTGGGGCTGCCGTAAGACAGTTCAACGGCAAGAGCGCCTGCAAAATAACACGACAGTAGGATAAAGCCGATTTTCAGGGTTCTGGGAAAAACAAAAAGTGCGGAAAATAAAATTTCCATAAGCCCCAGCGCGATAATGTACTGGTCAACCGATACTTTCTGCATTTTGGCGGTAATCTCATCGCCCTGCAGCAGTTTCATAACGCCGCTCATCACCACTAAGGCCGCTGCAAGTATCGTAATTGTCCAGGTGATAATCTTTTTTGTTTTCATATTTATAGTCTTGATTAGATGCAAATTTACATATCTTTACTTTCGATAAGTTAGCAGTATATCAAAGGATAGTAGTATCGTAAAGTAAAGTAGTGTTACTTAGGTTAGTGATTTATAGGTAAATTAAAATTCACAGTAAAAATGAAAAATAGCGACCTGAACAACAATATGGCCGCAGCAGATCATTCCCTGCATGAAGTATGCAGGGCAAATCTGCTTCCGGTGGGAGATGCCCTTTACGCAATAGGAGGGAAATGGAAACTGCGCATCATCATTGCCCTTTCATCAGGGCATACACGCTTTAATGACCTGCAGCGCTCTTTGGAGGGAATATCGGCCAAAACCTTGTCCAATGATCTTCGGGACCTCGAACAAAATGGCTTTGTTATAAGGAATGTCGATAATGCAGTACCCGTTGTAGTGAGCTATGTCCTTACCGAGTATAGCTATACACTTCAAAATGTTATTCACGCACTGGCAGAGTGGGGGACCATGCACAGGCAAAAAATCAAACAGGGCTGATACTTGAAATACAGTACAGCCCTGTTAATTATAGTCCGGTGTAATATGCTGTACAAGGTCTGGAAAACGATCCGAATCTTTACTTTCTTCTCCAAGGCTTATCTTTTGGTTTTGGGATGAAATTCGTAAAAAAGCTGATTTTCTTATGAATACATAGAATCCTTAGGGTGCTTTTGATTTATGATCACAGCAGTTTCACATCGATATTTTTGTTTCTCGGTAAATCCAGGTAGGGAAATCGTGAAATGACAGCCCGTATGTTTTTTTGACGTACCCCCGGCTCTCCCCATATGATTTCCACTTCACTGCCCAGCTCGGAATCTTCAATGTTTATAATGCACAATGAAATCATGACCCTATAGTAATTGCTGTAAACCCTCCCGCTTGAGATCCCTATTGTTTTTCCGTTTTTGACCACATCGTCAGAATGAACCGCCGTGTTGTTGGAAGTCCATATCTCATTTGCGGCGAGGTCCATATATTGGTATTCTTCTCCCTGCTCGAATTGGGATTGATACACCTCCAGAATATCATCGCTGTTCCAGACCAGTGTGACAGGCATGCGTTTTGGGTTTTTCAAAACAGCTTCTATGGCCTTACGTCCTATAAAGTCATGATCAAGGTGTATACGGTTGCTCCAGCCCGCCTCAACAGGATTTAAGTATCGCTTTTCAATAGAGCTCCCAGCGCTTCCCGCCAGATTATCCAGTATCATGTTGAATTTGTCTCCAATGTATTCCATAAAAGCTTTATCCTGATAATAGGCAGCGGAAAAATGGATAAACGACTGCACAAAGCCGTTTTCAGTGTGGTTCATCCCATATACCTGCATTGCTAAGCGTTCCATGCCAAAAGATTCTCCGGCCTTCAACAGTGCAGTATAAACTTCCTGCGCATCCTCTATCGGGCCATGAACCTCGTAGGCCAAGGTCCCGGCAACACCCATTCTAAGGATCCGTACGTCATATTTTTTATCGGGCTGCTCATCGCTGTAAATCCGGCTCTCCCGGTGATGGAAGAAGGCGATGTCACGAAGGCTGCTTTTTGTTGCAGCCTCCAGTACGGCAAGTGAATTTGGTCCGCCGATTTGAAATAAATAAACTTTTCCGCTGAGGTCTTCTCCCTTCACCTTGTACTTGCCGCTGTCAGCAAAATAGTTGATATAGGGGCTTAAAAAATAGCTCATATACTCATCATTTCCCAAGCTCAGCAGGATGCCGTCGGCCATTACATTGCCATTTTCATTGCACATAACAGCATGGCGTGTTGTTCCCTTTGAAAATGTTTTAAAGTCATTCACGCAGGTGTCAGAAAAAAGCCTGACAGCATCCTTGCCGCTGATTTTATAGGGATATGCAGGATTAAGTCCGGCATGCAGGTAACAGGTATGTTTCCAGGAAAGCGATTCCTTTTTGAATCCCGAAAAGCTGTAGGGAGATAAATGCTCAAAGGCAGTGTTGTAATCTGATACATTTTTATCTATAGGGAGATAAGGGCTGTGTGGTATATTCTCGGTTTTATTATTTTTCATGATCCATTTTTTTATATACACAAATTACATATTTTTTTAAAACAAACCAAATGTTCGGTATCTTTGTGAAATGGAAAACCCGTACAAGAGAAAAAAGGAGCCTTTGGCAAATAAAAAACTAATTCTGGAAACGGCCGCCGAGATAGGGGCATCGATGGCATGGAGCGATGTCACCTTTCAGGCAATAGCACAAAAGACAGGATTAAGCAAAGGAGGCATAATTCATCACTTCCCATCCAAGGAAATACTCCTTGACGAACTCTTTGAGCAGAGTCTTGCAGAATTATCGGTGTTGATAGAGCACGAAAAAGAAAATAATCCCCAGCTCCAGCCTGCCTATGCTTATTTGAAAATAGTATGCGGCGATATGCCCGAGGGCTGTTATTTAAATACCATGAACGTGATCCTCAAGGGAACCGTTAATAATGGTCATTTTCGCGATAGGTGGAAAGAGTGGGTACAGCAATATCTAGCCCTTGATTTTGATAATGCAGATGCGCTTTCCTTAATGGCGCTTCTCGTAGCAGACGGCATGTGGTTTTCGGACATTTTAGGGATTTATCCTATCAGCAGCCTGCAGAAACAAAAAATTCTCCAGCTGATAAACAGTTTGTAAATCAAGCAGTAGTATTTCCAGGAGCAGTCATTCGGGGAAAGCTCATGTTTTTTACAGGCTTTCAGTGCAGGATTAATTTCGGAAGCCTAAAATTACGGTTGGGGTGTAAAAAATGCTTCTACAGTAACTTTTTTAATCGGTAAATTGATTAATTGATCAATTTTACTTTCATAATTGCTTAAATAATCTTTTATGAATTTACCCTTAACTATCATAGCGGCTACCAATTTTACTCCTATAGCCAATAACGCGGTCAGCTATGCGGCCGGCCTTGCAAAAAGTGCAGGAGCAAAACTTATTATTTTTAATTCTTTTACCCTCACCGTACATAGTTCCAATGCTCAAATAAGCGGTGAGGCACTGCAGAAGCAGATCGATACAGCTGCATCAAGGCTTGATGCCTTTGGCAAGAGCCTTGCCGGCCTTTACAATATTGAGGTCAGCTCGTTCTGCAGCTATTCCTTTTTGGAAGAACAGCTCGCCGGTTTAATTAATAATTACAAGCCCGAACTTGTCGTTATGGGAATGGCAGAACGCTCTTTCGAGCAGGAGCTTATAGGGAATTCCACTACAGCAGTCATAAAAAAACTCAATATTCCCGTGCTGGCAGTTCCCTTAAACGCCCATTTCCATAAGGCGAAAAAAATATTGTACGCCTGCGACTCCATAAGCTTATCTTCCATAAAAAGGTTCAGCTGGCTGCGCCAGGTAGTGAGCACCCTTGGAGCTGAAATCGAGTTTTTCAGTGTAGATGAAAAGCTGCACGATATCAAGCAGGAGCAGGCCGTGGAATCTGCATTGCTGAGTTCGGTAATTGAAGAAGAATTCAGTAAGGTGAAATATATCTATAAGACCGTAAGGTCTAATGCTGTAATAAGCGAGATAGAAAAGGAAATAAAGCATTATGGTGCCGAACTTCTGGTAATGGTTCCTCAAAAATACGGCTTTTGGGATTCCCTGGTGCATAAAAGCAAAACTGCCGTGATGGCGGCCGGACTTGATATTCCGCTATTGTCTTTTCCAAATTACAATCAATGACTTGTTTTTCCAGTCTCAAAATATAAAAAGGCTTTCAGCCCCTATAACTTTATCCGCAGCAGATCATGAAGAAAAATTTTTTCAGCTCTTCAATTTTACTCAGTATTCTTCCTGTCCTTTTTTTTGTTTTGGGATGCATATCACTGATAAAATCCTCACCGGCATTGTATGAAATAGACACGGACTATCTAATATCCCTGTTTCTCATTACAGCTTTGGGAAGTTATCTCTTTCTAAAGAACATGGTCTCGGTCTTTATTAGTTTCCTCTGTACAGTAAATACGCTTATTGCTGTACTTTTTTTTATTGATCTGTTCCAGCTGGAATATTCAGTATTTACAGCTGCAGCTATTCTAGTGAGCCTCTTTTTTTCTGTTTTTCTAAATACAATGCTCTTGTGCGGCATCAACAGGTATAAAAAACCTTCAGAAGGGGCACTGCCTGCCGTGGAAAAAACACTAACGATGCACTTTTATACTATAATGCTGTCCCTTGGCGGGGTATCATTGCTGAGCCTTCCTGCCTTTTATCAGAATGAGCACGTTTTTTTTCCCCATTTTACAACAGTACTGATCTCAGGGAGCGCTTCGGCTGTAATAAATGCGGTAATGCTGCTGCCGCTTCTGGCCAATTGCTGGATGGGCTCTGTAAATGAAGAGCGCATGCAGGATGACCTGGAGCATTCATTTTCAGAAAAGGCTGTTTTACAGCTTAACAGGAGCATTGAAAAAGCAGTTGGGCTGCTGGCATGGGTAATAAGCCCTGTTGTTGATTATAAGCCGGCCTGCTGGTTAATTACCCTTTTCACTGCCTTGAGCATTGCATGCATGGGGGCGGTTAAATTTGAAAACAATTTATCCCTTGGAAATTCACAGGGCAACTCGCTCATTATACTGCCGATAGTTTACTTTTTAGTGGTCGTGCTGCGTTACGAAAGTTACGCACTGGCATTTGCAGCTGTTTTTTCGACGCTTTTAAATTATTTTTTACTCGACGCGCTCTGCCAGGCATTCCTCTCTGAATCTGAAATCCTCAAAGAGATCTGTTTTTACGGCAGTCTGATTGTCAGCTTCATTGGGACTTATCTTCAAACCGATATGGCATTTCGCTGTTCTAAAAATAATGCTGTTCAGCCCGGTACGCTGCTCGGTTCACTCTCAAAAACGGTTTATGTGGTTTTTGTATCAATGGCAGCAGCTGTACTTTTTATGGTAATGTCTCTGTACTTAAGCGGCACGCCTGACTTGAAAGCACTTCTGAGAGCTGCAGTTATCACTAGTTCCAGTATTATTCTGCTATTGCCGGTGCCGGCTTATCTAAGTGTTTTTCTCAGCCTGCAGGAGCTTCTGCTCAGGAAACGCAAAAAGAAAATAAATAGCATCTATCTGTAAAAAAACGATCAGGATGTATCATAAAATAAATAAAACATAAAATGAAGGCAGCTATTACTGCAGTGGGAGGCTACGTGCCTGCTTCTGTACTGGATAATAAAACAATTTCAGAAACAGTCCAGACCACCGAAGACTGGATCCAAAAAAGAACAGGAATAAAACAAAGAAGGATAGCATTGGGAAAAGGAACATCTGATTTGGCCTGTGCAGCTATTGATAACCTAATGGAGAATTATCAGGTAGACCCGGCAGAAATTGACGGTCTGCTTCTGGCAACCGCGACCCCGGATCATATCCTGGCTCCAACGGCGGCCAAAGTATGCCGCATGAGCGGTCTGGTAAATGCTTTTGGAATGGATCTAAATGCTGCCTGCAGCGGATTTTTATTCGCACTGGAAATGGCGGCAGGAATGATCGAAAGCGGCAGGTATCAGAAAATTATTGTAGCCGGTGCAGACAAAATGAGCTCAATTGTCGACTATGAAGACCGCAGTACCTGCATACTTTTTGGGGATGGGGCCGGAGCTGTGCTGCTGGAAAAGACAGGGTCAGGATACGGAATGATGAGAAGTATCCTGCGTTCCGATGGAAGCGGTACGGCATCACTGCTCGTGCCGGCAGGGGGATCGAAATTTCCTGCCAGTATGCAGAGCATCGTGCATCGAAAGCATTATATAAAACAGGATGGATCCCTGGTGTTCAAAAAAGCGGTAGAAGCCATGAGCGGAGTTTCCCAAGAGGCGCTGGAGCATAACGGTTGGAATGCGCAGGATCTTGACTGGATGGTGCCGCATCAGGCAAATCTGAGGATCATAAATGCGGTGGGCGAAAATTTAAAGATTCCGTCTGAAAAAATAAAAGTCAATATTGAGAAATACGGTAATACAACATCTGCAACCGTTCCTTTGTGCCTTTGGGATTTTGCAGCTGATTTTAAAGCCGGGGACAATATGCTTATTACTACCTTTGGAGCGGGGTTTTCATGGGGCGCACTGTGTTTAAAATGGGGAGTTATGCGCGAAAAAAAAATGCAGAATGAAGTAAAGACTGCTCTTGAAAATAAAAATGTTTTAGCCCTGCAGTAAAAAAGGCCTGCCATAGAATAGCAATGGGAATTTTAAGCTCTATTTAAATATAAATGCATAATTTTATTAATTCACTACCTAAATACGCTGCCAGCTGATGAATACAGGATTTCAAAATAAGGCCTATGGAAAGAATTTTTTCTATAAATATTATAGGATCATCGTTATTCCGGTCGTCTTTTTAATTTATTTGTCTTCTTACTATTTTTTGAATCCATACCAGGATTTCGACCAGGATACCGTATTGGTTATCGACTGGACAGTAGATATATTTGTCATTCTGGTCTATTGTGCCGTACTCACTGAATTGAGCTTGTTTGTAGGGCGCAGTTTAAATTACTGGATCAGCTGGGATCAGAAACCCATCTTTAGGGCCTTTGCACAATTTATATGCATCATCATTGGAAATATTATTATAAACTACTGCTTTTCATATTTATGGCAGTGTATTTATTCATGGACTCCTTTAAAAGAAAGCGAACTGGTGCAGATATGGCAGTCCAATATATTCGCAGCCATCCTGTCGCTTTTTATAAGCTTTATCCATACGGGCATATTTCTGCTCAATCGATGGCGGTTTACCTCCGAAGAAGCGTCAGAACTGAAAATTAAGGCATCTGAACTTCAGGAAGCAGCCGCGCGATCTGAACTGGAATCCTTAAAGTTACAGCTTGATCCGCATTTTATCTTTAATAATTTCAGCACCCTTACCGAACTCATTCACGAAGACCAGCAGGCAGCGGCAGCATTTCTGGAAAATATCACAAGGGTTTACCGCTACATGATTTCCAATTTAAATAACGATACCATCAGCGTGAAAGAGGAATTGGAATTTTTGAATGCCTATTTTTATCTTTTAAAAAAACGCCTGGGTGATAAGGTCGCATTGAAATTACAAATAGATATGGCTATGCTGGATCTTCATTTGCCTCCTTTGACCTTGCAGCTGCTGGTAGAAAATGCTATAAAACACAATATGGCAACATTATCAAGTCCCCTTACAATTTCTATTTATTCGGATCTTGGGGATATTGTGGTGAGGAATAATCTGCAGCCAACAGCAGGGAAAAGCCTTATTTCAACTGGCGTAGGCAATAAAAATATTGTCTTTAGGTATAAAATACTCCACGACCGGATGCCGGTCTTTTCAGAATCGAACGGTTTTTATTGTGTAAGGCTGCCTTTAATATAAACAATATGAAAATTCTAATTATAGAAGACGAAGTCATTAATGCTGCCCGTCTTAAAAGACTGCTCGAGGAACTGGAACCTGATTGTGAAATTTTAGCGGTAATTGACACCGTTAAGGAAGCAGTGCTGTGGCTGAAAAACAACCATGTGCCTGATTTAATCACAATGGATATCCGTCTGGCTGATGGACTGAGTTTCTCTATTTTCGACCAGGTGCAGATCAGCTCGCCGGTTATATTTACAACGGCTTATGATGAATACGCCATAAAGGCTTTTAAGGTTAACAGTATTGATTATTTGATGAAGCCCATTGAAAAAAATGAGCTTGAGCATGCTTTGAAAAAATTTAAGGCAATGGCAAAAAACGATAACAGTGCAACCGATATAGCAGGACTGCTTAAAGGGTTTATGCATAGGGCGGTGTTCCGAATGCGTTTTTTGGTAAACTACAGGGACGGCTATAAAAGCGTGGATGTTGCAGATGTCGATTTTATTTATTCCGAATTTAAAATAAGCAATTTGTTTCTTAAATCAGGAGAGATTATTCCCGTTTCACAGACCATGGAAGAACTGGAGCAGGAACTGGATCCCGATGTTTTTTTTCGTGCCAGCAGACAGTTTTTTATCCGGGCGGAAAGCATCAGGTCTATTTCCAATTACTTTAATGCAAAGCTTAAAATACAGCTTAAGCTCGATCCGGAAAGAGAGGTGGTCATCAGCCGTGAAAAAGCCCCGGTTTTTAAGCAGTGGATGGACCGCTGATAAGATTCTCAGAAATCATTTAAGAGTGCATATCCTACTATTGGGGCAATGGAATAGCCGTTTGGGTAATACTTCTGCACATTTATTTTTAGTCTTGGTTTAGTTTTGTAAAAGCACATTTGTGCAGTAGGCCTTATCGGCATACCGTTTTTACATCTAAATGATCATGACAAAGTATACCTTGAAAACATCTTTGAAATTTAAGGAGTACCTGCAGATTGTAGGACTCTGGATTAGCGCTTTTATTTTCTATATCATTATGACCTACAGCATAGTGGATATTTCTTTTTTCCGCACTGAAGGATTTAATGTTAAGGACTTTTTAGTAGCGGAAATCACCGGAGCTTTTTTTGTCGGATTATTTATGGGGACCAATCTTTTCCTGCTGCAGGAATTTCTCTACCCGAGGTTTTTTCGAAACTGCGGCATCCTGCTTACCACCCTGCTGAGATCTTTTCTTTTTTTAATTAGCTGCTTTATCGGTCTTTTAATAATTATCGAACTGGATAAAGAGCAGCTCATCGCAATAGATGATTTACTTGAAATGCACCCTGATGCCAAGTGGGGGGTGAGTTTTACTTTTTATTGCCTGGCAGTTCATGTGTTTATCACACTGCTTCAGGCTTTTAAAAGAAGGCTTGGCAAGAGCTATTTTAAAAGTTTATTGATTGGAAATTATAGGGTTCCTGTAGTGGAATACAGGGTTTTTATGTTTCTTGATATGAAGTGTTCCGCGGCAGTGGCTGAAGATGCCGGGCATTATAATTACAGTCTTTTGCTTCAGCAGTGTTTTTCGGACCTTTCAGAACTCCTGGCTCAATATGATGCTGAAGTATATCAATATGTGGGTGATGAAGCGGTGCTTACATGGAAGGTGGGGCAGGGTTTCAAAAGGGAGAAATGTACAGCGATATTTAAAGCTTTTACCGCTGGATTATTGGAAAAAAAAGAGTTTTATCAGGCAAGGTTCGGTTTGGTTCCAAAGTTTAAGGCCTCCCTCAACGAAGGGATGGTTACCGTTGCTGAAATAGGCAGGGTAAAAACCGAAATTGCCTATCACGGGGATGTGCTCACTACGGCAGCCAGGGTAAGGGATCTTTGCAGTGATCAGAAGGCGGATCTGCTGGTAACGCATTCTTTTTTTGAGCAGCTGCCATCCCTTGAAAAGAAGAACTTCTCCATGATCCAAACAGCCGTTCTGCGGGGTAAAAAGAAGTCTGTGCCTATTTATAAATACTGCCCCTGAATATCATTATTGCACTTTTAGTGATTCCCGGCAAGCCTTTTTTTCTCAGTTCTGGTTTTGTTCGTTTCAGCATCAAAAAAATACGCTTGGGTAAACTTCTCTAAACTAAAGGGGCTTTCTGGTTGTTATTTTGTCATCAAATTCAGTGTATTCATTAAAATGAAATAAAAATGACAAAACAATTTTTCCAGAATAATAAGACAATCACTAAGGTGGTTATGTTATTGATTATCATCAGCATTTCTTCGTGCGGCAAAGGCGGCCAGGGAGCAGATGCCTACGGGGTTCCGAAACCGGAAGTAGATTTCTTTCAGGCGCAGTCCAAAACGGCCGATGTACAAAAAAAATACCCCGGAGTTATTGAAGGTGCCGTTAATGTAGATATAAAAGCACAGGTTTCAGGTTATCTTGAGGCTGTATATGTAAAGGAAGGGGACTATGTAGCAAAAGGACAGTCGCTTTTCAAAATTAAGTCGGATGTTTTCGCCGAACAGGTCAACAGCAGCCGTGCCGCTTATAAGAGTGCCCTGGCAAACCTTGCCAACGCCAGATTGGAGGTTGAAAAAATTAAACCTCTTGTTGAAGGCAGGGTATTCTCTGAAATGCAGCTAAAGACCGCTCAGGCATCTCTGGAAGCAGCCTCTGCCCAGGCAGCACAGGCCAAAGCTGCATTAGGATCTTCACAGCTTAACGCAGGTTTCTCTTTAATAAAAGCCCCGGTAAGCGGTTACATCAGCCGTATTCCAAACCGTGTGGGTAATTTGGTTACTCCCTCTGACGCAGTGCCTTTAACGATTCTTTCGGAAATTAATACCGTATTTGTTTATTTCTCACTCAGCGAAGCAGATTACCTTTCTTTTCTAAAAGATTCCAAATCAAATCAGTATGTCAGCCTGGTTCTGGCTGATGGCAGCCTTTATGAACATCAGGGGAAACTCGAGACGGCAAGCGGTAATATCGACAGGTCTACCGGTACCATTTCCCTAAAAGCAGTCTTTGCCAATCCTAATAAACAGCTGCGCTCAGGCGGTTCAGCCAGGATTATACTCAACAGCAGCCTCTCATCGGTCATTACCGTGCCAATGGCAAGTGTAAAGGATATACAGGATAAGTTTTTTGTTTTTGTGCTGGGCAAAGGAAATAAAGTTGCCATGAAACCAATTGAAATTGCTGGCAGTGCCGGAAGTGACTATTTTGTGAAAAGCGGTGTAAAAAGCGGGGACAGGATCGCACTAAATGGGATTGATGCCTTAAATGACGGTATGGAAGTAAGGGCGATAGTCGGTTCGGCAGCTGTAAGCAAAAAATAATTTTAGTTAATATAAATAACATTTTCCATGTTAAAAAAAATAATAGACAGGCCTGTATTGGCTACGGTTATCTCCATTGTATTGGTGATATTGGGTATCATAGGTCTTAGCAGATTATCGGTAACCAGGTTTCCGGATATTTCGCCTCCGACCGTTATGGTGAGCGGATCTTATCCGGGAGGAAACAGTGAAACCGTTATACGTTCAGTGGTAACACCTCTTGAAGAACAGATTAACGGTGTAGAGAATATGCAGTACATTAAATCTACTGCCAGCAATGATGGGACATTTTCGATCAGTGTTATTTTCAAACAGGGAGTAGATCCTGACCAGGCGGCTGTAAATGTGCAGAACAGGGTGCAGCAGGCTACCCCAAAACTTCCTCAGGAAGTAGTAAAAATGGGGCTTACAACCTCAAAGCAGCAAAACAGTATGATTGTTATTTTCAATCTTTACACAGAAGATAACAAAAAATATGATGATTTGTTTTTACAGAATTATGCCAACATCAATCTGGTTCCACAGATAAAACGTGTGCCCGGAGTGGGACAGGTACAGATCTTCGGACAGAAGGACTATTCGATGAGAATATGGCTTGACCCTCGCAAAATGGCCAATGCAGGCCTGGTGCCATCAGATGTAACAAGAGCTATTGCAGACCAGAGTCTGGAGTCTGCTCCGGGGAAATTCGGGGAAGAATCAAAGGCAGCACTGCAGTATGTGATACGCTATAAGGGAAAGAAAAACAAGCCCGAAGAGTATGAAAATATTGTGGTTAAGACCGATGGCAGCAATATTTTAAGACTTAAAGATGTGGCCAGAGTTGAATTTGGTTCCATATCCTACAGCGGGGATAATAAATCAAGCGGGAAAAATGCCGTTACAATGGCAATTCTGCAGACATCGGGCTCCAACGCAAATGAAATTGAAATTGGGGTAAATGCAGAGGTGGAAAGATTATCCAAATCCTTTCCTCCGGGAATTAAGTACGTCGGTGTGATGAGTACAAAGGATAAGCTCGATGAAGCTACAGGACAGGTAAAATCTACGTTACTGGAAGCTTTTATACTGGTTTTTATTGTGGTCTTTATATTCCTGCAGGATATCCGTTCTACCATCATTCCGGCTATTGCCGTACCGGTAGCCATTGTGGGAACATTTTTCTTCCTGCTGGTTTTTGGATTTACCATTAACATACTGACACTTTTTGCCTTGGTTCTGGCCATTGGTATTGTAGTTGATGATGCCATTGTAGTGGTTGAAGCCGTCCATAGTAAAATGGAAGAGGATTCCAGTCTTTCAGCCAAGCAGGCCACCCACAGCGCTATGGCAGAGATCACCGGAGCCGTTGTTTCGATCACCCTGGTGATGTCGGCAGTATTCATACCGATTGGTTTCATGACAGGATCATCAGGTATTTTCTACAAACAGTTTGCTTATACACTGGCCATTGCAATTATCATCTCGGCGATAAACGCTCTTACCCTTACACCTGCATTATGTGCACTTTTGTTAAAGAACAGTCACAGCGAAAAGCATGGGGATACTCATCAAAAAACAGGATTCAAAGAGCGTTTTTTCATCGGGTTTAATTCCAGCTTTAACAACCTGACCGGTAAATATATTAAAGGAGTTCGTTTTCTTATTTCAAGAAAATGGCTTGCAGGAGGCATTGTAATGGGGATAAGCGCCATAGCGGTATTTATGATGATGTCAACTCCAAAAAGTTTTGTGCCAATGGAAGACGACGGTTTTATGATTTACAGTTTATCGATGCCGCCAGGTACGGGTCTGGACAGGACTACAGAGGTGGTCAAAAAAATTGAAAAAGAACTTGCATCGGTAGAGGCTATTGATAATAATACTACCATAACCGGTTTCAATATCCTGAGCAACAGTGCCAGTCCTGCCTATGGATTTGGTTTTATAAAGTTAAAGCCTAAAAAACAGAGAGGAGCCGTTAAGGATATCGATGAAATCCTCAATATGGTCAGCGGTAAGCTAGCTGTTATAAAAGAAGGCTCGGTAATGGTGTTAAGGATGCCTCCTGTTGAAGGATTTGGAGTCACCAGCGGTGCCGAAGTGGTGCTTCAGGACAGGACTGCACGTGATCCGGCGACGTTGAAAGCTATGACTGATAAAGTAATCGGACAGCTTATGCAGCAGCCGGGAGTACAGTACGCCTACACAACTTTCAGGGCAGATTATCCGCAGTTTGAACTTGAAGTTGATGAAGAGAAAGCGGGACAGATGGGAGTTAATGTGCGCGAATTATTAAATAATATCCAGACCTATTTTGCCGGTGATCAGTCGTCGGATTTTACAAGATTTGGAAAGTTTTACAGAGTGAATGTAAAGGCTGATGGGGCTTTTAGAACCGATCAGGATGCTTTCAATGAAATATTTGTGAGAAATGCCAAAGGGGAAATGGTGCCTGTAAAATCTCTTGTGACACTCCATAAAGTTTACGGACCAGAATCGGTGAACCGTTACAATCTGTATAATTCGGTTAATATCACAGCAGTGGCCCTGCCGGGATTCAGCAACGGAGAAGTGATGACAAATCTTGAAAAGGTTCTCGACAAAATGCCTTCTGATTACAGCTATGAATGGACAGGATTGAGCCTTGAGGAAAAAGCAGGAGGGAATCAGACTATTGCCATATTTGGGTTATCGCTTCTTTTTGTTTTCTTTTTACTTGCTGCACAGTACGAAAGTTATCTGCTTCCTCTGGCCGTACTTCTTTCTATACCGACAGGTATGCTGGGAGCCTTTGCTGGCATTAAAGCAGTTGGGTTAGATAATAATATTTATGTACAGGTCGGACTCATTATGCTGGTGGGGCTTCTGGCAAAGAATGCGATACTTATTGTAGAATTCGCCCTTCAAAGGCGATACACAGGGCTTTCTATTGTAGAATCCGCCATAGAAGGCGCAAGATCAAGATTAAGGCCTATTATCATGACTTCCCTGGCTTTTATAGTGGGAATGATACCGCTGATGTTTGCCTCTGGAGGTACCGCAGTGGGGAACAGATCCATCAGTATCAGTGCGGCAGTAGGAATGTTCAGCGGAGTTGTTTTGGGAATTTTTGTAATTCCGTTACTTTTTATCGTCTTCCAGTATCTGCAGGAAAAAATGACGGGTAAAAAATTTTTAAATCAAAATTAAAGGAACAATAATGAAAATAATATATAATGTAACAGTCACTCTATTTGCAGGACTTTTGCTGGCATCCTGCGCGGTAGGTAAAAAATATTCCAGAGCAGAATTTAATGCTCCCGGAAAATATCGTGAAGAGATAACCGTGACGGCAGATACCATTTTAATGCCGTGGAGGAATTATTATAAAGATCCTCTTCTTGCTGATCTGATAGAAAAAGCCCTTGTTAAAAACAACGAGGTTCTTATTGCAGTGAAAAGTATGGAGCAGCTGGATTTGAACTACAGGCAGGCAAAATTGTCCCTGCTTCCAACCCTTGATTTTGATGCTGGAGCCAGCCGCGCTTACCAGTCTAAAAATTCATTGAATGGTTCACTGAGCGCGCAGTTTACCAATAAAGATTATCTGGATGATTACAGTGCAAATCTTCGTCTGGCATGGGAGGTGGATATATGGGGAAAGGCGGCCATGCAGAAAAGAGATGCCAAGGCAATTTACTTTGCCCAAAAAGAGAATCTTTCTGCCTTGAAAACCAGGATGATAGTTCAGGTAGCGCAAGCCTATTATAACCTTCTGGGCCTGGATGAGCAGCTGAAGATAGCACAGCGCAATATCGAACTTACCGAGAGTACACTTGGCATGATGAAATTGCAGTACAGCTCAGGATCGATAAGCTCGCTGGCGGTAAACCAGACAGAAGCCCAGAAAAAAACGGCAGAATTATTAGTTCCTCTGGCCAAAGCAAACATAGCGGTTCAGGAAAATGCACTGAAGATTTTATGCGGCGAATATCCGGATACCGTAGCGCGGGCTGGGAACTTAAATGCATCGGAATCTCAGGTGGATATTCCGGCTGGAATTCCAGCTTCGCTTTTGAGCCGCAGACCCGATGTCAAAGCTGCCGAATATGCTGTTATGTCTGCCAATGCGAAAACGGGACTGGCAAAAGCTACGATGTATCCGACACTTAGTCTGAGCCCGTCTGTTGGAATTAATTCTTTTGAATTTGATAAATGGTTTAATTTTCCGGGATCAGTTACCAAAACAATAGCGGCTAATCTCGTGCAGCCTATCTTTAAAAAGCGTACCCTAAGAACAGCTTATCAGGTTGCGGTACTGGAGCAGGAAAAAGCTGTTATCAGTTTTAAACAGTCCTATATAACGGCTGTTGGAGAGGTAAATGATGCCATGTCCAGATTAAAATATGCCGATGAGCGTATCAAACTGGCAGCTGAAAAATCAATTTCACTGGAAAAGGCAACAGCCGATGCAGGACTGCTTTACAAAAGCGGGATGGCAAATTACCTTGAAGTGATCACGGCACAAAACAATGCCCTTCAGAATGAACTGGATGTAGTAGCTATAAAATTAGAAAAATTAAATGCTGCTACAAACCTGTATCGTGCTTTAGGCGGGGGCGTAGAGTAAACATGTTTAAATTAATCCATCATCTTTTTCCCAATGTGAAAAGGTGATGGATTTTTTTTTGGACCTTTTTTTAAGAGCATAAATGTTATATTAACTATGGACAAAGTACAATTTACCCGGGCTGATCTCTATAATTTAGTTTGGAAATTTCCAATTGCCCAGATAGCAAAACATTATGATATCTCGAGTATTTCAATAAAAGATGCCTGTCATAAAATGCAGATTCCCCTTCCCGGGAGCAGGCAGCTTTTAAGGCTTAAAAACAATAAAAGCAGTATACCTAAACTTAATGAAGATTATCAGGGAAGCAATCAGATCGGGATTTTAAGAAAAACGTATGAGAGCCGCCTGCGCAGAATAGCGAATCTTACTCCCTTGCTTAAATTGATTAAAACCATAGAAGATGATCCGCATGCTCCGGTACATGTGCCCAAGAGAATCAGCAGACCATCTGCCGTGATACGTAAAACACAATCTTACTGGCAGAATAAGGAATCAAGCAGCTGGAATCAAAATGACCTTAAAGAGGTTCTTTATCTCAATGTAGAAATAAAAAATATCCCCAGGGCACTCCTGTTTATGGATGCGCTCATTAAGCTGCTTCAATACAGGGGACACAGCTTTGAGAAGAATACCGATAAGACAGGCGTAGTTCTGATCCATAAGGAAATTGAGATTGAAATTGACCTGAGAGAAGGTTTAAAAAGGATTCCCCCAAAGATTTTTCAGGAAACTTCCCAGTACATCAGCACCGGGGTTCTTATTGTGCAGATCAGAAAGGATTCTTATAAAAAAGAGTGGCGTGACGGCAGGAGTTCTCTGGAAAGCAGCCTTGTGAGCATCGTAGCTAATCTTGAACTTATCGCCGCTGAAGAGAAGCAGTGGAGGGAAGATTGTGGAATTAATTCAGGCGAATCATAAAAAAACCATTTAAAACAATAGCCGGAAATTTGCTTTTCTTTTTAAATTTGTCCGATTCATTATTTTTGAATTTTCAATACTTTAATTTTCAAATTGCTGGTTTTCGTTATCTTTAAGGTATGACATATTGATCAGAAGGATAAGGAAAGAAGGGTCATCTTCAAATCCTTCCCTGATTTTCTGAAAAGCGATGCGCATTTGTGATTCTACTGTTTTTACTGAAATATCTAATTTTTTGGCAATTTCTGCGTACTTCAATCCCTCAATTTTATTGAGCTGTAATATTTCTTTACAGCGCGGTGGAAGTGAATTTACAATATTTATCAGTTTTGCTATTCTTCGCTCAATAAGTTCGCTGTCATCATCAATGGAATCACGGAGTGCTTTTTCTTTTAAGTCTTCAAAAAAGGAATCAGTGCGTTTGGATTTATTGTAATGGTCAATAAAGGCATTATAAGAAACAGTATGCAGGTAATTTTTAATAGATTTTATAAAAGGAAGCTTTTTACGCTGTGTCCATATGGTAATGAAGGTCTGCTGTACGATATCTTCGGACAATTGGAAGTCATTGGTAAAAGTATTGATATAAGCTACAAGGGGTTTGTAATGGCGATTAAATAGTTCCTCAAAAGCACCATTGTCATCCTGCTTTATAGCTTCTATTAAAATTAAATCGGTCATAGTTAAATCTGTGTTCTGCAAATGTGCAAATTTTTGGCTAAAACAAAAAATCAATGTAGAAATAATATACATTTAACGTATATCAAAAAAAAACAATAATTTTTTAAGGGTTTTTACCCATAACAATGTCTTTATAATATAACCTAAAATATTTGGTAATTTGAAAGCTTTGATTTTAAAATATCTGACAAATGAAATTAGCCCTTCCGAGTTAGAGTTACTTCGCAAATGGCTTAAAAAATCGGACAACAGGACTGTTTTTCAAAATTACATTCGTGATGCTTATCTTTTAAACAGGTCCCTTGATTCTGTGCAGTTGGATACTTCCTTTAAAAAAGTGTGGCAGCAAATACAGCAGCAGGAAAAACCGGTCAGGAAATTATTTAAAAAGAAAGCTAAATATGCCCTGGCGGCATCAGTGGCACTGCTGGTTTCTTTAGCCGCATTTTTCTTCAGCCAACAAACATCCGTTATTGATAAAGGCAGCCAGACCATTGTAAACAATATCATTAAAGTTGGCACTGACAAGGCAACCCTTACCACAGAGGACGGACGCACAATAGTGCTTGAAAAAGGAAAAACATACAGGTCGAAAAATATCGTATCTAACGGCACTGAGCTGGTCTACGGCACAGAGGGTGTATCAGCAAATAAAGCTGTCTTCAATTACTTAACCGTTCCAAGGGGAGGGGAGTTCTTCCTCAAATTAGCAGACGGGACCAAGGTCTGGATGAATTCCGAGTCGCAGCTCAGGTATCCTGTAGTATTTACGGAAGGGGAAACCCGAAAAGTAGAATTGGTATATGGAGAAGCTTACTTTGAAGTTTCGCCAAGTTCGCTCCACAAGGGGGACAAATTTAAAGTTTTAAATAAAAAACAGGAAATTGAAGTGCTCGGTACAGAGTTTAATATCAAGGCCTATGGTGATGAAAGTGCAATTTACACTACCCTTGTTAAGGGTAAAATATCGCTCAAAGCCGGAAATACTGCCAATATCCTGACCCCTGACCATCAGGCGGTATTGGATCTGAAGCTCAATAAAGTCCAGATCAGGGAAGTTGACGTATATAATGATACAGCCTGGAAAGAAGGCATTTTCACCTTTGAAAGCAAACCGCTTTCAGAGATTATGAAAGTCCTTTCCCGATGGTATGATATGGAAGTTTCCTATGGTAATGCGCAGATTGAGAATACCCGATTTAATGGAACCTTAAGAAAAGACCAGAAAATTGAAAATGTGCTGGAAACCATTAAAAGTTTTGGGATAATCAAAGAGTATAAGATAAAAAACAAAAAGATAGAATTAAAATAATCTAACCAATTATAAAGAAGGGAACGGAGTCAAACATTTGCGGTGGCTGAACTCCGATCCTTCACTTGAGTATTAACTAAAACCAATGTATAATTAACACCAGAACAAAATTATGAAAATTAAACTAATTGTGGTCGTTTCGCATGCGCGAAAACGTCTGCTGATGACCATTATGAAAACATTTATATTATTATTCTGCACGACAGCTTTCGGATTCAGCTCCGGGAATGCTTTTTCTCAGGAAAAAATAAGCATTGATAAAGATAAATTAGTTAGTGTGGATGAAGTTTTTAAGATCATAAAAAAACAGACCAAATATCTTTTTCTCTATCCTGATGATTTGTTCATCGACAGCCCAAAAGTACAGCTTAAAAAAGGAAAGATAGATCTCAATCAGCTGTTGAACCTAAGTATTCCAAAGAGCGATTTCAATTTTGAAGTTTCCAAGGATCATACTATCCTGATTAAGAAGAAGCCTAAAAAGCTCGGAAGCCTTGATGTGCAGAAAAAAACCAGGCCGATAAGCGGTATCGTGACAGACTACAAGGGGTACGTTATCCCCGGGGTTAATGTTCATGTTAAAGGGGACAGCGAATTTAAAGTGACTGATTTTGACGGGAGTTATACAGTATTAGCTTCTACTGGTGATATTATTATTTTTTCCTATCTGGGCTTTATTACCCAGGAAATTACAGTAGGGGACTTGGACAGGTATAATGTTAACATGAAAGAAGATGTCAGCAACCTGGATGAAGTGGTACTGGTAGGATATGGCAAAACAACACAGAGATACAATACAGGATCTGTATCAACACTGTCCAAAAAAGACATAGAAAGACAGCCTGTATCCAATGTCTTAAAGGCATTGGAGGGAACTATTCCCGGGGTGGATGTTGTAAACTCAGGGGGATATGCCAGCAGTCAGGTACAGATTACCATTCGTGGGAAAAAGGACCTGTACAGCCAGTCAAGTCCCAGTACGCCGCTGTATATTATTGATGGAATACCGCTCATTACCAGTAACGGCGATTTAAACAACGCCGGTGTTAATCAAAATTCCTTTTTTGGATCAAACGGTGCACAGAGTCCGCTTTATTTTATAAATCCGCAGGATATTGAGAGTATCAGTATCTTAAAAGATGGTGATGCGACTGCTATTTATGGTTCACGTGGTGCTAATGGAGTTGTTTTGATTACTACCAAAAAGGGGAAAGACGAAAAAGCCACCTTGACCGTGAGCACTTTTACCGGCCTTCAGATGCGCCCAAAAAAGACAAAGATGCTCAACACGCAGCAATACCTTGAGATGAGGAATGAAGCCTTAAGCAATGATGGTATTGTTCCGGATGCTAGCAATGCGCCTGATTTGTTCCGTTGGGACAATAACAGGTATACGGACTGGCAAGATGAACTGGCCTCGGGATCGCGCACTACGGATTTCCAATTGTCCTATGCAGGAGGCGACCAGTTCAATAAATTCAGGTTCAGCGGAGGGTTTCACTCAGAAACACCGCCGATAGCCAAAGGTTTCAGAAATGATTTTAAGGACAATCGTTTGTCGGGACTGTTCACCTTTAATCATGCTTCAAGGGATAAGAGATTTAATACCTCGCTGATGCTCAATTATGCCTACACTAATACAGAACTTCCGGGGGCAAGTACTTACGCTTTTGATATTGCGCCAAATGCTCCGCGTATCCTAGATGACAAGGGGAAACTAAATTGGTCAGAATGGGGAGCCGGTGAATTCGGACAGGATTTGATGCCTTATAATTTTCAGAGTTTTTTCCAGCCCTATGAAAGTGATACCAGGAACTTTATGGCCAGTTATGATTTGAGCTATAAGATTTTTGACAGCCTTGAAGTTTCATCAAGTTTTGGCTATTCCACAACCGATCAGGGTCAGATAGCACTGGTGCCGGCTTCTTCGCAGGGATCACAGCCTGAATTATACCAGAATATTACCCAGTTTGGAAATAATAAATTCAGAGGCTGGATCGTAGAGCCCAAAATCACCTATACCACTGCAATATCGAGAGGAAATCTGGATGTAATGGCAGGAATAACCCTGCAGGAGAACATAACAGAGGGTAATACCATACAGGCCAGGGGATTTGTAACCGAAGCCCTTATGCGGGATCTGCGCAGCGGGGTAATTGGAGATGTAGGTTCTAATTATGCCCAGTTCCGTTTCGCCAGTTATTACGGCAGGCTTAATTACAACTGGGACGGAAAATACATTGTAAACCTTACTGCCAGATCTGATTATTCATCACGTTTTAAGGCAGGAGGACAAATGGGTAGCTTTGGTTCTGCAGGTGCAGCATGGATCTTTACCGAAGAAGAATTTTTAAAGGGGGGCAAATTTCTGAGCTATGGTAAGCTGCGCGGAAGTTACGGAACTACGGGAAGCGCCGCTTCGGGAGACTACAAGTACATAGAATTATGGGAATCCGTAAATACCTACGGAGGTGTTCCTGTGCTGAACCTTATACAGCCCTACAACGAAAATTACAGCTGGCAGGTAAACAAAAAAACGGACATCGGACTTGAACTGGCGTTCTTCGACAATGCAGTGAATCTGAATGCATCGTGGTACAAGGAGCGTTCTGACGATCAGCTGTTGGACATTCCTTTGGCTGGTTTTACCGGCTTTTCAGCTTCGACCGTGCCTGGCAATGTGCCGGCAGCAGTTGAGAATACGGGATGGGAATTTTCCCTAAGCAGTTTTAATATCAACAGGGAAAACTTTAAATGGAGAAGTAATTTCAACATCAGTATCAATAAAAATAAAGTAGCGGCATTTCCAAATCTTGAAGATTATCCTTCCTACCAATACAATTATGTTGTGGGGAAACCGACAAACGTTGTGTTTTTATTAAAATCAAAAGGCGTTAATCCCGATAATGGAGAATATATATTTGAAGATCTTAACAATGATGGGGTAATAGATGGCAATCCGGGTTCACAGGACATGTATGCAGTAGACCTGACACCTGAATTCTATGGTGGTTTTCAGAACACGCTGGAATATAAAAACCTGGAACTGAGTTTTCTTTTTTCATTTAAAAAACACAGGGGATTTTATGGTATTTCAAATAATGAGACCCCGGGAACAGCTTTAGTAAACCAGCCTGTAACGGTGCTGGACAGATGGCAGAAACCAGGAGATATTACCAATGTAAGGGCTTTTACTACCATTAACACACTTGATAATTTTTTGTTTTTAAGTTCAGACGGCAATCTTGTGGATGCCTCATATATAAGACTTCAGAATCTTTCGCTTTCTTATAAGATACCCCAAAAGAACGCCGGGGCAAGTCCGGCTCTGGATGTAAATATATTTTTAAGGGGACAGAACCTTTTTACCATAACATCCTACAAAGGGGAAGATCCTGCCTCTCCAAGCCGTTATGTAAATGGTTTCCCTGCACAGAGCATTTATACGATGGGAGTTAATTTTTCATTTTAGTTATTCATTAAAAAAAATAAAGCTATGATACATCCGGCTAAAAATATATACAAGGGACTTATTGTTTTGACGTTTATCGCAATGTGCACTGTCTGGCAGTCCTGTGAGAGTTTTACTGAAATAGATCCGCCCCGCAATAAAATTGTCAAACAAGATGCGTTTGCTGATGAAACAAGTGCCAATGCTGCCGTGCTTGGAATTTACCTGCAGCTAAGCTCTGTAGGGTTTGGACAGGGGCAGACCACCGTCATTTTGGGACAGTCCTCTGATGAGATTTATAAAAATTTTGATGACAGCTCAAGTACCCAGCTTCATACCAATGACCTTGTGGCGAATAATGGGAATATCAAAGATTTGTGGACCTCCATATATGCGGTAATAGGACAGAGCAATGCCGTATTGGAAGGGCTGGAAAACAACACCAATATTCCGGAGGTGAAAAGACAGCAGTTCGTGTCTGAAGCAAAGTTTGTAAGGGCGTATTGCTATCTCTACCTTACCCAACTATGGGGAGATGTGCCGCTTATTACGACAACCGACTGGAGCCTAAATTCCAAAGCCAAAAGAACAGCGCAAGCTGAAATTACGGCCCTTATCATCCAGGATCTTAAACAGGCGGCAGAATTCCTGCCTGAGACTGTAACTAATAATATACGTGCCAAAAAAACAGTTGCCTTGGGACTGCTTTCCAGGGTTTATCTGTACGAAAAAAACTGGAGTGAGGCGCAACGTTATGCAGAGATGACCATAGCCGGTACAGTTGGTGCATCTGCAATTCTGCCTGATGCATCTGAAGTGTTTTATCCTGAGAGTGCTGAAACCATCTTTCAGATAGTGCCTCAGAAATTTTACAGCAGCAGTTTCGAATCCACCCTGATGCACCTTTTTGGACCTGATCACCTGCTCGAGGCCAATCTTGTAAGTGATTTTGAAGATGGAGATTTAAGAAAAACGGCATGGGTAGGGGAGACTGACGGGAATTATTTTGCGGCTAAATACACTACGAATCCATATGAAACTTCCGGCAGGCCACAATATAATGTTCTGCTCAGGGCAGCTGAACAGTTCCTAATTGCAGCAGAGGCTCAGGCACAGCAGAGTAATATCACCGGAGCGGTCGAGAACATCAACGTGATCCGCAGAAGGGCTGGACTTATTGAAATTGATGCCCAGGGGCTGAGCCAAAGCGAATGTTTAAGCCTTATCGAAAAAGAGAGAAGAACAGAATTATTTGCTGAATGGGGACACCGCTGGCTTGACCTGAAAAGAACTGGAAGGGCAGCAGAAGTTCTGGGCGGTATTACAGGAAAAAATTGGAAAGCTGAAGATGCATTATATCCGATACCGACCACTGAAATAAGACTAAATCCAAATTTGACACAAAATAAAGATTATTAAACTATTATATACTAAACATGAAGACAATTAAAAAAATAATTCTGGCAATAACCCTAGCCCTGCCTTTGGTAGGTTCGGCACAGGAAATCGCAAGCGTTACCAAGGAAACAAGAGGCTTTTACGGCGGCGCATATAGTGAATCAAATAACGGCAAGCCAATAAAGCCCTTCTCGATGACAACCACCGACGGTAAGAAAATTAACAGCGGCGATCTTAAGGGCAAAGTAGTGGTACTTGATTTCTGGTCCACTTGGTGTGCCCCATGCAGGGATCTGACCAAGCAGTTAAACGATTCCCTTGCTGAATATAACGGGGATAAATTTTTGATGATAGGAGTCAATTACATGGAATCTGTAAAAAAGGGAAATCCATTAAAATACTGGCAGGAAAAGGGATATAAATTCCCTATGACCATCAATAATGATGCTTATGGAAAATCAATAGGCGCGGGCAACCCTACTATTATTGTTATCGATCAGGAAGGTATCATTCGCGGGCGCTTTGACAGTTATACTGATGTTGCGTCGACGGAAATCAAAACACTGGTTTGGGCGCTTATGGAAAAGCCTGAGATTTCGGTAGAGGAAGCCGTGATGGCCGGTCGCAACAAGGAGTATGTGAAAGCGGTGTATCTGGCAGATCAGGTAATGAAAAAGGATACTGTGCAGGGAAGGGAACTGGCAGGTGAAAAATTCTCAGCACTACTTCATATTTCCGAATGGACTGCTGTTGAATATATCAAACAGGTGATCAAGGAATCTAAAAAGGAGGAGCTTGAACAAAATTTAACAAATGCAGCAATTAGCATTGCCCAAACTGATGGTATTCAGTCCGGTAAAATTTACCTGTATGCGGCAGAATTGTTTGAGAAACTTATTGTTGATTATAAATTAGGGGAAAATATGGTCGTTCAGGATCAAATGGGAAGATGCTACTTTAAGGCTGGCGAGAAACAGAAGGCGCTGGCTGCAGCAGTGAAATCACTGTCAATTGCTGAAAAAGATAACGAGGCCCCGGAAACCCTGAAGTATTTAAAGGGTGTACTGGACAATTATAAAAAATCTTAAATCTAAAAACTATGAAACTAACTGCTATATTAATAAGCCTTTTATGGTCGGCTTGTGTTTTTGCGCAGGCTCAGGAAAATGATGAGGCTGCATTTGGATTTCAGATAAATGATACCGCAGCTGATTTCGTTCAGAAAGATGCACAAGGGAAAGACATCAGGCTTTCCGATTTTAAGGGCGGGTACGTCCTGATTGATTTCTGGGCCTCATGGTGTGCACCGTGCATAAGTGAGATGCCTGCATTTATTAGCGTTTATGACAAGTATCACTCCAAGGGCTTTGAAATCCTGGCCGTTTCTCTGGACAAGAAAAAAGAATTGTGGACCCAGGCCATAGAAAAAAATAAAATACCGTGGGTGAATGTTTCAGACCTTAAGGGATGGACAGGAACTGCTGCAAGGACCTACAAGATCATTGGCCTTCCAAGCAACCTGCTTGTTGATCCGGCTGGAAAAGTTATCGCAAAGAACCTCAGTGCCGAGACGCTTCATTTGAAATTAAAAGAAATTTACCACTTATAGTAAATGAAGCTATTTTCAAGACAGATGTATTTCAATTAATTAGCCAAATAGTACTTATATGATGGGGGGACTTCACCCCCCCCCAAGATATCCTGAAAACATGAAAAAAATATTTGCCGCATTCGTAACATTCTTTACGATAAGCACTTCTATTGCCCAAATTTATGATCCAGTGCAATTCAAAACAGCTGTCAGGGAACTCGATGATAATGCTATGGAGCTTGTAATTACCGCTGTAATTGAAAAGGGATGGCATATGTATTCGCAAGAGGTTCCCGAGAACGGCCCTGTTGCGACCAGCTTTGCTTTTGTAAGCTCTAAAGACTATAAAACAAAAGGTATTGTACAGGAACCCGAAGGGCATCAGGTCGATGACCGTGTCTTTGGGATGCGGATCAAATATTTTGATGATACTGCAGTATTTACCCAGCGCATAGAAAGAAAATCCCGTAATGCTTTTAAAATAAAAGCGGTTATAGAATTTATGGTGTGCAATGATAAGCGTTGTCTTCCGCCAACCGAAAAAGAAGTGTATTTTACTGTTTCGAAAAGTGCAAGTACTGCTGTACAGTCTGCCTCCGAAAAGAAAATTTTGTCAGCTGCAGACACAGTACCAAAGCCAAAAGAGGCCGCGGTAAAGGCTGATTCAGGTAGTCTTCATCTTACTAAGCCTGAAGAGCCAAAACGTAAAGATGTTTTAAAAGCAGCTGTGTCAAAGGAACCGAAAAAGCTTTGGAGTGTTTTTCTGCTGAGTTTTCTCGGAGGATTGGCCGCACTGCTGACTCCCTGTGTTTTCCCGATGATTCCCATGACGGTGAGTTTTTTTACCAAACAAAGCAAGACCAAGGCAGCTGGAATCAGAAATGCCTTGTTATATGGTAGTTTTATCATTATTATCTATGTTGCTCTTGGAACGCTTGTTACCGCTCTATTTGGCGCAGATGCGCTCAATGCCCTGGCCACAAATGCTGTTTTCAATCTGATTTTCTTTGCCCTGCTTGTTATTTTTGCCATTTCATTCCTTGGGGGCTTTGAAATGGTACTGCCCAGTTCATGGCTAACCAGTGTGGATAACAAATCCCAAAGGAGCGGCTACATAGGCATCTTTTTTATGTCCCTGGCATTGGCCGTGGTTTCATTTTCCTGTACCGGACCCATAGTGGGTACTTTGCTTGTGCAGGCGGCAAGCCACGGGGGAACCGCGCCGATAATAGGAATGCTGGGTTTCTCATTAGCCATAGCGCTGCCTTTCAGCCTCTTTGCAGCATTTCCTGGCTGGCTTAATTCACTTCCCAAATCAGGGGGCTGGCTGAATTCTGTCAAAGTGGTACTTGGTTTTCTGGAGCTTGCGTTAGCATTTAAATTTCTTTCCAATGCCGATTTGGTACTGCAGCTGCATTTACTGGAAAGGGAAACCTTCCTGGCGATCTGGATTGCAATTTTTGCAGCCCTTGCGATGTATCTATTTGGGAAGATCAAGCTTTCACATGATTCACCGCTGACCCACCTTTCGGTGGGAAGGCTAAGCCTGGGCATCTTTACACTGGCTTTTATTATATACCTGATCCCTGGCCTTTGGGGAGCACCGCTGCAATGGATAAGCGGATTTCCCCCGCCAAAACAGTACAGCGAATCGCCGGAAGGTTTTGGGATGGGCACGTCATCGGCCGGCCCTGCATTGATATTGCCACAGGGAGCGGAGAATGGTCCTCAGGGCATTACGGTTTTCAGGGATCTGGAGCAGGGAATGGCCTATGCAAAAAAAGCCAACAAACCTGTTATGCTTGATTTTACAGGATTTGCCTGTGTGAACTGCCGGAAAATGGAGGAGCGTGTCTGGCCTGATCCACAGGTTTTATCCCAATTGAAAAATGATCTGGTAGTCATCTCGCTGTATGTCGATGATAAAAGACCTCTGGAGCAGAGCCAGCAGGTTACCTCTAGAATTACCGGCAAAAAATTAAAGTATGTCGGACAGAAATGGAGCGAATACCAGATCCTTACATATAAAACCAATGCTCAGCCGTACTATGTCCTAATCGATCATAAGGGCGAGCCTCTTAATGAGCCTCAGGCCTATAATCCGGACCCGGAATTTTATGCAGGCTGGCTTAGGGCTGGCGTAGCGGCATTTAAATAAATCTAAACAAAAAACAAAAATATCAAAATGAAATTAATCAAAATTAGATTTTTACTCTTACCCCTGTTGCTGCTGGGACTAAAAGGTAGCGCGCAGTTCTCAACAACCATTCCCCTTAACCAGGAAGTTGTTTCAGGAACATTAAAAAACGGCATGAAGTATTATATCCTTCACAATGAGTGGCCAAAGGAGAGGGCAAGTTTTTATTTTGCACAGAATGTGGGGGCGATCCTGGAGGATGACAACCAGAACGGGCTGGCTCACTTTTTGGAACATATGGCCTTTAACGGGACCAAAAACTTTGAAGGTAAAGCCCTAATTGATATACTAGAGAAAAACGGAGTAAGTTTTGGAAGGGATATCAATGCCTATACAGCTAAGGATGAAACGGTCTACAATATCAGCAATGTTCCGGTAAAGGATATTGGGCTGATTGATTCGACGCTTTTGATGCTTCATGACTGGTCGGGTTTCCTGTCACTGAAAGACAGTGAAATAGATGCTGAGAGAGGGGTCATTACAGAAGAATGGAGAACACGAAACAGCGCCAATGTGCGATTCATGAAACAGACCGACAAGGTTTTATACAAAGGTTCCAAGTATGCTGACCGTGATGTGATTGGGGATATGAATATAGTGAAGAACTTCAAATACCAGGAGCTGAAGGATTACTATAAGAAATGGTACAGACCTGATTTGCAGGCCGTGATTGTAGTGGGGGATATTGACCCGAAAGAGATTGAGAAAAAAATAAAAAAACTTTTCTCGACCATTCCGATGCCTAAAAATGCGGCAGAGCGTTATTATGTAGATATTCCTGATAACAAGGAAATGGGCTATGTCCTGGCCACTGACAAAGAAGCACAGGAAGTAAAAATCAACCTGCTTTACAAGAAATCTTTTGAAAAGGTAAAAAGCCAGGAGTCCTTAAAAGCGGACCTCTTTGACTATCTGGCTGCTACATTGCTTAACAGACGTTATGGAGAACTTGCCCAAAGTGGGAAGAGTTCCGCTTTTGCCTACGGTGCAGCTTTTGGGGAAATCGCCCGATTAAAGAATTCTTTTAATCTGACTGTTATACCGAAACCCGGCAAGGAGAAACAGGCCTTCCGGGAGCTGATGACCGAGATGGAAAGGGCAGCACGTTACGGTTTTACCCAAAGTGAGATGAACCGAATCAAAGAAAATGTACAAAGCTCTTATGAGAATGCCCTTAAGAACAGCAATAAAATTGAGAACAATTCGCATGCGGAAAAGATAGTGAGTTATTTTCTGACTGCTGCGCCCTTCGAGAGTCTTCAGAAGGAATATGAAGGTGTGAAGATCATCCTTGCGGGAATGACACTGAATGACCTAAATACGGCAGCTAAAAATTTTCAGACACCGGCAAACAATGTGCTGACGGTTACCGGTCCCATTAAGAAAGAAGGTTACTATCCTTCCCAATCGGATTACAGCACTATAATGGAGGAGGTAAAAAATGCAGTATTGGAAAAATACAAAGAAGACAGTGCAGAACAGGATTTGATCAGCGATACGTTAAAATTTTCTGAAGTTGCCAAACAATCGGCCGTAAAAGGAATTCCCGACGCTAAAAGATACGTGCTTGCCAATGGTGCGACCGTAGTGCTCTATCCGACAAAATTAGCAAAGGACGAGATCCTTTTCAGTGCATTGAGCAAGGGAGGAAGCTCGCTTATAAAAACCGAAGACATTCCTTCATCGCAGATTAGTGTCGACCTTATTGAGTCTTCCGGGCTGGCAGGCTTCAATACTACCCAGCTGCAGGATAAACTAAATGGCAAGATCGTCAGTATTGTGCCTTTTATAGGAAAGCAGACAGAAGGATTCAACGGAGCGACCACCCAAAAAGATTTGAAAACGCTCTTGGAGCTGCTTTACCTTTATTTTGAACATCCGAAATTTGACAAGGATGCCTATTCAAGGCTTATTGGCCAATATAAAAATGAGCTTGCAAATGCCCAGAACAACAGCGAGAAGATTTTTCAGGATACCATCTCACAGCTCAACAGCAACCATAATGAAAGGGTGCCGCTTTTTAATGAGGCTCTTATAGGCAGTCTTGATTTCGATAAGGCAGATCGTATCTACAGAGATCGTTTTCATAACGCCGCGGATTTTACTTTTTTCTTTGCCGGTAACCTGCCTGAGAATACATTGGAAATGGTACAGCAGTATATAGGAAGCATATCATCTACCGGAAAAACAGAAAATTTCAGCAATGAAAAGGTACTTCCGGCAGATGGATTCAATAAACGAATGCTGCTTCGTGAGCTCGAAGTACCTAAGGCAAGTGTTTATGTGAAATTTGTTAAAGAAGCGCCTTACTCTTATAAAAATGAGCTTGTCCTGCATATTATGTCCCAGCTTTTATCAAAAAAATACAGGGAAATCATACGTGAAGGCGAAGGCGGAAGTTATGGGGTTCTGGTGAAGGGTTTTACGGAAAGACTTCCTGAGAACAGCTACTCGCTGATTATCAATTTTGACGGGAATCCGGACAAACAGGAAAAGCTAACCAAAGTAGTGTATGATCAGATTGATTTAATGGCGAAGGAAACACCCAAGACGGCTGATATTGCAGCAATCAAAAGTACTATGATCAAATCAAGGGCCGAACAGGTGCTTTCCAATAATTACTGGATCGGGAAACTAAACAGCATCGAGCTGATGGATGAAGAATACCTAAATGACAGTATTTTCAAAGAGACCCTTGAAAAAATCACCGCTTCGGATATTAAGTCTTTTGCAAAAGAGTTTTTCAGCAACCCAAAGGCTTTTGAAGCTGTTATGAAATCTAAAGAAAAGAACACCAATTAGCAATAACAGCATATAATTTAAACAAGATTATAAAGAAATAAAAGGTTTTTCTAGTTTTATTTTATAAATATGAATTAGTAAGTTTTTGTAGATTTTCTGAAAGACCTTTAAAAGAGCTGTTATTGCCAGCAGCTCTTTTTTTGCTTTCTGATATCAGACGGCAGAACTCTATGGCAAATTATATAAGCCGTCTCTTTAGCGGTATCAGAGATTAAAAAGAAAATAAGCTGTCAAAAAAGATATAAAAGTAATGAACACAATAGTGAAGAATAATAACCCAATACAGTTGGAAGAATATTTCAACAGGTTTAGGACAAAGGTAATCGGCCGGAGTCATAGTTTTGTATCCATGTACGGAAAACAGGATTTATTGTATGCGGACTGGATTGCAAGCGGCAGACTTTATGAGCCGATTGAGGATATTATGCAAAATAAAGTCGGTCCCATGATCGCCAATACGCATTCTTTTTCCAGTGAGACAGGCAAGGCTACCACTTATGCGTATCGGTATGCCAGGGATCTTATTAAAAAGCATGTTAATGCGGGCCCGTCAGACTGTCTGGTAACTACTGGTACAGGAATGACAGCAGCTTTAAATAAACTGCAGCGTATCATGGGACTTCGTTCTGCAGATAATATATATAATGTCAGACTTGATTATGATGAGGAACGTCCGGTCGTTTTTATTACCCATATGGAGCATCATTCCAATCAGGTGCCCTGGTATGAAACCATTGCAGATGTAGTGGTACTGCCCGGTGATGAGCATAATCTTGTGAACCCTGAGATATTGTCAATTGCCTTAAAAAAGTATGCAAAGAGAAGATTCAAAATCGGGTCTTTTACGGCCTGTTCCAATGTGACGGGCATCATAACGCCTTATCATGAACTGGCTAAACTCATGCATCAGCATGGAGGAATCTGCATGGTTGATTTCGCGGCCTCTGCGCCTTATGTCAAGATGGATATGCATCCGGCAGATCCGCTGATGCAGCTGGATGCTGTTTTTTTCTCACCCCATAAATTTTTGGGAGGGCCGGGAACATGCGGAGTTCTGGTTTTTAATGAGAAATTGTATAAATCCAATTTCCCTGATAATCCCGGAGGAGGAAATGTAAAATACACCGATCCGTGGGGAGGATATCATTACAGTGATGACATAGAAGTAAAGGAAGACGGCGGAACCCCTGGATTTCTTCAGGTCATGCGTACTGCCTTGTGCCTGGAGCTCAAAGAGCAGATGGGTATCGACAAGATGCAGCAAAGAGAAAAAGAACTGATAAACCTTTGTTATTACGAGCTTAAGAAAATTGACGGTCTGACTATCTTAGGGGATATCAAAGCCGAGAGGATCGGCTGCGTTTCCTTTACCATTGAAGACATTCATTATAATTTAATTGTCAGGCTTTTAAATGACCGCTTTGGAATTCAGGTCAGGGGAGGATGGTCCTGTGCGAGTACCTACGCACACAGCCTTTTGGATATAAACGTGGAAGATTCAAAAGCAATAACACAAGGCATACTCGAAAAAGACCTTAGTCAAAAACCTGGTTGGGTGCGTATCTCACTGCATCCGACGATGTCCAATGAGGATTTGCTGTTTATCTGCAGTGCCGTTCAGAAAATTGCTTTTTATTATGATGAATGGCAGAACGCCTACCAGTACAATCCCTGTACCAATGAGTTTGACAGTCTGGCAATGGAGGATGCCATTGGCAGCGATATAAAACAGTGGTTTTGTCTGGAGTAGCTGTTTTTTACTCTGGATCGGGTAAAAAAGGTTTTTCTTAGTTTTATTTCTATAAATATAAATTAGTATATTTTATAAATTTTTTTGAAAAACCAAAAGAGCTGTTTTGCCAACAGCTCTTTTTTTATTCTATTTTCAATAATGGAGGATTTATATAGTTTGCAATTGATTTAAAAATAACTTCAGCATTTTAAATTCCGAGCTAACAAAAGAGCCAAGAAGGCGCCTCATTTTTGAAGCGACTTCTTGGCTTTCATTAAAAAAACAAGTGCCGGATTTTACTCTGTGCGAACTAATCTTAAAAGAAATCCCTATTCTATGATTTCAAATTTCCCCAGCAGGAATGCACTGTTTCTTTTTCCCCTTAAACTTTTATCATCGTTAAAACTAGCAAATGTATTTACAGTTTTATTTTTAGTGTCTATGATCTGACTTACAGTATATCCGTCCTTTTCTATCCAATTTAAAAAATACAAATTTTCATTTAGCCTCTTATAACTTATTTTCTCATACCCGTCTGTCAAAACCCCTTTTGAGTCAGTCGTTTTCCAATGAATCTCGGTGTCCGAGATATAATTTACTTCTGCTTTAAACTCAGTATATGTCAGTATGGCTTTTTTACCGATTAATGAGGAGATTTCCGTTTTCTTACTGTATTTTTCGGTCTTATTTTGATCCTGTTTTTCCTTATTACTGCAGGAACTAAATATAATCAGTGATAGGAGGATTAGAGTTAGGTTTTTCTTGTTCATTTTTATGTTTTTGGATTCATTCGTAATTTAGAAAAGGAAAAAATCAAACCAAAGTTTAAAACGATCTTAATAATTAAATAACTTCGGATGGTCTCATTATAAATCTTGTTTGCTGCAATATGCTGGATTGGCCGATAAAAAATAGTGGAAGCAAAAGTGTTTGCAATTTTAATAAAACTGTAAGCAGCAAAAACTGTTTCTTAATGTGTTGTCTTTGAAAAGAAATTCATTACAAAAACTCCTGCAACAATTAGGATTATTCCAATGACGGCAGGAAGGTCTAGTTTTTGCTTCAATACAAAAACAGAAACGGCTGCGGTCAGTACAATTCCAAGCCCTCCCCAGATTGCATATGCCACACCCAGCGGAATATATTTAAGGGCTAATGACAAAAAATAAAAACAGGTAACATATGCTGCTATTACAATGCTAGAAGGCAGCCATTTGGTAAAACCATCTGTTGCTTTCATAAAACTTGAGCCAATAACTTCAAATACAATTGCTGCTGCTAGAAATAAATATTTCATACTATTTAGGATAAAAAAGTTTCTTTAAGATATGTTCTTAGGTCGGTGGGTTTCCGGCCAAGTAATTCCTCTAAATCGGAAGCCGCAATATCATATTCATTGTTTTCTATAATGGCTGCCAGCAATAACGAAAAATAGATATCCTCAGCACCCACACCATACTCTTTTAATTGGTTTTCGTATTGATCCGGCTGCGGACTTTGGTAAGATATTTCATTCCCTGAGAGTTCCGAAAGGATTTGAGCAATTTCTGAAAAGGAATGCGAACTAAGCCCGTTTAGTACATAAGTTTTATTCTCATGTCCCTCTTCTGATAAAACATTTGCAATGGCTTCTCCCATTTCTGCCCTTTTAGCAAAAGAGGCTTTTGCACTTCCAGCCGGAAAATAAATACCGGTTTCTAAAACCTGCTCTCCAATAAAGAATGGCAGAGTCTCAGCATACAGTCCGTTTTGAAAGATCGTATAGTTTAAACTGCTCTCAAAGATATAATTTTCTGTTGTAGCGTAAGAATCAGTTAATGGGCCTAACTTCGATTCTTTTACATTTTTATTCAAAGCGCCGCTGGTATAAAAAATATGATCGATGCCCGATTCTTTAGCAGCATCAATTACATTTTTATGTTCCTGTAAAGCATCCGGGCTGGCGCTGCTTATCAATAATAATTTCTTAACACCCTTAAGGGCTTTTAGAAGGGCTTCTTTATCTGCATAGTCTCCTATAAATGCTCTGATTCCTTTGTCTTCAAATGGTTTTGCCTTGCTTTTATTTCTTAGCAAAACCGAAATGTCTTTGGAAGGAACTTTTTTTAATAGGTTTTCAATTACCGCAGTTCCTAAATGTCCTGATGCTCCTGTTACTAATATCATAGTTGTTTTAATTTTATTATGCAAAGGAAGTTGATATTTTGAGTTTTTTTTTTGACAAAAGTCAAAATCATTTATCTAATTTTTTATCAAAGTTATAACGAATCCAAACGATACCATCTGGCAGTAATTCAGTCGAAATATGCTCGAGAGATTGTCCATGTGCAGGTTTTTCCCCTTCATTTCCTATGTACTCAAATATACTGGGAGTACCTGAAAGACCATCTATGCCAGGATAAATCATAAGACTAAGTTCGTCAATTAGACCTGCCTTAAGAAAAATGCCATTGATAATCCCACCGCCTTCAAGGATGATATTCTTAAGACCAAATTCTGCTGCTAAAACTTCCATTGCCTTTGCAATATCATCTCCTTTTTCTCCTGCAAAAACATAAGAGACACCATGTTTTTGCAAATGAGAAAGATATTGGTCTGAAACTTTTTCACTTAATACGGCTATGATATTATCTTCGACGCCATTTTTGTCCTTGTATGATGTTTTTCCTGACGAATCGATAACAATCATGTTTTTTTCCGAACTCCTATCGCCGATAAAAGTTATAGGATTGATAGCTGCAGTGTAATTTTTATTTTCAAATATACCCGAAATAAAGTATTTCTGCAAAGTACTTCTTCCCATAATTACAGCATCTCCATTGAGTTTGTAACTGACTTCAAAGTACCGGCCCACAACATCAAACAAGTCCTTTCCATCGAAAGGCAGAGTGTATCTTTCAGGAAATAATCGTCCGTCAACCGAACTCATCATATGGCAAATAATTTTTGGTTTCATTTCTACAATGTTTAATATTATTGTGCAAAGGAAAACCGTATTTTTAATTGTTTTTTTGACAAAAGTCAAAATCTGTTATTTTTTTCTTATTCGGCTCAGCGTTTCCTGTTTAATGCCTAGATAAGAAGCAATATGTCCCAGGGAAATTCTTTGTATGGCATCAGGCTGATAGGCCAATAAACTCGTATAGCGTTCCTCTGCAGACTGTGTCTGAAGTGACATTACGCGCTCTTCGAGAATCTGGCAGTATTCCTCGGTCATAATTCTGCCAATAGTATTCATTTGTTCATATTTTCTGTAAAATTCATTCAGATCATTACTATCAATATAATAAATAGTAGATTTTTCTAAGAATTGAATATTCTCAGCAGATGGGAGCTTGCAGAAAAGAGGCAATATTGATCCTAAAATAATATTTTCAAATCCAAACCATGAAACAATTTCACGGTCTTCCACCATGTAGAAGGAACGCACCAATCCTGTTTCCAAAATAAACAAACTGGAGACGATTTGGCCCTGCTTTAGAAAAAAATCCCCTTTTGGCCTGGTCTGGCATTTGATTCTGCTGGCCAGTTCCTTTTCGATTTCAGTACTTAAAGGTCCGTACTGCTTAAATTTTTTTATAAGTGGGTTCATTTTGATTTATTTATAGTTACCTGTCTGTATTTCATTACAATAGGTGTTAAATAAAAATACTAATTACAATAATCATTGTATCATAAATTAGGAAAAAGTGTCGTTTTTATCGCATAAAAAAATACAACAACAGGGTTTAAATAAGTGATACCCCTCTCTAACTTCCAGTTTACGAAGTAATAGTGGCAAGTTATACAACTTTGAGCTCATATAAAAATTTTGCGTTTGTTCCAATGAGGAAAAATAGGTTACCTTGGGTAAAGCGCCTGTTTTAAATATAGTAAAATTTTATAACATTGCACTATACTTGCAGCTGTGATGCGAATCGCCTTTATAGAATTTCGAGGTATGCAAATCCTGAACCTGCTATAAAATAAGATATTTTGAAGACTCAGACCATTCATTGCGGCATCATCCTGCAGGCACCTCTGCCATTGGTGTTTGAGGCTTATTTTGAGCTTGATCATCTGAAAATTTTCAGAGATTTTCCTTATTTAGGCGGTTTTGATTATGCTGAACCTAAAAAAGAGTACTTTAAGGCTGGTCATCAGCACTGGATTTATTTTAAAGATGGTTCTTCGGCTGTCAGGAAAATCAATACTTTTTTTCCGGGATTATCTTTTTCGGCAGTAGTTTATCATTTCAGTTCTCTCCGATTTAAAGGCCTCTACAGCATTGAATACTCGTTTAATTTTTCAGAAGGCCCTGGAAATACAGGGAGCAGAATCAGCTGCAAATATGATTTTAGGTTTCGATCAGGATTATGGGCATTAATTTTTGAGGCTTTCGCGAAAGAGATGATCAGTAAAAATATAGATGCCTTTTTGCAGCGCACAGCAGAGAACATGCAATTTAGGGGTTTGAGTATTAACTAAAAAAGCAAACTATTTCGATGAAGAAAGAAGTGCATTCATTTGTACGTGTTCCGCTTCCCTGCCGGGAAGTATTCCCGTATTTTTTTTCGCTTAACCTGCTTGAGATCTGCAAAGGTTTTTGGGTTTTTCCCGATATCAAGTCAGGTTTTTTTAAGACAACATCGGCACAGCCGGGAAGCGTGCGGCTAATATATTTTGAGGATTTCTCTACGGCAAGATGCCAATTGTCAGCTATTGTCCCCGAAGTTTCTTTCTCGGTGCATATAGAGGGTTTCAGCTCACGCTGTTTTAACGGATTAGAATCTATTGATTGTCATTTTGCTTTTTCTGATTTGGAAAACGTAATAACAAATGTGCATTCCCATTATCAATTTAAACTCAAGTGGGTATTATGGGATGTATTGTTCGATTTGTTCCTGCACCGGGTGTTACAAAAAAAACTTGACAAGGTTTTGGTACATACTGCCAGAGAGCTGAAATTTTTTACGGATTGGAAGCTTGCATTGGATTGATTCTATATGTAAGAATTAAGATTTTATGTTATTAAAATCGTTTATAAAAAACCAGAAATGGCGAAGTATTAAAAAATAAAAATTTCATTATTTAGAATGTTTATAAATAAAAAGAATATATTTGTAGTGCTTACACTTATGATAGTTTCAGTATAAAAAACAAGAGAAAATGTTAATCCGTGCGAAAATAGAAAATTATAACGAATGGCTTTTTCTGGAAGAAATCCCGGAAAAATATGTGGCGGGTCATCGCCTGTCTGAACGACAAATAAGTATTAAGCACTCGCCGGTTGATATGAAAAATTATCAGATATCTACTAATGGTATGTTCTTGTTACATTCTGAAATGAGTTTTAGTGAAAAGGTGAAAATAGAATCCGAAGTAGATGGGGACGCGATTGCGTGCCAATTCATTTTTAGCAAAGAAAAAAATAACAATGCTGTTAAGGGGAGTAGCTACGGGCACAGCCACCATAATATCCGTTATATTCCTTCTGGAAAAGAGTCTCATGAAATTAAGCCTGAATTAGAGTACATCTATTTTCTTATTGTACTCTCTAAAGATTATTATTTCAATTTAGTTGACACAGCATCTCCCTTGCATGAAGATTTTATGCGGCAGATGGAAAAAGGTATCAGCACTTCGTTTATTGAAGGAGATTTATATGTCACCCCGGAAATGCGTCATTCGATCAACAGCATCAAAGATTGCAAGCAGGAAGGTCATCTGAAAAGAATGTTTATCGATACCAGGATTATGGAGTTGATCATGTTCCAGTTAGAGCAATTTGGCCAGTATCTCCACAATGATAAGGAAGTCTTGCATGAAGAGGATATAGAAAAACTCGAAACAGTACGGGAATTATTAGAACGAAATTATGTAAATCCGCCTACGCAAAAAGAGCTTGCCAGATCGGCATTGATCAATGAATCTAAAATGCGTACCGGTTTTAAGAAATATTTCGGCACTACCATTTATGATTTCATTACCCGTATTCGTATGGTAGAGGCCCGCAGGCTCATTACAGAAGAAAAGAAAAACAATATGTATGAAGTGGGCACAATGGTTGGTTTTAAACACCAGGCCAGTTTTACCAATGCTTTTAAACGCTATTATGGATTACCTCCAAGCGAAGTCAGACTCTAGTCGGGATGTTTTTACCCCAGACTGTTGGTTAATACCTTTTTCCAGCTTTCCAATTCCGCAATACCGGGTTTTCGTTCGCCAAAGAACTGAACAATCATATCGCCATTTGCACCATACAATTCTAAAGAATTAACCTCACCATCTGCAGTTGGTTTAACAACATGCCAGACACTATGCACGGCATCTTCATTAAGTTTGGTTTCCCCCCCGGATCTTTCTGAAAGATTCAGCCATGGACCATTGCTGTTAACATCAGCTAATTGTCCGGTGTTAATTTGGACACAGCCTTCATTGGCCGTAAACATCATTATGGGAACTTTGATGTGCGAACAATGTATAACGGTGCGACGGAAAGATTCCAAGCTTACCTGTACTGCCCTGCTTGGCGGGGCCAGCCGTAATGCCTGGGTACGCGTTAATCCAAAACGGCTTACCAAACCATGGAATTCATGTGTATCGGACATATTATTCCAGGCTTGATGAAAATCGCTGATATCAATTTCGGCATCCCGTTTTTCCTCCATATGTTTGTTTATGGTCTTTTCTATTGTAGGAGCGGACTGATGTTTCTGCTTAAACTCCTTTATCAGATCAAAATAAACCTTCCTGTAGCTGCCTCCTGTCAGGTAAATTTGATGTACGGCCTTTCCGTTAGCATCAAAAAACTGTAAGCTTTCTTTTCCTTTATCTTCTACGGCCAAAGCAATCTTCCATCTGGCTGCAAAAATCCGCAGGTCAATGTCTTCTCCCAGAAAAAGAGTTGTATATCCTTCTTTTGAAAAGTTTCGGTAGACACCTATTCGTTCTGTTTGGCAGTGCTGGTTATAAGTGACTGCTTTAACCAGACCTAATCCTTCTATCCGCTTTAGTATCGCATTCATTTCAGGACGCAATAAAATTACATTTTCGCTTAGTCCCAAAAACATTAATTCTGCCTGGGTAACACCCAAAGTTTCTGCTATCTGCCATAAAGGTTTGGCGGGATACTCATCGCGATATGAAATAAAACGTTCTTTAAGTGAGCGCGTATTATAAGCCGCTGCCAGATTAGAGTTGAATACTGCCGCATCCAGCTTTAAGCAGTCTGGGGCAATTTGCGTAATTAGAGTCCTAGGGTCAGTCTGTACCTGGGTATGAACACCAAATGCAGTAAATATATTTCGGCTCGTCAATACTTCTTCAGGAGTACCATCCCACCATTTTCTGCCTCCTTTGAGCATAATAACACGGTCGGCATATTGTGCGGCCAGATTAATTTCGTGCAGTACACATACCACCATAAAACCTTTTTTGGATAGTGCATTGGCTATTGCCAGAGTTTGGTGCTGATATAACATATCCATATTAGAGATAGGCTCATCCAATAATAATAAGGCATCTTTATTGTCCCAGACTTGAGACAGCACCCTTGCAAGGTGTACGCGCTGCTGCTCTCCACCAGAGAGCGTCAGCATCGACCGTTCTGCCAGATGGCTTATTCCGCAAATTTCCATAGTTTCTTTCAGCGCAAGCTGATTGGCTAAAGCGGCATTATCTGTTTCTTTGGCGTAACGTCCCATCAATACAATTTCCTGAACCGTAAAGGCCAGGCTTACCGTATTCTGCTGGTACAATGTAGCGCGCTTACCGGCAAGTTCTTTTGCAGAATACTCGTTTAAGTTTTTACCATCATAAACTACACGTCCTTCCGAGGGTTGTTTTTCCCTGCAAAGTATTTTCATAAGTGTAGATTTTCCAGCTCCATTGGCTCCAAGTATGGCCACCATTTCTCCTTTGCGAATGCTGAACGTAATATCTTTCAGTAAATGTCTGTTATTGATTTTATAACTAATTGATTCTACTCTTAACATAGATTTTCCTTAATAGTAATTATTGCAATATTTTCTTTTTGTCCTTATATAATATATATAGGAATACAGGAGCTCCCAAAAGCGCAGTAATGACGCCGATCGGCAGCTCAACTGGGGCAACCAATATTCTTGCCAGCATATCTGACACGGTAAGCACAACGGCCCCTAAAAGTGCCGATGCCGGCAAAACCAGTCTATGGTCAGCTCCTCCTATTAAACGAATAATATGAGGAACTAATAATCCCACAAAACCAATAATTCCTGTTACTGATACACATGCACCGACTGCCAAAGTCGAAAGGATCACCACCCTGTTTTTGATTTTTCCGGGGTTCATGCCAATTTGTTCTGCCTGGTGTTCACCGATTGCAAATAAATTCAATCCTTTACCGTATAATGGCAATAAAAATACCGGAATGAGAATAAAGGGTGTAATGCCCATAATCATGTCCCAATTTGCTCCGCCCAGACTGCCAAGCATCCAGAAGGTAATGGTTCGCAGTTGCTGTTCATCTGCTGTATAAGTGAGCAATCCAGTGAGTGCACCTGCCAGGGCATTTATCGCTATACCTGCCAGCAGCATAGTGGCTACATTGGGTTTTCCATCTGTCCTGGAAAACTGATAGACTAACATTGCAGCAAATCCAGCCCCGGTAAAAGCCCCAAATGCAAGAAGATAGAATCCTAAAAGCTCACTTAGAGAGAAAAGCACAAAGGATTCCATCCCAATTATTAAAACTGCAAATAGGGAAGCACCTGCTGAAATTCCGATTAATCCCGGTTCGGCTAACGGATTTCGAAAAATACCCTGTACGGCAGCTCCCGATATCCCTAAAGCAGCACCTACCAATAATCCCAATACTATTCGAGGGAGCCGTACATGCAGCAGTACATTTTCTGCCAGATCATCATTAAGTGTGTAGTCTATAATTCCTATCCTTTTTGCCAGTATACTAATTACATCTAAAACTGGAATATTCATTGCCCCCAAACCTAGAGAAAATACCACAACAACAAAAAGGCCCAGAGTCAGGCAGGTATATATTGTTTTTTTATTTGTCATTACTTTATTTCACTTTTATAAATTCCTGGTGCAGTGCCAATATTGCCTGATCCAGCCTGGTTGAGAAATTGATCATCAATGGACCATCCATAGCTGCTATTCTTTTATTTTTTCCGGCATTGGTATAAGCTACTCCCGGCATTTTAAATAATCCGCTGCTGCCGCCAAGACTCTCCATTCCAAAATCGAAGAGAAACAGGACATCAGGATTAGCATTTACGAGCGCTTCTGTACTATAGGTTTTGTATCGGTTAAATTCCTGTATGGCATTACGTCCTCCGGCCAGTGTAATGATGGCATCCATGTTGCTGCCTTTTCCTGCTACAGTCATGGTTCCGGTTCCTCTGGCATATATAAAGAGTACTTTGGGTTTTTTTTTATTTTTTTTCACTGTCTGCAGTACTTTATCAATACGCTGCCCAGTATCCAAAGCCAGTTTATTTCCCTTCTCTTTCTCTCCAAGTGCGATACCCACTTCGCGAATAAATTGTAATGCTCCTTTTACTGTATATTCCTGCTTGACTGCAACAAACCTGATACCTGCCGCTTTTAAAGACTGGATAACCCCATAAGGTACATCACCATAAGGAGCAATAATTAAATCAGGACGAAATGCCATTAAGCCTTCAGCAGAAACTGAACGATTTTTACTAACCTTAGGAAGTTTTTTTATGAACTGTGGAAATTCGCTGGTAACATCCACGGCAATAATTTGTTTTTCAAAACCAAGATCAACAACTGTCTCGGTTATGGCACCATCTAATGTAATGATACGCTTAGGCTGGGCATAAGTAAGGAATGAACAAAAAAATAATATGCTACCAAGGAGCTGAATTTCCCAAATTCTCATCTTCATTTCTATAGGTTTTAATAGATAAATAGTTAGCGTTATTGATCATTTTTCAATGCAAAAGAACTATTTAATTAATCTAAATACAAATAAGAATATTCAGTAATAAACGAATTGAACAAATAAAAATTTCCCTATCGCTACCTGCTTAATAGGATTTATGTCTTTGATAATCAATTATTTGAATTTGTATTAAAACATTATGCTTGAGTATGAACTTCAAGCCAAACGGTAAATAAAAAACGGATTGAACAAAAAATAAAACAGATAGAACAAAAGAAAAAACGGATGGAACAAACCTTCTACCGACTCTTATGCCTAATATTGTAAAATAATTCTTGTTTAGAATGAATAAAAATAATAAACACTCTTTAAAATTGAAATTCAGCACTATAAAACCTCTTTATTTTTTGTTTTCATTGCTGCTATTTCCTTTTATAATTCAAGCACAAATGGTAATAAGAGGAAGCCTTGCAGGAAAAATAACAGATAAAAAGGGTTTGCCTGTTACTGGTGCAAACCTTATTTTACAACCCGATATGCATCAGGCGCAGACAGACAAAAACGGATACTTTACGTTTAAAAATATTATTGCAGGCGAGTATACTTTTATAGTTTCTTACCTCGGATACAAAGATTACCAAAACAATGTTCTGATTGAAGCAGATAAAAAAAACAATATCAAAATTACTTTAGAAGAAGAAGAAAATGCTTTGGAACAGGTAACGGTGTATGGCAAGGAAACGAAAGCAGATAATTTACTGGACATTCAACGCAGTGCCATGCCTGTTACCGTTATAACTAAAGAAACTATTGCCAAGATGGGCAGCCGGAGGCTGGACGAAGTATTAAAAGAACAAACAGGTATTGCTGTAGTCAATGATATTGGCGGTGGTGCAAGAGCGGTAGGAGTGCAGATGCAGGGTTTTGGAAGCGATTATGTTATGATCCTTATCGACGGCCAGCCTATGGTGGGACGAAATGGCGGCAATTTTGATCTTTCCCGCATCAGTGTGAGCAATATCGAGAGAATCGAAATCATCAAAGGAGCTTCTTCCTGTCTTTTTGGAAGCGAAGCATTAGGTGGAGCTATAAATATTGTTACCCGTCACGGAGCATTTCAGCCCCAGGCTTTAGCCTCTTTACGTTATGGTTCACTCCATATTGTGGATGCAACACTAGAGGGAGAAACTCCATTCCATCACCAAAGGGGCTCCGCTAATATATCGGCTAACTATTACCGTACGGATGGTTTCAATACGGATCCAAATTTCATGGCTGCCGGCACTACAGCACCGCCTTATGATGATTATACCCTGCAGGGCCGGGTGCGATATCGCCTGACAGAAAACAGCACTTTAGGTACTTCAGGCAGATATGCGCTTCGTAAGTCCTTTATGGAGCAGATATTTGGAAGTAAAGGAAATCAAAATTCAGCAGCAGACAGCCAGGATATTACAGACCTTAATGTTTCAGTTACTTATGACATTAATTTTGATAGTGGTCTTCGAAGTATGAGCCGTTATTATCTGACCCGCTATGAATCTGATATGAGTATATTATGGCAGGAAAGCGGTTCACAGGCCAGTGCAGAAAAATTTGCTCAGACGCTGCATCGCTTTGAACAGCAATTTTCTTATGCGGGAACCACTAATTTGAAATTTACCGGAGGATTAGGCGGTAGTACAGAACAAATGGACAACCGGAATTTTAATGCACCGGGTGGGATGTGGAGCGGCTTTGCGTACCTGCAGGGTGACTGGAAAATGAACGATAAGCTTGAAGCGGTCGGCGGGTTTCGCTATGACCACCATAGCAGCTACGGCGGTAAGCTCAATCCAAGCCTGGGGTTACAGTACCATATTATTCCAAAACTTACCCTAAAAATTTCCTTGGGAAGTGGTTTTAAGACTCCTGATTATCGCCAGCGCTATCAGGTATTTATGAACCCCGTAGCTAATTATCTGGTTATAGGTTCAGAAATCCTGCGAGAGACTCTGGAAGAAATGAAAAATAACGGGCAGATCAGCGAAGTAAGAGAATATCTGGTAAACCAGCTGGACCAAAACCTGCAGGCAGAGAAATCGCTTTCATTCAATGGTGGTTTTACTTACGAACCCAAGAAGAATATCAAAGTTGATATCAATGCATTTTATCATAAAATTTCAAACCAGATCAATAGTATACGTGTTGCGACAGGAACTAATGTACGAGATATTTATACCTACCAGAATTTACCGAAATCTTTCAATACCGGATTAGAAGCATCAATGTCCGTAAGTCCTCTTTCCGGATTAGATCTTAGTGCGGGATACCAGTACCTTATAGCCAAAGACAGAGGGGTTATGGACAGCATAAGCAATGGAACGGGAGCTTATGCCTCCATTCGGGACAATGCCACAGGGCTGTTTCGCAGGTCTAAGTTGTCGGATTATTACGGCATAGAAAACCGTTCGCGCCACATGGCAAACCTGCGTGCATCCTACAGTTACATTCCTTGGGACATCAGTGCTAATGTTAGGGTCAATTACCGCGGCAAGTACGGTTTTGTAGACAATAACAATAATCGCTTTCTTGACCAGTACGACATTTTTGTAGCCGGACATTTTTTAGTCAATGCAGCAATAGAAAAGAAACTGCTCAAACAGCGCCTAAGTGTTCAGCTTACTGCGGATAATATCATGAACTATACAGACAGGCTCATGCCCGGACAACCCGGGCGGGTAGTGCTATTGGGACTTAAATACCGATTTTATAAAGAATAAAAATAGGAAATAAATATTAAACCTGTGTAATCACCATAAATAAAGGAATAAATGAGAAAATGAAAACTATAAAAACTATGAAAATTATAAACATACAGCTGCTTGTACTACTGGTTTTGCTGGTAATTACCTCCTGCAGCAATAACGAAGAAGGAGATGCCTGGGAAGGGCTTGAAGACGGTAAAAGCACACTAATCCGTGATCTGGCCGGTGATACAAATGGCTCTATGAGCGGACAAACTCCAGGGAAAACAAAAAAAGGATTTGATACTTTTCTTTTTCGATTCAGCGATAGAAGGCAGATATGGATCCGCAATGCTGCAGATTCAGCCCAATATTTAAAAACTAAGGATTGGGACATTGCTTTTACAGGGCCTTATAACAGTGAGGTTTACGTGAATAAAGGAAGTTATGAATTTAATCCCGGATATGGCGGTACTGCTACCAGTTCGGTAGTGAAAATAGACAAGCCGTATGCTGAGGTTGACGCTGCACCATCAGACCAGGAGTTTGCTGCCAGCGAAATCAATAAAATTGGATGGGCAGTAAATGAGAGCGCCAATGGATGGTTTTTCTACAGTCTGGACAGCCATATTATGATAGCTATTAAAAACAGGACCTACGTTATACAGCTCCCTGACGGAAAGTATGCAAAACTGGAACTCATTAACGCTTACCAGGGCAATCCGCCGACGGTAACCAATCTGAATTGGCCGGCGCCTTATCTTACATTTAGATATTTTGTACAAACCGATGGAAGTAAAAATTTAAAAACCAAATGAAAATGAAAAATAATTTTGAAAAGAATGTAATGTCAAAAGCATTGTTATTGTCTTTTTTCAGTATCATCTTCTTAACATCCTGTTCCAGTGACAGTGGTACTTCGGAGCCAATTATTGACGATGTTCCGCCAGCTGCAGCCACTAATTACAACAAGGTAATCAGGGTAGAGAACTTTGGGTATACCCTTGCAGACGGCAATCAGTATGAAGACAAGAGCATTTTATATTACAGCCTGGCTGATAACAAAGAGATAGATAGTAAGTATAGAAAAACTACGGGATGGGATCTAGCTTTCAGCGGATTATACAGCAGCTTTATGTCAGGAAACAATGGGGCAAATAGCGGTAATTTTGGTGCAGGAACCGCCGCCGCAGGGGGCATCTATATTGTAGAACAGCCTTTTGATGAGGTAACAGCCATTCCGGCAGACAATTTATTCAAAACCGATAAGGAGATATACGGAACCGATGAAAGCGGCAGTTTTGGAGTAGGAAAAGGCTGGTATTTCTACGATTTTGACGGTGATCTTGTAAGGGATGGTGCCTACGAGAACAGGCATATTGCATACGCTCTGGGAGATCCGCTTATTCTGAGTAAAGGCAAAACAATACCTGCCCGTACCATAATTGTGAAAACTGCCAAAGGTGATTATGCCAAAATAAAAATGATTTCTGTTTACAAAGATATTTTTAAACGCGAAAATTTTACAAGAGCTGCACCTAAAATGTTTTTTAGTTTTGAATATGTTCTTGTACCGAAGGGGAGTACGAAATTCGAAATCAAGAAATAAATCCAGTAAAAAACCTTTAAAATAAGCCGTTTTAATATTTTTTAAAAGACAAATACATTTGTTTTTTTAGGATATAAACGTCAAAATTTGTTTTTATTAAGTCTAAATAAATATATAAAATGAATACTAAATTAATCCGTTACGTGTTTTTTACCATTTGGGGGATCTGTTTATGGAGCTGTACCAAGGAAGAAGACATTTATGAAGACCGAAAAGGTGAAAATGTTAACGAAATAATTACTGACCAGAGTAAAAACAAAATTCTGAGCTATAAGATAACGAACCCGGGTGAAAAACAGGCTATTTACAGTGCCGTAGATCATGACGCCAAAACCATTACCACTTATTTACCAGCGTATTACCAGCTGGAGTTTATGCAAGTTGCCATTGAACTGCCCCAGGGCACTACTATTTCACCTAAAGCCACTGAGCTTGTACCGGTGTTTAGTGCAGCCCCATTTGAATATACTGTAACAGCGGCAGATGGCACTACGGCTAAATATAAGCTAAATGTGGTGGTACAATACCCTGATATGGTATTGGATGAGCTCTCAACCGAAAGCAGCACGCAAAAGTTAGGCTCCATTATAACAGTAACGGGAGGTAATTTACTGGTATCTGGCTCAGTAACTAAATTATACCTCACTGATGAAAATGGCAGCAAAGTATGGAACTATACTATGGATGAACTCAATAGTGCCAGCATGAGTTTAAGATTTCAAGCTGTAATTCCTAATCTGGCTGATTATAATGCATTTATTGCAGACAAACAAAAAAAATACTGGTTGCAGCTTGAAAGTTACGGCATTACTAAAAGAATGACCTTTCCTGTGACCTTTCAATAAAAAATTAAACTATCGGGTGGTATTTTAAATAATCATTTAATTATAAATTTTAAAATTATGAAAAAATTAATTCTATCAATGACTTTAATGACCGCTGTGTTCTTTGTTTCGTGCGATCAGAACTCAGAAAGCAATGATGATGTTTTGGTAAAGGGCAGCACCTTATCCTATGAGCCATCAGTAAGCGGTCCGTCTAAATTGACGGGCAAATCAGCCGGCTTATTAGCTGCCGATTGTACTCCAGTATCTGGTAATGCAGTTGTTAACCGAGTTACAGGGGGACTTACAGGAAACTATTGCGCCTGGACCCCAACTGCAAAAGTCATAGGGACAGCAAATGTGCAGTTTGAGGGTATCTATGGAAGCGGATTCCGTCCCACTTCGTCAGGCTGGTATGCCGGTGTTGTAGCCCCTTCGTATACCTGTACAAGCGGCTGGAGTGCTATAGCTTCTGCTATTACTGTAAAAAATTCAAGTGCAGCAAACATTGGAACTGATCCTTCCTGCGGCACTTTTATACCAGAAAATACTCTAGGAGCTGATGGTTCAGCTTATGGATTAAACTTTGGTTTAGGCTATTATAATTATGATTCCAGCACCCGTGTTATCACTATTACTAAAAAAGTAGTGATTTGGAAAGACGAGAGCCTTAGCGCTGCTACAGCATATTCTAATCCAACCAAAACAGATGGAAGTATAACTGAAGCTTATCTGGTAGAAATAACAAGTATAGTACCTACGCATGGTGCTTCTGTTTTTGGTACTGTGAGCTATACTTACACCAAAGTATTGTAATATAAAATGCCCGAACTGGCATTCGGGCAAAAAAGTTTAGCAAACCGCCGCCCGATAGTTTTAAAAAAAACAGGCTTATAGTTTTAGGCTGCAAGTATAATAAAAAAAAGACTGCCCTGCTTTTTTTTTGATTTATTTCAGTTATTTATAACTGTAAAAGGATCTTTTTAAAGACATTAAAAAGATTTTTCAGAAAGTTTAATTACTGTCACAGAATGTGATTGGTGTATAATTTAGTAATTGCTTATCTGTTAGATGTGTAAGTAGATCGTGTTTTATTTTTTTACATTACGTTATACCAGGCAGAAGATGTGTGGCACAAATAGTTATCATCACTTTAAATAATTATTAGTTTCAAAATATAAAAGAAACATTAAAAACAATAAACCTTTATAAAATATAAAATGAAACAAAATCAATATAAAAACAGCTTTTTGTCCTTTTTAGCTGTTTGTGTTGCTGCTTTAGCAGTTATGACTTCGTGCGATACCGAATATAACACAGTGTATAATGACATTCCAGGTGATATAACCTATGTGTCTGGTGATGCCTATATAAAAAGTTTTACCATACAGGAACATGCAGACCAGGCGCCTATGCAGGCCGCCATAGTCAATGATACTATTAAAATAGTATGGGTGAGTTATCATGAGATGCCGCAAACTATTATTCCAAATATAGTATTGGCAGATAAAGCGGTAATAAGCCCTAAATCAGCTGTTGAAATACCATTTAAAAACGGCCAAAAATATACAGTAACATCTGAGGCGGGTACCAGCAGGCAATATACCCTGCAAGTCGATTTTCGTCAGCCCCAGCCTAAAACATTTGGACTTGGAACTTCAGGGAAATTAGGAGGATGGATAGCTGTTAATGGCGGTGGCGGAGCTATAGCTACGGATAATTTTTGGTTTAATTTGGAACAAACCAGAGTATATCTGGTTTCGGCGGCAGACCAAACTACTGAATACGATTGTGAGATTGTTTATTTTGGTAAAGGTACTGGAGTGGCCCCTTTTCAGAGCTATGGTATTTATTTTTATCTGCCTACCAATATGCCAGTAGGAAAATACGATGTACGTATTAAAAATGGCGAATATGTTTTAAGGCAATCTAAAGAGGCAAATTGGTTTAATTATGAGGTTACAGAGAGTACTGAGCTCGTATTTTCAGATTTTAATCCTGCTATCTTGACCGCAAAAGTAGGAGGCACGTTCAATATTCGTGGAACAAAACTCGATACAGGTAAGAATATATTTATTTCAATAGGAACTAATGGTACACGTTATCAATTGGAAATTGTGTCACGTACTGCATATGCAGCAACTTTTAAGGTGCCGGCAGGTACGCCAGCTGGGGCATATAACAGGTTCTTTTTTGTAGATGAAAACGGAGCTGCAATAATGAAATTTAAATCTTTTACTATAACAGAATAAAAAAGAGAAAAAAAGTAAAGACCGTTATTCTTTTTAAAAATACCGCTTTTTATTTTTCTGGCTTTGTAAAATATACTAAAGAAATGGCATTTTATAATTATAAAATCTATTATTGATTACTAATCCAATTAAAATAAAGTAATATGTTAAGTACACAAATTAAAGAGGCCACAAAAATGGGTCATCAGGAAACGGAGAAAAAAGTAATCCTTCGTATTAAAAACATCAGTAATGAGGCTGATTACATCGAATTGCTAAAATGCTTTTATGCATATTTCAATTTGGTTGAAAAAGCAATAGCCCCTTATATCCATACTGTGCTGCCAGATTACAGCCAACGTCGTAACTCCTCAAACATCAAGATAGATATAGAAGAGTTAGGCGGTACAATCGACAAATTGCCTTTTGCAAAAGTGGTTGAAGTAAAAGATGCTATCCAGGCAATGGGAGCTTTATATGTACTTGAAGGTTCCATTATGGGCGGGCCATATATTGTTCAGATGTTACAGAAAAAAGGGATCGAAAGAGGATTTTCTTTCTTTAGCGGCTATGGAACTGAATCCGGACTGAAATGGGCTTCGTTCACCGCAGCTTTGAATATTCTCCCACAAACAGAATCAGACATCGCAAAAGTAGTAGATACAGCAAGGGAAACTTTTACCAGATTTGGTGATGTATTTGAAACAACATCTTTGATTCAAGCGTAATTGGCTTGGTGTTAATTTAAGTAATGAAGCAAGGGTGTTAAAACAAATAAAACGGATTCTATTCAATACAAATTTATTAATAAATTAAACGCTGTGGTAAATAATCAAATTAAGAATTTGTATGAAGTTTGAGTACAAGAACAAAAATCAGCATATTCGTAAATTTCAAAGTATCTTTTATAGAAAAGATAAATTACCTGACTTAAAATGAAGATTAAGTCAGGTATCTTAATTTTTTTCGCATGATTGAGAATATCGGAACTAAAATTTCGCAAATGAGATTCCCAAGGATAAAGACTTTATTTTTTTAAATAATGGCTCTTCGTATCCATATTGATACTGGGCGGAGATTGCAAGCTGAGGTATAATGTAAAGGTCTAATTTAGTAGTATTGAAAATCATATGCGGATCAGGTGTAATTACATTGTTATCTTCAAACACGTTATTGAATTTAAACGTATTTGTTAAGTGCACTTTGTAGTAATGTTCATCATCTTTGCTAGCATTCCAAAAACAAAATTTTACATAAGTAGGAATAGTGAATCGACTATATCCATTTGCTTTTTGAATTTCATCTGAATACGTGCGTGTTCCATGAGAAATATTAGCTCCGGTTGATAAATTAAAGAGTATATCATTTTTGTATTCGTATCGTAAAAATAGACCTGCACTTCCATAAAATAAATAATTATCAAAGTTTTTGTCAGCTACCATTTCTGGACCGATTTCAAATATAACTTCCGAGTAAGGAATTCCGTCATATGCGAATCCCAATGGAAGACCAACGTTGATATTGTTGGGGGCAGTTGTTGTTCCAGATCCAATATTAATATCTGCAGTTGGCTTGAGATATAATCCGAATTTATCATTTTTTAATGTACCGTTGTAAAGGTATGTTCCTGCAATTTTTTCAGATGAGCCAGGAATTCGGTTAAGATCAAAATTAAATGTTACATTGGTTGAATCCTTCGAAAAATAATTTTTAGTATAACCTATGAAAAATAATCTTTCCTGAGCATTAATATTTAAACTTAAAATTAACGCCAATAATAAGTATAACTTATTCATCTTATTGATTTATAATATTGTCGATAAAATCTACTAACTGGCTTACCTTCTTAATACTTACATGTAGTTCATTTGTCAATCTTGTTACTGGTATATCAAATCTTGCTTGAATTCTTCTTGCAAATTTTGCTTTCATGAAAGTAGTTATAAATTTATCTACACGGTCAGTTATTTTAATTTCATCAAAAGCATACCTGCTGTTGAGGGCTATAATCTCTTTTACCTCTTTTGTAATTTCATCTTTAGTCATTTTTTTTAGTATGTATTGGTTATCCATGTAATATTAATTTTTTTTTCATCAAAAAAAATAGGTATTTATACTTGTTTTTGTTTTAATGTGTTGATAATTAATGTCTTGTTTCAGGTTCTTCTTTTTTTAGGAGTAATATTTATATGTTATTTATTACTCTTTCCAAGCCCTACATCATTAAGTTTCGGATAGATTTTATTTATGTTGAGGAACTAAACTTGAAATTAAAAAATAATAAAGCAGTTATTTTTACGGATAGTTGATTATTTTAAAATATATGTACTTGTTAGTCAATTAATTGTGTTTGAATTTAATCTGATTATATGTACCGTCATGGACTTAAAGTTTAGGAAACATCTCGCTAAATATTTGCTTTATACATTTATTTAGTTCGTACTATATTTATCCTGCTAAGTTTATTTTTCTAGTTGAAATTTATATTAAAGATGTCTTTTTTCTATTTTTGTAAATAAAATTATAATTTTTGATGAGCTCTTTAATAAATTAAATAAATTTGATTCTTGGGTCTATTATAGACTTATATTATATATTCACTTTATGTGTTTTTCTGGTTATTAAGGCTATCTTTAAGACTTATTAACCGTTTCCACGGATATAATTCTATCGTTTATCGATTTACAGGAGCTTATATTATATATGAACATTTGCAGATTTCTAAATGCTTGTATTATGTTTTGAGATATAAAAAAAAATGTTATGAGCTTAGCAAAACAAAATTCCCAACGCTACATTTTTCATGCAGACGATGATGAGGATGATCGTGAACTTTTTGTTGATGTCATTCGTGAGATTGATCCTTCTGTGATTCTGGTGCAGGCAGGGGACGGACTTCAGCTAATGGAAATTCTTAACACGATAAATGATCCAATACCTGAGATACTTTTTCTCGATATAAATATGCCAGGAAAAGGTGGTTTTGAATGTCTGGAAGAAATAAGAAGACAGGAGGGAAGAGTTAAAGAGTTAAATATTATTATACTTTCTACCAGTAACGATCCTAAAGATATTGAAAAGTCATTAGAACTTGGTGCTAACTTTTATGCTGTAAAACCAAGCCAGTATGATGCTTTAAGGTGTTTTGTAAAAGATGTTTTGGACATTGATTGGGAAATGACAGAAAATATTAAGAATTTTAGGTTAATCTAATATTAGAAGAGGTATTGCTATTCTGGCTTAATCAAAAGAAGGAAAACCTTTAGCTGATGGGAGGCCATTTCGTTTATGTGTTCCTGAAAACAAACGTGGGTGGTCTGCACAGGAGGTAACAAATTTAATTGTTCGATTTGCGAAAGATTAGTAAAAGAAGCGTGGTTTTTTATAATTATATAGTTACTTAGTCTCGCAGAGAAAAATTATTACACAATAATAAATATAGTATCTTTATTAAAAATCAGAAAAACTATTTTATATACTAATTTCAAAATCAGCAGTTATAGGGATTTTGTCTTAATATGAATACCTATGAGTGTAAAACGTACATCAGAACAAATTAAAATATTCTCTAAACTACTTAATGAAGGTAAGACTCAAAAAGAAGCTTCTCAAATAATTGGGATAACTGAAAAAACAGCAGGAGCTTGGAGAAAAACATTACCTTCTGTAATCTATATTAAGCAAAGGAACGACATTCAAAAAAAGATTTCAGCTGCTTTGAATAACCCAAATTCAACTGCTTCAGACATCTCTAAATTAACAGATGCCGCAATAAAATTAGAGAAGTGCATCCAGTATGCAATAAATAATCCCTTATAATCAATCTCTACTGCTTTTTTTTTGATATAGATGCCTTTTATACCCCCTCTTTCTTCAAGTCAATAGAAATAAAGAGACTGGATTTTGTTCTTTGTATGCATAGTTGTCACATTCTAAATCCTCTTTTTAGAGAAGAAAGCTTTTGTTGAGGAAATACTGAAACGTGAGCAATTACTTCCTTTAATGTCGGAATTGAATTATTGAAAGGTTTTTTAGTTCCGATTTTCAAAAGTTGTCCGTATCTGTCTTTACAAGTAATTTCCATTTTTTTTATATCAAAACTGTCGTTTTCTTGTCTTACCCAAAAATCGCATGAAATACTCGGATTATCATCTCCTGACCATTGCAGATAAGTCGATAGTAAAAAGCTTCCGTCTCTATCAGATCTTTCTTTACCATTGCTACAGGCTTCCATATATTCGGTAATGCTTTCTTTCAACTTTCCTGGATAGGCTAACTGTGTTTGAAACGAGCCACAAAAACCTTTGTCAATAAAAATTTTAGCGAATGCATTTAAATCAGGCAAATAATTCATAATTTAATTTTTAGTTACTTTAATATTCTATTTTTCAATACTGTGAATTTTTAATATTGGAACCGTTACTTTACAGGATAATTAATTTTGATAATCTCCTTTTTTATTTTACTATCTGTATCACAAAACACACTCAAAAGAGTCGGCTAAAAGTTTGAGATCTTCAAGTAAAAGGTTCGTATTCGCTCCTTCTGGGTCACTTAATGAGACAACTAGTCAATAGTTGTCTCATTTTTTTTATACAAATATGTAGGTTTTTCAAGTCTTTACAGCGTAATATTTTACGGTTCGAATTTTTCACAAGGAATTCTTAGTCTGTTTGAAATAAACAGTCTAAAAGTGGTTTTATTAGAGATTTAATCGAAGCTGAATGACGATTCGAAGTCTCATTAAGGATATAGAGTTTTTTTCTCTTTTGGTTTGTCGTAATTTTTTGATACTAAATATAGTAATTCCAAAATAATTTTTGCCTCCTTCTCATCTACTTGAATGCCGTTCTTGGAAAGAATAATAACGGCTTTTTCTACTGAAACATTCTTCTCAATGAAATTCATTTTTTCTACTTTTTTTGGTTACTTTTTTTTGATAAAATTTTTAAAAGCGCCTGATTTAAATCTAAAGATAGGTCACCTGTTTTAAAATTAATGTTGGTTGGTGGAATAAGATTTACCAAATGTCTTTTATCTGAGGTCTCAAATTCAGAAAATCTTTTAAAAATTTCAACTAATGCTTTTTCTTCGATTTGATTTTTTCTATCAATAGCTTTTAATTTAACAGCAACATCATGTGCTTCCTTTTTAAGATTTTTGGTGCTGACTTGAGACTCTTTTTTTAATTCACTATAATCATCAATTTTTAATACTCCGGCTATAAAAAGTTTTCTGCCTTGAGAAAGGGTTATACCCTCTTCTTTTATTTTCCTCGCTAATACTTTTTGGGTGTATAAATAACTTGCTTTTTGCGTGTTTATATTCTGCTCTTCTAAAATTTTTTTAAATAATTCAATCGCACTATTTGAGAGTATCAATTGTTGGAGTTTATTTTGATAACAATCATTGAGAAAGAAAGCATTTATCCTTGTTCTACAGCCATTATGACAATGATAATATGGATAATTTTTTGATCTTCCTTTTGATATACTTCCGCTAAGTTTTCGATTACAGACAGGACATGTTAAAAAACCTCTGAGAAAAAATGTTGATTGCAAATCATTTCTTTTAGCAGTAGTTTTTCTTTTAGTATTAATAACAGACTGAACCTGATTAAACAAAGTTTCAGATATCAATGGTTCGTGTAATCCTTTTACCACTTGCTCTTCGCTAGATTCAAGTTTGACCGGTATAAGTCCGCAATAAACTGGATTGTGCAAAATCCTGAAAAAGTGCGATCTTGAACAAATTAATCCTTTATTATTAGCTGTTTTTATGATTTCAGTTATTCTATGATCATTCTTGGCAACTTGATAAAAAGCCCATTTTATGATTTCAGCTTCAGGCTCTTTAGGAGCAATACCTTTTTTACCATCCATTGATGTTAAATTGATAAAACCTAATGGTGCCTTGTTAGGATATCTTCCCATCAACTTCGCTCGTCTAATGCCGTTTGAAGTGTTTTGAGCTCTCCGAGTATTTTCTGCTTCCGGAACAGCTAAATATACCGCCAGCATAACTGTACTTTCCGGCACGGAGAAATCAATTGGCTGGTCAATAGCTTTTGCTGTTGTTTTATATTTCCGAAGCTTTCCAATCATTTCGTAAGCATATTCTATATTGCGGCTGAATCGATCCCATTTGATAAATAATATGTTTTTACCTTCTCCTGATGATTTCTTTTTAATTTCTGAAAATAATCGGTTCCATTCTGGTCTATTGAAATTCTTCGCGGAGAAATCTTCACGATAGATTCCTTTGACTTCTATATCGTAATATTTACAATATTTCAATAATCTGTCCTCCTGCTCAGGCAAAGAGTAGCCTTTTCTTTTTTGTTCGTCAGTACTTACTCTGACATATAAATAAGCATTTTTCATAACAAAAATTATTATAATTTATTTCTTTTAAATACTTCTAAAAGTGGGGCTTCATACCTTGATTACTTACATAAATTTACGAAAGAAGTAAATCTTTTCCATTAAGTTAAAAGGTAAGCGAAAATTATAAAGAAACAGGTATAAATACTTGGTGGTTGATTTTTGTGAATTGATATATTTGAGACATTATGGTTTTCCATAAAAAGGAATAATACAAAAGATAGATATTTGAATTAACTTATTTATATAAAATAAAGGATATGCATATTTCAAATATAAAAATAAAGAACTATAGGGGTATAAAATCCGATGAATTGGATACTTCAATTTTTACGTGTATTATTGGGGAAAATAACGCTGGAAAATCAACTATACTATTAGCAACAAGCTTATTTTTTTCAGGTACCAGCTTAAGTAAATCTGACTTTCACGATAAAGAGGAACCTATTGAAATTGAACTCACTTTCTCAGAAATAAATGACGGAGACATAAATAGATTATCTCCCGATCACAGAGATAGAATCAAAGAAATAATTATTGGAGATAAATTAACATTAACTCGTCTTTATAATACAGATGGAAAGTCTGATCTTCTCTGTAATCGCCTTGCTCCCAAAGAAGGAAAGTATGGTAAAGATGTAGTTGGGGCAATAATGAAAGGTAAAAAAGGAAAGGAAATTTCACAAGCCGTCATTGAGATATTACCTCAACACGCAGAGAAATTTGAAGGTCTAACGACACAAAAGGATGTTTTTGCAAAACTTGATGAGGTGATAGCGGAATTACCTGCCGAACAAAAGGAGATGAAACTTGCTCCTTTACCAACTGGCATTGAAAATAGCGTTAAAATTCTTTTACCCGAGCCAATTTACATAGCTGCGGTCAAAGACCTGAAAGACGATATAAAATCAAAAGAATCAGCAACTTTCGGAAAACTCTTAAGTATTCTAATGAGATTTTTAGAAAGTTCCGAACATTTTGAAAGAATAACCGATTCATTTGATGATTTGCACAAATTACTTAATGTAGTTAATGTAGTTAGAGAAGCAGAACAGATTACGGACAATAGAATTGAAAAATTGCAGGATATAGAAAAACAGATTGGTTCATTCCTCTCTGAAAATTTTCCAAAATCAAAAATAGAGATAGAAATACCCAAACCAGAGTTAAAACAAGTATTTACGAATGCTAGATTACTAATTGATGATGGAGTAAGAGATATTATTGAAACAAAGGGAGATGGTATTAAACGTGCTGTAACTTTCGCATTGCTGAGAACATTTGTTGAACAATATAAAGAACAACGAAAAGAGTTTGCAGCTATGAAAAAAGTTGATGCAGAAGAAAATCAAGAAGATGCGGAAGCCGTAATTGAAATAAGTGAGCAACCTTATCTTTTTCTATTTGAAGAACCTGAACTGTACTTGCACCCAAGTGCGCAAAAGATATTATTTGCTGCGTTAGAAAAATTAACCGAAGTTAATAATCAGGTATTCGTTACTACACATTCACCGATGTTCTTCTCTCCAAATTCTACTGGAACTTTTGTTAAGGTTATAAAAGAATATCCAACGGAAGGAAAACCTTATGGAAAGTTCTTAACGATCAATTTTTTAAAAGAGATAGCGGCAAAAGATGCATTTCAGATCATATGCTATGAAAATAATACTGCCGCCTTTTTCTCCAGCAAGGTGCTATTAGTTGAAGGCGACTCAGATATAATCTATCTAAAAGAGACAGCGAAACTGCTTAATCCAGAATGGGATTTTGATGCCCATAATATTCCAATCATTTCAATAAATGGGAAATCGAATGTTAAAAGATTTACTGACTTCTATAGTTTTTTCCAGATAAAATGTTTCTGTATAGTAGATTCTGATGCTTTAATCGATGGTTTTGAGAAATTTACCGTTTCAGAAGATATTAAAAAACAAAGAGAAGAGCTATTGGCTATACTTGATAAAATAGCTAGTGAACAAGGAATACAGGCAGATTTACCTGCAAGTAAAATAAAAGAGTTAGTAAGAAGATATTCATGGAAGGACCGATATAATAAACTAAAAGAACTGGGGCTAAAAATAAAAGCTGGTGAAGTTTTAACTGAAGAAGAAACGTTGGAAATTGATTTTCTATTCATAGAAGAGGAAAATAATCTCAGACGAAAGATATTTACAGATAATGCTATAGAAATTCCAGAAAAATATTCTCTATTAGCAGCATTGAGATCCCTTGATATTTTTATCCTTTCGCATGGAGCTATAGAAAGCTATTATCCCGAAGGAGTGACAGGCGATGACAAACCAACGAAAGCACTGAATGCTGCGGCAATCCTTAGAAGTCATGAAGATTGCAGACTGCATTTACCAACAATCAAAATTGATGATGAAGAGGTTTGTGAATTGGAAATAATCTTTGGAAAAGTCTTTTCATGAATTAAGTTAATCAAACTAAAAACATACTATAATATGAGTAACATAGATCAAGAATTATTGAAAATTTACACCTCAAAATCTCAAGCTGATAAAGCAATTAGCTCTTTAAAAGGATTGTTACTTGGTATTCAGTCAGATGAAGAAGTAAACGAAAAAGAAATTAATGAACTTAGAAAATGGGCAACAGAACATAAACTTTTAATTAATAGAAATCCTTTTAATGAGTTTATGACTATAATTGAAGAAACTATTTCAAATAAAATACCTCCTAAAGAAACAATTGAAGATTTATTTTGGCTTTGCCAAAAATACGAAAGCGACAATTACTATTACAATGCAGTAACTTCTGATCTTCAAACTTTGCAGGGTATTTGTCATGGAATATTATCTGACGGAGAGATCACTGACAAGGAGATATTTGAATTGAATACTTGGCTCTCTGAAAATGAACATCTAAACACATACTATCCTTATGATGAGATTAGAAGCTTAATACTGTCTGTACTATCTGACAATAAAATTGATGAAGAAGAAAGAATAGTACTTAAAGCCTACTTTAAGCAGTTTGTTAAATTACAAGATTCAGAAGTACAAAAGCAAATTGAGAAGGAAACGTCTGATATTGCTATATCCGGACTTTGTACACGCGAGCCAAATGTAGATTTTCAAGGAAAAACATTCTGTATTACTGGAGTCTTAAAAAGAGGTAATAGAGAAACTTTGCAAAATCAGATTAAATCACTGGGGGGAATACCTACTGATAGTGTTACTAAGAAAACGGATTATCTAATTGTGGGTGATAATGGTAATCCAGCTTGGGCATTTTCTTGTTATGGGCGAAAGGTAGAAAAAGCATTAAGTTTAAGAAAAGATGGCCATACTATTATAATGATTCATGAATTTGATTTTTCAGATATTATAGATGACCTAATTTAATTACAGATGACAATAATAATTATAATCTTTATAATAATTGTTCTTGTTTCGGTAGGAAAAAAGAAACCGGAGTCAAACAAAATAAATTATTATGATATAGCGAAGAATCAACGAGCAAAACAGATTTCTTCGATTGATAGAACAAGCACCATTAATATTTCTGTGACTAAATCTAGTTTAAAAAATGATGATTCAATTATAGATGTAGGATCAAAATCTTACAAGATTGACTCCGATTATGGATTAGAATCTAAAGTGCCTTTCTGGTCTCATAGTTATGTTTATTCTTATTCAGAAATTAATTATGCTACAGCCAATCAAAAAAAGTTTTATCAATATTATAAAACTCAATTTCTGAATGGTGAATTTCTAGATTTAGAAGGGAATAGTAATTATGCATTTATTTTACTTTTCGATTTTTTAAACGAGTTTGAACAGCATAAAAATATTACCAAATTAGAATCACAGATAGAAAATTTAGGTGATAATTATCCTAAAACTAAATCTTATGGAATAAATTTTCTGATCAAAAAAATGGAACAGGTTGGTGATAATGATGGTATTGCCAGATTGAGAGAAGATCATTATGATTATCAATATACCCAAGTTAATTATTCAACTTTTGAATGGAGGAATAAATACAAGAAAAAACTAAATCTTAATAAAGAGGAGACAAATGTTTTAGACAAAATATGGTATTCTAGTAATAACTTTATAAGCATAGAATATTGTTCTGTTGAAGTTATCAAACTCTATTTGGCAACAATTAATAATTTGAAACAGATATATATAGATAGCAGTTCTTCAATTGAAAAAGAATTTGAAGAAATTGCAGACGTTGTAGTTAGGAAGCATTTTAGATTTAGAAAAGGCAGTAATAATTACAAGTATGCTATGCAGACTTCTGAAAATGAATTTTATACAAGTATCTTTAAATTTTGTGAGAATACAGTAAGAGAACATTTTGGACATAAAAGAAAAGTAACAATTGATTCATATGCTTCATCTCCAGTTGCAAAGGAAGAATTTGAAACAAAACTTATAAGTAAAATTGCTCAGATTCATATATCATTAATTCCAAGTATAAATTTGCCCGATGAAGAAACGGAAATAAAACTCAATATTCAGAATACAACTCGCTGGAAAACTAGATTTGAAGAAATTACTTCTAATTTTAATAAAAATTCAAAAGAGTTTATGAACCAAATTGTTGAATTAGGAAAATTAAACAAAGATAATCCTTCGGTTGAAAATATCTTTTTTGAAGCTTCTAAATTCATTGCAAAGTATGATCAGGAAACTGCTTTATTACTTTATATATATTATCTGGATTATGATTTAAAGTCAGTAACTTTTGATAATAAGCAATTAACTAAGACTATTCAAAAAAGTCTTTTTAAGGAAAATATTCAGCTTGAGAATTTTGAAAGAATAGTGAGTGAATTTATAAATGATAAGGATTTGGAAAAAGCCCTTAAATCAATACCAGAGGTATATGCTATTAAACGTAAAAAAATCCAATTAGATAAATCTCTAATTAAGGAAGTTCAGCAACAGCATTCAGGAACTGTAGAGTTATTAAATGAATATTTAAAAGATGAAAATTCAGAAGATTTAGATGTTAAATCAGATGAGCAAATCGAAATAACTATCAATAAAAGCATAACAGAAGATACATTGTCAATATATGCTGAAGAGTTTGCTTTTAAACCAATTCATACTTTAACATTGGAGTATTTTTCAAAAAATAATTTTTCAATACTTCAAAGTGAGTTTGAAATTTTTGCGAAATCTAATGGGGCTTTTAGAAACCAATTAATAGAAAGTATTAATGAAATATGTTTTGATGTTCTTGATGATATTTTAATTGAAGAAGACGAAGATTATTACACTATAAACAATGATTACTACCAAAAACTTTTAGCAAAATGATAGATAATATAAAACCCAAAGAAGCGACTTCAATTATAAATTCATTATTAGGGGGAGTGGTACCTAAAATAGGCGTGCAACACATTACAGTAGGAAGATCTGAAGAAGTCGCATCTTTTGTAACAGCTTTAGAAGATGTGAAAAATGGGCATAGTATGGCAAAATTTTGGATTGGAGATTTTGGTTCAGGAAAATCTTTTATGCTTCATCTTCTTAATACGGTTGCTTTGAAGCAAAAATTTGTAGTTGCAAATGCTGATTTTACACCGGATAATAGATTATATTCTAATGATGGAAAGGGAGTAATGTTGTATTCTGCAATAATGGACAATGTTGCAATTCAAACAAAACCAGAAGGAGGAGCATTACCAACATTATTAGAAAAATGGATTGAACAGATAATTACTAAAACGGCTGAAGAAAATAATATTTTATTGACATCGATTAGAGAGGAACAATATTTTAGCGTAATTCAAAAGAATTTAATGAAAACTATCAGTGAAATTACTGAAGTTGGAAGTTTCGATTTTGGAACAGTAATAATGAAATATTACGAAGGTTATATAAAAGATGATGAACAGCTCAGAAGAAATGCTTTGAAATGGCTTAAGGGAGAATATAGAACTAAAACAGAGGCGAAACAAGAGTTGGGCGTAAGAGATATAATTAATGATCTTAATTATTACGATATGCTTAAGAATTTCTGTAAGCTGTTTGTTAATATGGGCTATAGCGGATTTATGATCAATTTAGATGAAGCAATAAATTTATATAAAATTTCAACTTCTATAATGAGAGAGAAAAATTATGAAAAAATTCTGTCTATTTATAATGATTGTTTTCAAGGAAAAGTAGCTAATCTATTTTTTAATTTTGCAGGGACAAGAGAATTTTTAGAAAATGAAAGAAGAGGATTATTTAGTTATCAGGCATTAAAATCTCGTTTGGAAACCAATAAATATGAAACTTTAGAAGTCAGAGATTTTGCTCAGCCAGTAATTCGTTTAATGCCTTTAAATCATAATGAAATTTTTGTTTTACTAAAAAAACTTAAATTAATTTTTGATTATAATTATAAAACAGAAATTGATATTTCAGATAATGATATCCAACAGTTCATGGAAGAAATTTTTAATAAACCTGGTGCTTCTGAGTTTCTAACACCTAGAGAAGTTATCCGGGATTTTTTAAACATCTTAAACATTATCAGGCAGAATCCTAAAGTTGATAAAAATATATTATTTGGAGAAATCGAAATTTCTGATGAACGACCAGATGAGTTATCTCTAATTGATAGTATAGAAGAATTATAATGTCATCTTACAATTTACTTTCAGATCCTATAAAAAAATATATAAGGGATAAGCGATGGGAAGAATTGAGACCTATCCAGGATGCGGCAATTCAAAGAATCATCTCAACTGATAACAACTATATTTTGGCTTCAAGAACAGCTTCAGGTAAAACTGAAGCTGCTTTTCTTCCTATACTTTCAAAAGTTAATTTTAGTGAAATTGGTATTCAGGTATTATATATATCACCATTAATTGCACTTATTAATGATCAATTTTATAGAATAGAAGAACTTTGTAAATACCTTGAACTTCCAGTTACAAAGTGGCATGGAGAAGCTAATAGAACGCTTAAAGAAAAAATAATAAAAGAACCCAGCGGCATAATGCTGATCACTCCGGAGTCGTTGGAAGCTATGTTTGTTAATAGACCACATCATATAAGTCATCTTTTTTACAATCTGAAATATGTTGTGATTGATGAAATACATTCGTTTATAGGATCAGGAAGAGGAGTTCAATTAAAATCTATTTTGTCAAGATTGCAGGATTTGAATTCAAAGAAATTTAATATAGTAGGATTATCAGCAACCATAGGAGATTATGAAGAAGCAAAGAAATTTACTGGAGATGTATTGCAGACAAAAGTATTATTAGATAAAACATCCAAAGAAATAGATACAGAGTTTAGATATTTTGAAAATGTAGGTGCTGAACTGCCTCTCGAACTTTTGAAGAATTTATACTTAGAAACCAGAAATAATAAAGTTCTGATTTTCCCTAATAGTAGGGGGCGTGCAGAAGAAGTAGCAGTTAAGCTTAGAAAGATTTCGGAAAAGGTAAAAGGACATACGAACTATTTTTCACATCATTCGTCGGTTGATAAAGAAGTAAGAGAATATGTAGAATACTTTGCAAAAAGTAATAATAGGCAAAATTTCTGTATTTCTTGTACTTCAACCTTAGAGCTGGGAATTGACATTGGTTCGGTTGATGAAGTTGTTCAAATAGATGCAACTAATAGCATTGCTTCATTGATACAGCGTGTTGGGAGAAGTGGCAGACAAAATGGTGCAAAAAGTAATCTTTTTTTATATGCCACAGATAAATGGAGCTTATTGCAATCGTTAGCGTGTTGGCAATTGTATAAAGAGAAATTTATAGAACCTTCGGAACCAATGAATTTTGTTTATGATATTTTATTACATCAGGCGCTATCCATAACAAAAGGATATTCAGGTATTAAGCTTGTGGATTTGATTAAGCATTTAAATCACAATTTTGCATTCAATGATATTCAAATTTCAGATATTAAAGAAATTTTAAATCATTTGATTACTATAGACTTTTTGGAGAAATTAGGAGATGAGGTTATTATAGGAGTCGAAGGTGAGAAAATTGTTAATAATAAAGATTTTTATAGCGCCTTTACTGTTGAAGACAATTTCAAAGTTGTTAGTGCAGGTAATAAAATAGGCGAAATACCATTTACTCCACAAGTTAAAGAAGATGAAAATATTTTACTAGCAGCTAAAATATGGAAAATTAAATTTGTAGATTTTAAAGCAAAAAAAATAGAAGTAATACCAGCTAACGATGGTAGAAAACCTAAATTTTCAGGAGATGGAGGTATTGTACATCCAGAAATCAGAAAAAAAATGCTTGAAATAATCTTTCAAGAAGAAACTTTTAATGAACTTGATCAAAGCTCATCCGACGAACTAGAGAAGATGAGAAGAGAATTTTCTGTTTTTGATCTGCAAAATATTGAATCAGAAAGATTGCTGATGGCTTCTGAGAAAAAAATCTTGTTCTATACTTTTACAGGTACTAAAATAAATAGGACACTAAAACTGCTTTTTGATGTAATAGAAATTAAAAATATGCTAGATGATAAAGCTAGTATGTTTTACATCACGATCTCAAAAGAAGAGTTTTTGTCTAAATTAAATCTTATAGTTTCAAACGTTAAATTTATTGATGAAATTATCACTAATGAATTAGAAAAAAATCCAGACTCATTAACGGTATCTAAATGGGGTGTTTATCTGCCAATAAAATTTCAAATTAGATTGATGAAACAAAAATTTTATGATATAAAAGAAACTCAAGAATTCTTACTAAGTATTAATAGAATTGTAGAAAACGCTTAAGAAATTATGGAATATAAAAAGTGGTTAACATATTGGAAAAAAAGTTTATCGGATTCTTTAAAAGCAGATATCAATATTGACAAACTTCAACATTTTGAAATTGAGAGTTTTGAAGTTGACATGCAACAAATAGAAGATTTGAGCAATGTAAACAACCTGATAAATTTTGAAGAAGAACGTATAAATAAAAAGAAAGGTGTTTCAAGTAAGGATAGTGAGAATTGGGTTAATTTAGATGAAATCGAAGTCTTGATATCTCCGATAAAAATAAAACCCACAACAGAAAATCTTGTTTTCTTAAAAGACAAACAGCCTAAATTTCCATTTTGGTATTTTGCGAAACTAGATAGAAAAGGAAGTTTACGGGTTCCGGAAGAATATTTTCCAGTTTTCCAAAGAAAGTATTTAGAACCCTTAGCAGATGAAAGAACTGAATTTATATTTGGCACAGTTGAAAATATTGATAATGCAACTGCTGTGGGAAGAGAACAATATGTGAATTATCAGGAATATATAGATTATGTAAAAAATGTTTTTGCTTTAGCTATAAATCAAAATATAGAGAATTATGTTTCAGAGGGGTATGAAACTCTAAAGAATGGAATAGTTCTATTGCCGGACGAAGATATGAACGCCGCAATCGGTATAATTCATTTGTATGAAAAGATATTAAAGGAGGACAGCATTCCTGAATTATTAAAGACATTTATAACACTTCACAATTCTAAAGAAAATAATCCATTAAATGTATCTGAATTCATTGATTCAAATTTTTTGCATACTGGACAAATGGGATTTGATTTCCCAATCTCAATATCGCAACGTAAAAGTTTAAATACCTTTTTAAAGACAAATGACAAAATTTTTGCAGTTAATGGACCTCCTGGAACAGGAAAAACAACTTTGTTGCAAAGTATAGTTGCTAATAAATTTGTAGAAAGTGCTATAATAGGAAATGAACCCTCTATAATCCTTGCGTGTTCAACCAATAATCAAGCGGTAACAAATATCATAGATAGTTTTTCTCAATCAAATACAAAACCTGGAAATTTAGAAGGAAGATGGCTACCCGAAATTGATGGCTATGCTACTTATCTACCAGCTAATGGAAAAACAGAGGCAGAGTTGAAAGGAATAAACTATAAAAAGCAAAATGGCCAAGGCTTATTTAGTAGAGTTGAAAACCAAGAATATTTAAAAATTGCTAAACCTTATTTTGTTGAAAAATGTTCAAAATATTTTAAAGATAAGGTTTTAAATATTAATGATACTATAAAAAAAATCCAGAAGGAAATTTTAAATATACAGGCAATATTGCATGAAGCATCTAATAAATGGAAAGTTTACTTGCAAAATGAACAACTATTTTCAAATGGATATCTAAATGATATTAGTATTCGTGATAAATATTACTCTGATAATATCTTAAACGAAATAAAGTTTCAATCTGATATTGAGATTTTAAATAAATTAGAAGAAAAAATTATTTCATATTTTAATAATGAACCTTTTTTTAGAAAGCTATTTTGCTTTTTTGGATTGAAATCAGCTTTAGCAAATAGAGCATCGGAAGTTAGAATCTTATTGAGAGATTCATTAATAAGTGAAGCTAAAGAATTTGTATTCACAAAAAGTGCAATACTTGAAAAGATAGATAATAAAATAACAACTGGAAAAACAATTATTGAGTCGATAAAAAAATGGAAAGAATGGAAAATTTCTAATTCCATTAATGGAAATCCACCTAAGACAGAAGACGAATACTGGGAGTTTGAATATTTTAAAATTAAAAATAGTGTTAAACCAAATTGTTTTTATGATGAGTTGGATGTTACACTTCGTCATGAAGCATTTCAGCTTGCTTTGCATTATTGGGAAGGAAGATGGTTATTAAAATTGGAATCGGATTTGAAAGATGAAAATTTCGATAGAAAAGGATTTGATGCAATGATAAATAGATGGGAACGACAAGCAATGTTAACGCCTTGTTTTGTTAGTACATTTTATATGGCTCCTAAATTTTTTAGTTTCTTTAGGTTTTTCAAAAAAGGAGAAGATGGTAAAAATATTTTTGACACACGTCCACTTTATAGTTTTATAGATTTATTGATTGTTGATGAGGCTGGCCAGGTTGCGCCGGAGGTGGGGACTGCAACATTTTCACTTGCTAAGAAAGCAGTTATAGTAGGTGATGTAAAACAAATTGAACCTGTTTGGAACATCACTAATAAAATTGATGTTGGAAATTTAAAAAAATGCGGTATCATTAAAAATTATGATGATCTTATTTATGAGAAAGAGTTTGATCCTAAAGGTTTTCTTGCTTCAACTGGAAGTGTAATGAAAATGGCTCAAAATGCAAGTAATATTCGAGAGCATGGCGCAAAGGAAAAAGGAGTTACTTTGGTTGAGCATCGACGCTGTTTTGATGAGATTATTAATTATTGCAATGTATTAGCATACGATGGAAAGCTAGTACCACTTAAAGGACCAGCAAAAAGCGATTTATTATTCCCTCCAATGTATTGCGTTCATGTTGAAGGGAATTCGTCAGTAAAAAACTCAAGTCGTTACAATGACAATGAAGTAAAGGCAATAGTTAATTGGTTAGTTCAGAATAAAACGAGAATAGAGGAAAGATATGGAAAAGTCGAAGATTCTCTTGGTATTATTACTCCTTTTGTGGGTCAAAAAAACAGTTTGAGATATGCATTAAAAAATGCAGGATTTAATGTTGATAAATTAAAAATAGGAACCGTTCATGCACTTCAAGGAGCCGAAAGATCAATAGTTTTGTTTTCAATGGTTTATGGGAAAGGCGATTCAGGTACAATGTTTTTTGATAGAGACAATAAGCCGAATATGTTAAATGTAGCCGTTTCAAGAGCTAAAGAAAACTTTATAGTTTTTGCAAATACTGAGATACTAGACAAAAGAAGTAAAACTCCATCCGGTATACTATCGAATTATTTAACTTATGAAATAAAATAGTAATTTCTTGTTCAAAATGTAAAAAGTACATTGCAAAGACTGATTTAGAAGAAATATAAATATCAAAATTTAATGGTAAAAATAGATGTAAAAAGTCAAAAACAAGAAAATATTGATGAGGAACTTTTTCTTACAGTAGGCACATTATCTACAAGTGATTTTTTTGAAACTGATGTATCTGTAAAATTGCCCGATTATCAGCGTCCTTATGTCTGGAATGAAGAGAAATTAAAGCATCTACTTAAAGATGTTAAAGATCACTTTTTTTATAATGGAGATTATAATGAAAATGCACAACATTATTACTTAGGATGTCTTTTATTGTATCAAAAAAGTGAAGAAGAATTTGAAATTATTGATGGACAACAACGTATTACTAGTCTGCTTATTTTGGATTATACTTGTAATGAAAGTAAAAGTTATCTTGCTCAGAATAAATGGAATTTAGAATATAGTTCTATGCTTTCGGCTGCTGTTATTAAACATAATTTCAAGTATTTATCGGAAAATGTAAGTTTAGAAGTTAAGGGTAAGTTAAAAGAAATTTTTTCAAAATTGGTTTTTACTGTCATAAAAACGAATTCAGAAGATGAAGCGTTTACTTTTTTTGATAACCAAAATAGTCGAGGAGTGAGTTTAAGTGCAGTAGATTTTTTAAAATCCTATCATTTACGAGAGCTTAAAGGAAATGAAGATTTGCAGCGCAGATTTGCTAAACAGTGGGATAGTAACAATAAAGGACAGTTTTTAACGGAGTTGTTTGATTTTATTCTTTGGCGAAGTAGGAGTTGGAAAGGAAAAAGTTTGTCATTTGAAAATAAAGATGCCATTTTAAAAGATTTTCAGAAGAAAACAATTAAAGAGCAGAATAATGATATAATACGTCTATATCCTAATGTTTGCAATACATTAGCAAGCCAGCTAACGTATGATTCCCAACTTGGAGTATGTATTCGTCCGAGCATTTTAAATCTTCAGTCTACTGCATCTCAATACCCATTTTCAATACGTCAGCCTATTCAAAAGGGAGTTGGTTTTTTTCTATATACAGAGAAATATTTTGCCGTTTATAACCAATTATTTGTCGATAAAAAAAATGAAGCTTTTATAAAAGTATATAACAAACTGATTACGCAGAACAGCTACTATTTGAAAATGTTTTTCAAACTTGCCAGTGTTGTGTATTATGATAAATTTAAAGATCAAAAATTACAGGAATTTGCATTATGGATGGATTATTTATTAGGAAGTTATCGTATTTATCAACGAACTATTGTCACACAAACCGTAATTAAAATTTTAAGGGATAATGCTCAAAACCTGTTAGATGTTATTGAAATGTCTTATCGATCGGAAGATGTGTTTGAATTTTTAAGATCAATTACAGATAAAAATCATTATAATGCAGATTTAACCTCAGATCCTGTTTACGGCGTAAGAAATAATTACAAGAATGCAAATCTTTCATTTTATAAAAAGGAAGAAAACAGTGAGCTAATTGCTAAGAAGAAATGGATATATGAATATATTGGAAAAAAATAACATGCCTATAACTTCTATTGAAATAACTTTAGAGAAAGTTGTTGCTAATTCAGATTTATACAATATCCCAATTTATCAACGACTTTATGTTTGGGGTGATGATCAGATAAAAACATTACTGGAAGATTTATATAAAGCTTTTAGCGAGAATCAGCCGAAATATTATTTGGGAGGAATAATGATTACTAAAAATAATGGTAAACTTGATTTGATAGATGGGCAGCAAAGATTCACTACACTTTGGCTTATAAGCAAAAAACTTGGCTATGATTTATTGAATTTTAGTCATATTACAATTGATAAATTAGAAAAGGCGAGAATGAGTTTTGCAATCCGTGATTTTGCGAATCAATACTTTAATTCTTCTAATTCTGAATTAAGCTTAACAAAACATGAAATAGAAGAATTAAAACCTATTTCGAATGCAGAAAACGTAATTGAAAATTTTCTTAAAGAACTTGAAGGAGAAGTAGAAAAAAAAGATTTCGCGTCATTCATTTACACAAAAGTTTTCTTGATTTCTACTCAAATGCCAAAAGAAACTGATGAGAATAAAGTTTTTGAGGCAATGAACAATCGTGGTGTGCAATTACAACAACATGAAATTTTGAAAGCCCGGTTATTAAGTGTTGTAAAAGATAACAGAGAGGAAATGTATCAATATAGTTTATTGTGGGATGCCTGCTCTGTAATGGATGAATATTTAGAGAAGAATATAAAAATTGTTGCTAATTTAAGTTGGAAAGATTTGTTTCCGGAAAAATCAGATGAAGAAGAAACGATTGTACAACTTCCTAACAAAATTCATGACAGATTAAAAAATAAAAATTCAGAAATAAGGTCTAAAAAGTTACTTTGTATTTTAAAGGAAGGAATTGACGATGACGATTTAGCGCAAATTAAAAACAATGATAGCGTTTTAGAAGATTATGATTCAGGGAAAGTTAGGAGTATTATTAATTTTCCTATGTTGTTGTTACATACCTTGCGTTTATTTCAATTTAGAAATAAAAATATTTTAGATAGTGATAAAAGTGTTGAAGTAAAAGGAAAAGATTTAATAGAAATTTTCAGAATGCATAATCATTATTTTGCTAAATCCGAAGACGTTAAAGATTTTATAGATTTACTTTGGAATGTTCGAAAGAATTTTGATAGGCATGTAATTAAATGGGTTGGAAATGTCGAAAATAATGAAGAAGTCCATTTTATTAAAAAATTGTATCAAAGTAAAACAGCTTTTCAAAGACGATCACCAATTAGTAATGAGGGATTCGCTTTACTACAAAGTATGTTATATCATTCACAACAAATAATCACACACTATTGGCTGACTCCATTTTTAAATAAAATGCTTGATGAAGAAGACACTGAAAATCTATATGATTATTTGAAGAAACTCGACAATGCAATGTTTTGTAATGAAAGGCGTGATTTGAGAACGATGAGTTATGAGATGATGAGCAGAACTGATCTTCAACTTAAAGGCAATATTGAATTTGTTGAAGAAGTATTGAATTCGTCAATTGGTACCGGTTATCCGAGTTATTGGTTTTATAAAACAGAATATATTCTTTGGGAAAATAGAATGCAACTTGGGTTTGAAAACTGGAAAGATTATAGAATGACCGCTAAGAATTCTGTAGAGCATATTTCTCCTCAAAATCCTAAGCCAGAAGAATTAAATATTGTTTATGATCATACTGATGAAGCTGAAATAATTCGTGAAAAAAAGGATGATTTTGGAAATTTAGCTTTATTATCTCCAGGAATGAATTCTGAATATAGTAATAAAATTTATAGTGTAAAGCGTGCAGAATTTAAAGCTAAAAAATCTATAGATTCCTTGAAGTCTGATATGATTTTTCAGAATGAAATGTGGAATTGGAAATTATGTCAACAACATAAAGAGGTAATAATAAAATTATTTATTAAGCATATTAAAGAAACTATGAGTTGAGAATTGTATTCATTAATAAAATCTGAATAGAGAAAGGAGATAATAAGCTGAGTTTTTTCTCCTTTTTTTAATATCATTTTATATTAAAAAATATATTGAAATAATAATGTTGGTAAGTTAGATTTTGTTCTGTCAAATTTTTAAAAACACTTCATTAGATTTAAGTTACAAAATACCCTCAAAAGAGTCAGCTAAAATTTTTAGGTCTTCAAGCAAAAGGTTGGAATTTACTCCTTCTAAGTTCACAGTAAACCCACTCAATTCGAGTGGGTTTTTTGTTTTCTGCAATTTAGTTGTTTTTTAAAGGATCAGGTTCAAAAGGGATCAGGTTCAAAAGTTGGGGATTATGCAAAAAGATTAGATAATCTGAATAAGAAGAAATTTCTAAAATCCTTCTCCAAAGCGTTACAATGGATCAGGTTCAAAAGTTGGGGATTATGCAAAAAGATTAGATAATCTGAATAAGAAGAAATCTACTTTACGCACTCCTCTAAATTGACTTCTAAACGCTTTCACTTTAGCATTGAATGATTCTGCAGAAGCATTAGTACTTCTATTATCAAAATAGTTTAAGATGGATTGGTAATTAACCGTTATAGTATTTAATTCAAGTTGCTAGTTAATTGATTTGTTTAATTGGAGTCCAAACACAAACAGAGTTAACTTTATTAGAAAACCTTCAAGTGTAACTGCATGTATTGTTCTAGGAAACATTTTCTTGATGT
>NZ_JBBYHS010000010.1:0-215337 GCF_038290035.1 Flavobacterium calami
TTTTCAATCAAAAATTCAGGTAGGATTAATTTCAATAGCTCTATATACGAATCCAATTCTATGCTTTTTTTTACAAATATCAGAATATTTAATTATTGTTCCCCAGGTTTTGTTCTTGATCCGCTTCCCGGTGTCCCATACTGCGTTAGGGATGGAAGCGGCATCCTTTTGCGAAAAACTTCTTTTTGTTTAATTCAAACATTCTTTCGCAAAAGATACAGCGGACAGCCCGGCCCAGAGGGAAAAGCCATAATTATTTTTACAATCCTGTTAAATTAAGGTCAATTTTAGTTTTAACATAAGCTTGATTAGACTTTTTGTGTTCGAATCTGTATTTTTGTTTGAAATATTTATAAGTTAATTTATGAAAAAGATTATTGTATTGTTGACGCTATTTTTTATCTCAAATATGACCGCTCAGCAACGTCCTAAATTGGTAGTAGGTATTGTGGTTGATCAGATGAAAATGGAATATTTATACCGATTTTCAGATGATTTTTCTCCTAATGGGTTTAAAAGACTAATGAATAATGGGTATACTTTTCAAAATATGCATTATAATTATGTGCCTACATATACAGCTCCGGGTCATGCATCAATTTATACTGGTACTACGCCTGCGACACATGGAATTGTAGGGAACGAATGGTTTAGCAGAAGTCTTGGAAAGCAAATGTATTGTACTGATGACGCTTCCGTAAAGACTGTCGGAGACGGAACTGCAGAGGAAGGTGAAATGTCTCCTAAAAACCTGCAGAGTACAACTATTACTGACGAGGTTAGAATGGCGACAAATTTTCAGGGAAAAGTTATTGGAATGAGCCTTAAAGATCGTGGTGCGATTTTGCCAGCCGGGCATTTTGCAAATTGGGCTTTCTGGTACAGTAAGACAGGTTCTTTTATATCCAGTACATTTTATGGAGAAAAATTACCAGAGTGGGTATCAGAATTTAATAATGAGAAGAATTATCTAAAATACATAAATAAAAGCTGGGATTTGTATAAACCTGCTTCAACATATAATGAAAGTCTTCCGGACAATAATCCTTATGAAGGAAAATTATATGGAAGTTCAGCTCCTGTTTTTCCATATGATTTGAAAACAATGTATGAAAAAAATGATGCTGGAATATTAAGATCGACTCCTTTTGGAAATGATTTATTAGCCGATTTTGCCAAAAAAGCTATTGAAAAGGAAGAGCTAGGAAAAGATAATATTACTGATTTCTTAACAGTGAGTTTCTCGTCTACTGATTATGTAGGGCATTTATTAGGACCACGTTCTATGGAACTTCAGGATACTTATTTACGTTTGGATCAGACTATAGCTGATTTTTTAACTTATTTGGATAAAACGGTTGGGAAAAATAATTATTTACTTTTTTTAACAGCTGATCACGCTGGTGCAGAAAATGTGATTTATTTGAAGGATCGAAAATATGATGTTGATAATTATCCTTCAAAAGATTTTAGAAAGAGCTTGCAGGATTTCTCTGTAAAAACATTTGGAGTAGATTTACTTTTGAATTATTCTAATTTTAATATCTTTTTCAATAAACAAATCATTAAAGATAAAGGTTTAGATTTAGTAAAAGTAAAACAAGCGTTTAAAGAATTTTTAATTTCGTTACCACAGGTTAAAAAAGTATATACAGAAGAAGAAATTTTAGCTAATTCAGGAAATGATTATTATTTGAATTTCGTAGCAAAAGGATATGATGTAACACAGGATGGCGATATAGTTGTAATTGGTAAGCCAGGTGTTATAGAGTATTTACCGACAGGTACATCACATGGTACAGCTTATACTTACGACACACACGTACCAGCAATTTTTTATGGCTGGCATATTAAAAAAGGGGAATCTTATGACAAAAAGGCGATTACTGAAATTGCACCAACGATAGCTCAAAAAATAAAAGTTACTTTTCCTAATGGAACAGAGGCTAAAGTTATGCAGGAAGTTCTGGATGAAAAATAATATTTTTATACAAATTGAACCTGTCTTTGTAAGCTGAGTTTTTTACGTAAAAAAGGCTTTTCAATATCGAAAAGCCTTTTTTTTTATGTGAATTATAAATTATTATTTTAGTAATAACTATGCGTTTGTTAAAACTAATTCTTCATTGAAAGGAAGATTCCATGCTTCGGCAACTCCTTTGTAAAGAATTTTTCCGTTGGCAATGTTTAATCCTTTTCTTAATTCTTCGTTTTCACTACAAGCTTTTTCCCATCCTTTGTTTGCTAATTGTACTGCATAAGGTAAAGTAGCATTTGTTAAAGCCAGAGTAGATGTATAAGGAACAGCTCCCGGCATGTTAGCTACACAGTAGTGAACAATATCATCAATAATAAAAGTTGGATTTTCGTGAGTTGTTGGCTTACAGGTCTCGATACAACCTCCCTGATCTACAGCAACGTCAACGACAACAGTACCTGAGCGCATTAGTTTTAGCATGTCACGTGTAATTAAGTGTGGTGCTTTTGCTCCTGGTATTAAAACTGCTCCTACAATTAAGTCGGCGTCTTTAATAGCTCTTGTAATATTATAGTGGTTTGACATTTCTGTATTTACATTTGCAGGCATAATATCGTCTAATTGACGTAAACGTGGCAAACTTAAATCCATAATGGTTACCTGTGCACCTAAACCAGCAGCCATTTTTGCAGCCTGAGTTCCAACGATTCCACCTCCTAAAACTAAAACTTTTGCAGGAGGAACACCTGGTACACCACCTAAAAGAATTCCTCTTCCTTTTAATGGTTTTTCAAGATATTTCGCTCCTTGCTGAATTGCCATACGCCCTGCAACTTCAGACATTGGAACCAATAAAGGCAAGCTTCGGTCTGTTTTTTCTACAGTTTCATAAGCTAAACAAACTGCACCTTTTTCTAACATTGCGTGAGTTAGTTCTTCTGAAGAAGCAAAGTGAAAGTAAGTGAAAAGCAATTGATCTTTTTTAATCAAAGGATATTCAGAAGCAATTGGTTCTTTTACTTTGATAATCATTTCTGCAATTGCATAAACGTCTTCAATAGTCGGTAAAACTAAAGCACCAGCTTGGGTATATTCTTCATCAGCAAAACCACTTCCTAAACCGGCAGTAGACTGAACGTAAACTGTATGTCCGTGTTTTTTCATTTCAGAAACACCAGCAGGAGTTAAAGCTACACGGTTTTCATTATTCTTAATTTCTTTTGGAACACCTATTATCATAATGTTATGTATTTAGTTTTTTTATAGAGTTATGTTACAAATGTATTAATAGAGAATATATTATTGATAATTAGGCTTTAAATAAGAAAATATTATTTTATTTTATATTTTTACAGAAAAATATTCTTTATAGATTCGTTTTTATTTCCTTAAAAAGAAAAAATGACTGATTTTGACTAATTATAGAAAACGTTTTCGTTATGGCTTTAGATGAAATTGATAAGAAAATATTACGTCTTTTACAGGAAAATGCTCATTACACACTGAAAGATATTGCAAACAAAATAAATTTGTCATTAACGCCCGTTCATGATAGAGTTAAACGTCTTGAAAAAGAAGGTGTTATAGAGAAGTATGTTTCAATTTTAAACAAGAAAAAGCTAGGCAATAATCTAACTGTTTATTGTCAGGTAACTTTAACAAAACAGACGTATGATACCTCGGAAGGTTTTAACCAGTCGATTTTAAATATGCCTGAAGTTGTAGAGTGCAATTATGTTTCTGGAAATTTTGATTATATGCTGAAAATTATCATTCCGGATATGGAAAGCTATCATCATTTTCATCAAAAGAAATTATCCGTTTTACCTGAAGTCTCCTTAATTAATACTGTGTTTGTGATTTCTGAAGTAAAGAGTACAACCGTACTTCCTATTTAAAACAAAAACCACCAGAAAAAATCTGATGGTTTAAGAAATAGTTGGTTTTGGTTTTTATATTAATAGTAAGTGAATCTTCTAACTTTGGCAATATACTTTGCTAAACGAATGACCTGATGACTATAACCATATTCATTATCATACCAAATGTAAAGGATAATATTTTTTCCGTCTTTTGAAACGATAGTTGCATTACTGTCATAAATTGCAGGTGCAGAAGTTCCAACAATGTCGGATGAAACGAGTTCGTTATTTAATGAATATTTAATTTGTTCTACCAATTCGCCTTCTAAGGCATATTTCTTCATTATTTTATTTACAGCAGTTATTGAGGTTGCTTTTTTGACTTCTAAGTTTACAACTACTAATGATCCGTTTGGGACCGGAACTCTAATAGCATTTGAAGTCAGTTTTCCTTCAAGTGACGGAATTGCTTTTGAAACTGCATTTCCTGCTCCTGTTTCAGTAATAACCATGTTTAAAGCAGCGGCTCTTCCACGGCGGTATTTTTTGTGCATATTGTCAACCAGATTCTGATCGTTTGTGTAGGCATGAATCGTTTCCAGATGGCCTTTTGCAATTCCTAAACTATCTTCAACAACCTTTAAAATAGGAGTTATAGCATTTGTCGTGCATGATGCTGCCGAAAAAATAGCTGTCTCATCCGGATTGTATTCTTTATGGTTGACGCCATATACTATATTTGGAACACCTTTTCCGGGTGCTGTCAACAACACTTTAGTGACTCCTTTTGAAATTAAATGTTTTTTTAAATCTTCTTCCGCTGTAAAAGCACCACTATTGTCAATAACAAGTGCATCATTAATTCCGTATTGTGTGTAATCAATTTCTTCAGGGGAGTTTGCATTGATTATGTTTACTGTAGTTCCGTTAATAATTAAAGCATTATTTTTTGAATCTGCAGTAACTGATCCCTGAAAATCTCCGTGAATTGAATCGTATCTTAATAAAGAAGCTCGTTTCTCTAAGATCAAAGGGTCAATTTTATCACGGGTTACAATTGCTCTCAGGCGCAACTGGTTCCCTTTTCCTGTTTTAGACATTAGCTCTCTTGCTAATAGACGTCCGATTCTTCCAAATCCGAATAAAACAACATCTTTAGGCTGAATTTCTTTCGAAGATTTGGCTTTTTTTAATTTATCCATTACAAAATATCTTGCATCAGGATATTTTTCTTCCTCCAGCTGGTATTCATAAGTCAGCTTTCCAAGATCTAATTTCGCAGGTGGAAAATCTAATGATAAGATGACTTTTGCAATTTCAACAGAATCAAAAATACTGATTGGCTTGCCGACAAATTCTCCTGCATATTGATGCAAGTTGATAATATCACTGACATTTTTATCCAACAACTGATTCTTAAATAAAACCATTTCGATGGATTTGTCATACCATAAATCACTGATGACTTTAATTAATTCGACTCCGGCTCTTCTTCGGTCGACTTGTAGAGATACTTCTTTTTGGTACAAAGTTTTGTTGTTCATAATTGATTGAATTAAAAAAATAAAACGCTCACTATTTTAAAATTTTTGGGCAAAACTACTTATTTCAATCGATTTCGTAACTTGTTTTGTGATTTATTTTTGAAAAATAAAAAAGCCACCTTAAATATTTAAGATGGCTTTTGACTATATTTTAATCTAAGTTTAAAACTTTGATATGACTATTTAAATGATAATTCTAAAGATTTCTCCGTTTTTATTGATCATCTCAATTCGGACGCTTTGGCCTTCATCTTTTTTACTTAAAAGTTTAGAAACAGTTTCAACATTTGTTGCTTTGATGTTGTCTATGCTTAAGATAATACTGCCTTGTAATTCGTTTTGGTACTGCATCAAATTTTCATTGGTAATGTTTTTGATTTTCACACCATAATCAACTCTGAACTTCTTTTTGTCGCTGGCATTAATGTTTTCTAATTCAAGACCTTTAAATTCAGCACTGTAAAATTCGTTTTTACTTAATGTTACCGGAATAACTTTAGATTTTCCTTCTCTAATATAAGTTACCTGTACGACATCATTAGGTCTTTTGGTGTTAATGTAGCCAGAAAGATCAGCAAATGTCGAAATATTCTGATTGTCTAATTTTATAATAATGTCACCTTTTGTTAGACCGGCTTTTTGAGCTCCTGATTTAGGGGTAACTTTATTAATATAAAAACCTTGTGTTTCAGTTACTCCTAGTTCTTTTGAAGCAGTACTGTTTAGTTCCCCTCCTTCAACACCTAATATTCCTCTCTGAACATTTCCAAATTCCATTATATCTTCAATAATTTTTCGTGCAATATTAGAAGGAACAGCAAATGAATATCCAACATAAGAACCTGTCATTGAAGAAATCATAGTGTTAATTCCGATTAATTCCCCTCGGGTATTAACCAATGCTCCACCACTATTCCCAGGGTTTACGGCAGCATCTGTCTGGATAAAAGACTGAATTCCGCTTTGGTCTAAATTTCGGGCTTTCGCAGAAACAATTCCGGCAGTAACTGTCGAAGTTAAGTTGTATGGATTTCCAACTGCCAGAACCCATTCCCCAACTTTTACAGAATCGGAATTAGCAAAAGCAGTATACGGTAATTTTTCATCAGAATTGATTTTTAATAAAGCAATGTCCATTTTAGAATCGGTACCGATAAGTTTTGCTGGATAAGATTTTTTGTTGTTTAAAGTGATTTCAATTTCAGAAGCATCCTTGATTACGTGATTGTTGGTCACAATGTAACCGTCTTCAGAAATTATAACACCGGAACCAGTTCCAACCTGTTCCTGCTGTTGTCCTCCTCCATAACCATAGAAAAATTCCATCATCGGATTACTAATGGTTCTTCGGGAAACATTTTTCACGTGAACAACAGTATGTATGGTTTTGTCCGCGGCAGCTGTAAAATCGACAGTTTCTGCTGACAATGCAACGTTTCTTCCAAATGAATTGGGGGCAAGAGTAACAACAGGATTTTCTCTTCCAAATAAAGAATTGTTGCCATCAAATAATAATTTGTAAGCACCAAGAGTAGTAGCACCACTCAATAAGGATACTAAAAATAAGCTTGAAAATCTTTTCATAATTATGATTTATGTTTAGGTTACTAATGTAAAATTAAGGCAAAAAATTATTTTGTAAAATGGTTTAACGCTCTTTAACAATGATTAACATTTCATTAATTAATAGTTTGTACTTTTGTAGTTCTAACAACTAAAAAATGCAAATAGAATTTTATAAATATCAGGGTACCGGAAACGACTTTGTAATGATTGATAACCGTTCAAATTTTTTTCCAAAAGAAAATACAAAACTTGTTGAACGTTTATGTGACAGACGTTTCGGAATTGGAGCTGACGGACTTATTTTATTGGAAAATGATGCTGAAACCGATTTTAGAATGGTATATTACAATTTAGATGGAAACGAAAGTTCCATGTGCGGTAACGGAGGACGTTGTTTAGTAGCCTTTGCTAATCAATTGGGAGTGATCGAAAATAAAACCACTTTTATTGCTACAGATGGTTTGCATCATGCAACTGTAAATGATGACTCTATTGTTTCATTGCAAATGATTGATGTAGATGAAGTTCAAAAAAAGGATTCTTATACGTTTTTAAACACCGGTTCTCCTCATCATGTACAAATTGTAGATGATTTGGAGCATTATAATGTAAAAGAAAACGGAGCTGCTATTCGTTACGGGGAATTGTACGGACAAAAAGGTAGCAATGTCAATTTTGTAAAAAAAGTAAGTGATTCAGAATTTTCACTTCGAACTTATGAAAGAGGTGTTGAAGATGAAACTCTAGCCTGTGGAACTGGTGCTACAGCTGTAGCAATTGCTATGAATGCAACAGGTCAGACAGATAAAACTTCCATTGATATAAATGTTGAAGGTGGAAAACTGGCCGTTTCTTTTGATAAGTTAGGAGAACACTTTACGAATGTTTTTTTAATCGGTCCTGCAAAATTTGTTTTTAAAGGAACGATTGAAATTTAATTTTCAGGTAAAATCTAAAACAAATAATGATAACCCTCAAAGGAGAAAATATCTATCTGCGTGCATTAGAACCTAATGATTTAGAGTTTGTTTATGCTATGGAAAACGACCAGAATATTTGGGAAGTTAGTAATACCAATACTCCATATAGTCGCTATTTAATTCGCCAATATCTCGAAAATGCCCAACAGGATGTTTATGAGGCAAAACAATTGCGTTTGGCGATTTGTCAGGATGAAGATTTCCCGGCTATTGGACTGATTGATTTATTTGATTTTGATCCTAAAAACAACAGGGCTGGAGTTGGTATTGTAATTCAAAATAAGGAAAACAGAAATCAAAATATTGGTTCTGAGGCTTTAGAACTATTAATTAGGTATTCTTTTTACAATTTAAATTTACATCAATTATATGCAAATATTAGTGTAGGAAATGTAGCAAGTAGAGCTCTTTTTACTAAATTTGGCTTTGAACAAACAGGAATTAAAAAAGATTGGATTTTGCTAAATGGACGCTATCAGGACGAAGCAATTTTTCAGTTAATTAACAAACAGATTTAAATTTTAAACTTTGAACTTAAAAAAGATTATCACGATAGTTGCCGTAGCTGTTATTTCAGTTTTAATGATTTACGGATTTATTTTAATTAGCAAAATTTTTAGTGCCAATACCAAATTTCAGGAAAATGAACTTTATGTATATGTTCCTACTGGCGCTACTTATGCAGATGTCAAAAAAATATTAGAACCTTATATTAAGAATTTTGACAATTTTGAGATGGTTGCCAGTAAACGCAGCTATCCGGAAAATGTAAAATCAGGTCGTTTTTTATTGAAAAAAGACATGAATAATATTGATTTAGTTCGTGCAATGCGCTCTAATGTTCCGGTTAAATTGGCTTTTAATAATCAGGAGCGATTGGAGAATTTTGCAGGAAGAATAGGTTCTCAAATCGAAGCAGATAGTTTGTCACTTTTGAAAGCTATTAAAGATTCTACTTTTTTAAAAGAAAATGGTTTTAATGAAGAGAATGTTTTCGCTATGTTTATTCCAAATACTTATGAAGTGTACTGGAATACTTCTGCAGAGAAATTCCGTGATAAAATGATTAAGGAATATCATAATTTTTGGACTGAAGAAAGAATTGAAAAAGCTAAAAAACAAGGTTTAACACCAGTTCAGGCTACAATTTTAGCTTCTATTGTACACAAAGAATCAGTTAAAAAGGATGAAAGACCTCGTATTGCTGGGGTATATTTAAACAGATTACGTTTAGAAATGCCCTTACAAGCAGATCCAACTGTAATTTATGCCTTGAAATTACGTGATAATAATTTTGATCAGGTTATTAAAAGAGTATTTTATAATGATTTGATTATGAGATCTCCTTATAATACCTACGTAAACATAGGACTTCCTCCAGGACCAATTGCGATGCCCGATATTACGGCTGTTGAAGCGGTTTTAAGCCCGGAGAAACACGATTATATTTATTTTTGTGCCAGTATAGATCGTTTTGGTTATCATGAATTTGCCTCAACTTATGAGCAGCACACAATCAATGCAAAAAAATATTCAGACTGGATTGCCAGTCAGGGCGTAACAAGATAGTTTTGAATTTTATAATTTCCTTATTTTTATCGATTTTATTCGTTTTGAGTCTTCAGTCTGTTGAAGCCCAGAATAAAATCGATAATTTTTTTAAACCTTCTGATACTTTAAATATAAAAAGGCAGAAAACTGTTATCATAACAGAGGCTGCTTTGGCCACAGCAACCTTAATTGGTTTAAATCAGATTTGGTATGCTGACTATCCTAAATCTGATTTCCATTTTATAAATGATAATGACGAATGGCTCCAAATGGATAAAGTTGGTCATTTTTATTCGGCTTATCACTTAGGAAGATTTGGTGCTGAAGCACTGAATTGGAGCGGCGCAAGTACTAAAAAACAATTAATTTACGGAGCAGGAGTTGGTTTTGCGTTTCTAACCGCTGTTGAAGTTTTGGACGGATATTCTGCAGAATGGGGCGCATCTTCAGGAGATTTAATTGCAAACGCTGCCGGAACTGCTTTATATATTTCTCAGGAATTACTTTGGAAAGAACAAAGAATTACACCTAAATTTTCCTTTCATACAACCCAGTATGCTTATCAAAATCCGGATAAACTTGGAAAATCCTTTAATGAGCAGGTTTTAAAAGATTATAATGGGCAGACATACTGGCTTTCTGCAAATGTGCATTCTTTTGCTAAACAAACAAAAATTCCAAAATGGTTTAATATAGCTATAGGATATGGAGCAGAAGCAATGTTATCCGGAAATAATAAAAATCAAATCTCTGGTTTTGGACAAAATCCGGCAAGTTTTCGTCAGTTTTATCTTAGCTTTGATGTCGATTTAGCTAAAATTAATATAAAATCGCATTTTTTTAAAACTCTTTTTTCTGTTTTGAACACCATAAAAATTCCCGCCCCAACGCTCGAATATACCGCCAATAAAGGGTTTAAAGGACATTTGATTTATTTTTAAAAATGATAAAATACTGATTATTAGCATTATTTTTAATTTATTACCTTTGCACCGTAGAAATTTCAAAAAGGTGACAGCGTTTTGAAGAAAAACAATTTATGATAAAGAAATGGTATTTTTATGCGGGTCTAGTCGTTATTATTACTTTTTTAAGTTTGGGTTTTAAACCCTTTAGTACTAAAACCAAACCTTGGTTTGTAACAGAAAAAACAGATGGTTCAGAATACTTGTTGCCATCACAAGAAGAGGAAGATTATCCTGCTTCAATTAAATTAAATGTCCCATACACAGGAAATCGTTTTATCGGTTTCAAAGAAGCGATAGCTTTTAAAGAATCTCAAGGGAAGTACAGGAAAGTAAATTCTATTGGGTACATGGGAAAATACCAGTTTGGTTCTAAAACTTTAAGAGCCGTAGGTGTTCAAAATGACAAAGCATTTTTAAAAGATCCTGCTTTACAGGAAAAAGCTTTTATTGCGTTATTATCGAAAAATAAATGGATTTTACGCAATGAAATTGAAAAGTACGAAGGGAAAATTATTGATGGAATCGAAATTACCGAATCGGGAATTTTAGCTGCGGCACACTTAGGTGGTGCAGGATCAGTAAAAAACTTCTTTAAAAACAAAGGAAACAGACATTTCAGGGATGCTTACGGTACTTCTTTAAGGAGTTACCTGAGGGCCTTTGGAGGTTATGATCTTTCTCATATTGAAGCAGACAGTAATGCGACAATTAACGATTAAGACAATTAAAATTAGATTGAAAACTAAAACCCGATATATCGGGTTTTTTTATGCGCCAATTTAATCAATCAGTATTTCTAAAATTTTGATAGCAGTGTCACTGATTTTGGTACCTGGTCCAAAAACAGCTATTGCTCCGGCATCAAATAAATATTGGTAATCCTGCTTAGGAATTACACCTCCTACAATAACCATAATATCATCACGGTCATGTTTTTTTAGTTCTTCAATTACCTTTGGCACCAATGTTTTATGACCGGCAGCCAATGATGAAATGCCTAAAATATGTACATCATTTTCTACTGCTTGTTTAGCAGCTTCTTCAGGAGTCTGAAATAATGGACCAATGTCAACATCAAATCCGATATCAGCATAACCTGTAGCTACTACTTTTGCGCCTCGGTCATGACCATCTTGTCCCATTTTGGCAATCATGATTCTTGGTCGTCTTCCTTCTTGTTTTGCAAAAATATCAGCAAGCTGTTTTGCTTTTCCAAAATTTTCATCGTTTTTAATTGCTTCACTATACACACCACTAACAGATTTTATTTGTGCTTTGAACCTGCCAAAAACACTTTCAAGAGCATCACTGATTTCGCCTAAAGTAGCTCTGTTTCTCGCAGCTTCAATAGCAATTTCCAGTAAATTTCCCTGGGCGGTTTTAGCACAATGAATTAATTTTTCGAGTGATTGGTTTACTTTTTCAGTATTTCTGGTTGTTTTTATTATTGAAAGACGTTCAATTTGCTGTTTGCGAACCATTTGGTTGTCTACTTCTAAAATATGCAAAGGATCTTCCTTCTCTAATTTGAATTGATTTACACCAACAATAATATCTTGTCCGCTGTCAATTCTTGCTTGTTTTTTTGCAGCAGCCTCCTCAATTCTAAGTTTCGGAATTCCGGTTTCAATGGCTTTCGTCATTCCGCCTAATTCTTCTATTTCTTCAATAAGTTTCCAGGTTTTCTCTACCATTTCATTAGTCAGGCTTTCGATATAATAACTTCCTGCCCACGGATCGACTGTTTTGGTGATTTTGGTTTCTTCCTGTAAAAATATTTGAGTGTTTCGTGCAATTCTTGCAGAAAAGTCTGTTGGTAAAGCAATTGCTTCGTCAAGCGCATTGGTATGTAATGATTGTGTTCCTCCAAAAACAGCTGAAGATGCTTCAATACAAGTTCTTGTTACATTATTAAAAGGATCCTGTTCCGTTAAACTCCATCCACTTGTCTGACAATGTGTTCTTAAAATCAACGATTTATCACTTTTTGGATTAAATTGTTTTACCAATTTTGCCCAGATCATTCTTCCGGCTCTCATTTTAGCAATTTCCATAAAATGATTCATACCAATGGCCCAGAAAAATGATAATCTGGGAGCAAATTCATCAATGGTCATACCTGTTGATAATCCTGTTCTGATGTATTCTAACCCATCTGCCAAAGTGTAAGCCAGTTCAATATGAGCTGTCGCACCCGCTTCCTGCATGTGATATCCTGAAATTGAAATAGAATTGAATTTCGGCATTTTCTTACTTGTAAATTCAAAAATATCGGCAATGATTTTCATCGAAGGTGTTGGCGGATAAATGTAGGTATTACGAACCATGAACTCTTTTAAAATATCATTTTGTATGGTTCCTGAAAGTTTGTCGGTAGCGACTCCTTGCTCTTCTGCGGCAACGATATAAAAAGCCATGATAGGTAAAACAGCACCATTCATAGTCATCGACACTGACATTTCATCTAATGGAATCTGATCAAAAAGCACTTTCATGTCTTCAACAGAATCAATAGCAACGCCCGCTTTCCCTACATCTCCCACAACTCTTTCATGATCTGAGTCGTACCCGCGATGTGTTGGTAAATCAAAAGCAATGGATAAGCCTTTTTGTCCTCCGGCTAAATTTCGTCTGTAAAAAGCATTGCTTTCTTCGGCAGTTGAAAATCCTGCATACTGGCGAATAGTCCACGGTTTTCTCACATACATGGTTGCGTAAGGACCACGTAGATTTGGTGCAAAACCTGCGCCAAAATCTAAAAAATCTAATTCCTCAATGTCTTTTTCAGAATAGCTTTTTTTGATTTCGATTCCTTCTGCCGTGGTAAAGTATTCATTGATAGGTTCGGCGTTATCTGTCAGTTCCCCTGACGATTCATTTTTAATATCTAACTTTATATGTTTAAGGTCTTTTCTTATCATTGAAATACTCTTTTGAGTAGTTACCATTACGTTGAAAAATATTATTCGGATTCTAAACGTTGCTGTTCCAGTTTTTCGGCTAATCTTTTTTCAATTATCGGTGTAATTAATGTTTTACGGGGTTTTATTTTCACAAAAGGAAACAATTCTAAATCGTGTTTCATTTTGTCTTCCGGGTTTGGATATTTATTCGTGCCTAGTAAAACTTCTTTTTGAGTATCAAATAGTTGCTGTTCTTTATTGGCACTCTCCTGAATTTTCTTTTTGATGGTTCCATCATTCAACAGTTTTAAAAAACCTCCATTGGCTTCAATATCTTTAAATAAAGCCAGACTTTTTTCGGCTAGTTGAATGGTTAAACTTTCAATATAATAACTCCCATCAGCAGGGTTATCCACTTTATCAAAATAACTTTCATGTTTTAAAATCAACAATTGATTTCTTGCAATCCGGTCGCCAAATTCATTGTCTTTGTGGTATAAAAAATCGTAAGGCAAATTAGCAACAGCATCAGCGCCTCCTAAAATTGATGACATGCATTCAGTAGTGGTGCGCAGCATGTTGACATTGTAATCGTATATGGTTTTATTGCGTTTGGTGGGTGTAACCAATAAATGACATGTAAAATCAGGATTGTATTCGGCTGCAATTAAGTTGAAAAGCATTCGCAAGGCACGAAGTTTTGCAATTTCAAAGAAATAATTAGTTCCTGCAGATATTTGAAATACAATTGGTTTTGTCAAGTCCGGAAAGCGATTCAGATATTCGTTTGCATGTGCCAGACTATATGCAATCTGCTGTGTTATATTGGCTCCGGCATTTTGATACAATCCTGCATCTACGCTTAACAAAGAAAGATTTGTCGTTACTTTTGAAATTTTTTCAATTGTTTCAAAATTATTTTTATCAGATGTTGCAAACCAATTTCCTTCTCTGGCTAAATGACCAATTGGATCTAAATTACAATAAAAAACAGCTTTTTTTTGAATTGAAATTGTATCCATTTTTTTCACGAAATCGATTGAAATAAAATTCAAATTAAAGTAAACGATTCGGTTTTCTAAAGGAAGATTTTCTAATAATTTTTGAATGTCAATGGATTCGTTTTGAATTGTAAAACGTAAACTATCGGCACCTCTTTCAAGAGTATTTAAGGCTCTTTGAATCGATTTTTCAATATCGTAAACAAATATGTTTTGGCAGATTTTAAAATTGGAAGCCTGTGTTTTTACCGGAGCGGTCTTGTAATCCTCGTCGTAATGATAAAATGGCTTAACTTGTATATCTTCGGGAGAATTCCAGATTACGGTTTTGTTGTAATCGGCCCCATCCAGTTCAAACTGAATTTTTTGTTTCCATTGTTTGGAAGAAACCGGACTAAAATCGTCGAATAGGGTAGTGGCCATTGGGTGTTTTTCTAATTATTCTTTTTCCTGAATTGTATCGCCTTCAAATTTGATAATGTATATGTCTTCGCTGTCTTTTTTCATGAAGTACTTTTCGCGGGCATATTTTTCTATTTGTTCAGGGTTTTTGAGTTGTTTGATTTGTTCCTGATCTTTCTTTATTTCTTCCTGATAATAGGTTTTATTGTCTTCAAGCTCATGAATCTGATCGTTTAAAAACCGATGGTCGAAATAAGAATAATTATCTAAAAACAGCATCCATACTATAAAGAAGAGCAAAACCCAAACATATTTATTGCTTAGAAATTTGAACCAGGATTTATCTTTGTATGGATTTTTCATTTTAGTTTTATTTTTAGCCCCGATAGAAGTGAAAATCCTTTTGTGCCGGTGTTCGGCACAAAAGATTACTTCGTCAGTTCGCTATCGCTCGTGTGAAACGGATAGCGGGAAATAGCTCCTTATTTTTAGGGAATAAATTTACAATAAAAATTATGAAATTCGCTGATTAATTACGGCACGAACCACATCAATTGCGACGGTATTGTATTTGTCGTTTGGAATTATAATGTCTGCAAATGCTTTTGAGGGTTCTATAAACTGCTCATGCATAGGTTTTAAGGTGTTTTGATAACGGTTTAAAACTTCGTCAATATCGCGCCCGCGTTCTGAAATATCTCTTTTTAAACGACGGATTAATCTTTCGTCAGAATCGGCATGAACGAAGATTTTGATATCAAACATATCACGTAATTCAGGATTGGTCAAAATTAAAATTCCCTCAACAATCATTACTTTTCGTGGATGTGTAGAAACGGTATCATCAGTTCTGTTGTGCTGGATGAAAGAATAAACCGGCTGATCTATGGTTTCACCTGCTTTTAAGGTTTTAAGGTGTTTTACCAGCAATTCGAAATCTATTGCCCTTGGATGGTCAAAATTGATTAAGGCCCTTTCATCAAATGACAAACTGTGGGTTTCTTTGTAATAGGAATCCTGAGAAATTACCCCAACTTCAGTGTCCGGTAATTCGTTCATGATTTGATGTACTACTGTCGTTTTTCCACTTCCTGTTCCTCCTGCAATTCCAATAATGAGCATAATTTTGTTGTTATAATTTGTTTCGCAAAAATAATAATTTAAGTGAATTGGTTATATGTATTATTCATTTAAACCATATCGGTAATGTTAGTAAACATAAGTGATTAGAATATTCAAATATTTTTTTACTACATTGAATTTATATCACTTATAGTCAAAAAAACATAAAAAAATCCCGAAAGTAAAACCTTCGGGATTTCGTGCAATCAGTATAGTTTTAATAAAATATTCTGAATTTAGTAAGCACTTGTAATTATTTATTCTTTTTTGCTTTTATCATCATTTCAAGCTGGTCCCAAAGTTCTTCGGGAATTGCTTCTAATAAGTTGAATTGTCCTGCGCCTTTTAGCCATTCGCCTCCATCAATAGTAATGACATCACCATTTACGTAAGCTGAAAAATCAGACACCAAATATGCTGCCAAATTTGCCAGTTCCTGATGATCGCCTACACGTTTTAATGGAACTTTTTTTGCCATATCGAATTTCTCTGCCAAATCTCCCGGTAACAATCTGTCCCAGGCGCCTTTAGTAGGGAATGGTCCCGGAGCAATTGCATTAGAACGGATTCCGTATTTTGCCCATTCTACAGCCAGACTTCTGGTCATGGCCAAAACTCCTGCTTTTGCAGTAGCGCTTGGTACCACATAAGCCGATCCTGTCCAGGCATAAGTCGTTACAATATTTAAAATAGTTGCAGATGTTTGTTTACTGTCAATCCAGTGTTTTCCAAAGGCAAGTGTACAGTTTTTTGTCCCCTTTAATACAATATCTATAACAGTGTCAAATGCATTGGCAGACAGACGTTCTGTTGGAGAAATGAAATTTCCGGCTGCATTATTTAAAAGAACATCTGCTTTTCCAAAAGTTTTTAAAACTTCCTGAAGCATGTTTTCGACTTCTTCATAATGACGAACATCGCATTGAAGCGGTAAACATTTTCCACCGGTTTCAGTTTCCAGTTCTGTCGCAGCCGTTTTAAGCTTTTCTAAATCCCTTGAAGTAATGGCTACCTGAGCTCCCAATTCTAAAAAATATTTGGTCATCGCTTTTCCTAAACCGCTTCCGCCGCCTGTAACCACAATGACTTTACCTTTTAAAGCATCGTCCCGTAACATTTTATCTGTATAGCTCATACTTTTTTATTTTACAAAATTAGTTAATTTAAATAGGATGCATGCATAATATTGTTATAAATTTTTGAAAAACTTCATATTACGCATATTTTTTTTGCTGCTGACTCGAGTGTGAAGTTGTCTTTGGCGAAACAAAAGCGTATTAATTTAAGGTCTTTATGATCCGAATAAAAAGTTGAAATTGGAATTGCGGCAACACCATGATCTGTGATTAGTTTTTTACAAAAAGTAACATCATCATCGTTGGAAATTGAAGCATAAGAAGCAACCTGAAAATAAGTGCCTTCACATGGTTTTAATTCAAATCGGCTGTTTTGAATTAGCTTTTGAAAATAATCTCTTTTTTCCTGATAGAATTTTCCAAGTAAATTAACATCGACAACATCTAAATATTCGCTTATTGCAAACTGTGAAATGCTGTTAACGCTAAAAACCAAAAACTGATGTACTTTTTTAATTTCCTTCATCAGATGTTCGGGAGCAATAGTGTAGCCAATTTTCCAGCCTGTAATGTGAAATGATTTTCCGAAGGAGGAAACCATGACACAACGGTTTAAAAGAAAATCTTTTGTATGTGTGGAAATATGTTTTTCTTCAAAAGTGATGTATTCGTATACTTCGTCGGATAAAACTATAATATCAGGATATTTTTCAAGAATATTTTTTAACTGAACAAAATCATTTTCGGTTAAAATTTTCCCAGTTGGATTATGCGGATTGTTGATGATCATCATTCTGCTCTTTTCACAACAGGCTTTTTCTATAGTTTCCCAATTAGGGGTATAGTCATCATTTAACGCCACCCGAACTGGTTTGGCTTTGCAAAGTAAAACGGGAGATTCGTAAGAATCGTAGCTTGGATCCAGAATAATGACTTCATCGTTTTCTTTTACTAAGGCCAAAATGGTTGTAAAAATTCCCTGAGTGGCACCAGCGGTAACCAAAAGCTCTAAATCGGGATTAATTGTTCTGTTATAAGAACTCTGGATTAATTTTGCAATTTGATTCATCAACAGCGGATAACCAGCCATTGGTGTATATTGGTGTACATTTTCTTTTGCTAATCTCGCTACTATCTCTGTCAATCTTTCATCAACAGGGAAATTTGGAAATCCCTGAGAAAGATTTATTGCATTGTATTCAGCTGCCATTTTTGACATTACAGTAAAGATGCTGGAGGTGACATTTGGGAGTTTACTCATAATTAGATTAAAGAAAATGGCGATAATTATAGCCTTATTTTGGTAAATAAAATACAAGCGAATATAAAGTTCTAACTTCTTTATTGTTTTGTTTTCCAGGTTTCCATTTAGGGGACAATTTTAAAACACGTAAAAGTTCATCTCCTGTACCAAAACCAATGTCGTAGGTAATTTTTATATCACTTAATGAGCCATCTCGCTCAATAATAAAAGTAGCAAATAGTTTACCTTGAATAGTTGGGCTTTTGTTTGACTTTTTATAGTTATCATCTAAAAAATGATTAAATTTAACTCTGCCGCCTGGAAATTCGGGTTTAATTTCTATATCTATAGGAATATAAATTGCATTTTCATCTTGAAGAATTACCTTTCCGTTTTTATCTTTTTGAAGATCAGTAATTCTTGTGATTTTTTGAGAAAATATGGTTTGAGTGAAACTAATTAAAAACAATATTAGAATTTTTTGCATAATAATAATGGTTTTAAACTTAGTTACATTTTATGAATAATAAAAATAGTTGGTCTTTTATCAATGTCAATTTTCAATTTTTTCCAATCAGAAACTTTCATTGTTTTAATGAATTCTGTTGGTAGTGTAATATCTGTAGCAATACAAAGATGTGTTGAAGGATTTAAAATCTGCAAAAGATCTTCAATCAATTTATTGTTTCTGTAAGGAGTTTCAATAAAAATCTGTGATTGGTTTTTATCGTGGGATAATTTCTCGAAATGTCTTAAAGCAGATTTTTTTTCGTCTTTATCAATTGGCAGATAACCATTAAAAGTAAAACTTTGTCCATTCATTCCAGAAGCCATCATAGCTAATAGGATAGAAGAAGGGCCAACCAAAGGAACAACCTGAATCCCTTTTTCATGTGCCAGTTTTACAATAACAGCTCCGGGATCTGCAACTCCGGGACAGCCGGCTTCGCTCATTAATCCCATATTTTTTCCTTCCAGCAAAGGTTTTATAAAGTCTAAATGTTCGCTTGTTTCAGTTCGTTTATTAAGTGTAAAAAGAACTAATTCGGATTGTTTTTTCTCTGGTAAAACTGCTTTTATGGATTTTCGGGCTGTTTTTTCGTTCTCAACAATATAATAATCTATAAGTTCAATACTTCTTTTTACGGTTTGAGGCAAAACATCCATTGGGTCACTTTCGCCCATAGTTGTTGGAATTAAATATAATTTTCCCAGAAGTTTCATGTGTTGATATAGATTATAAAATGAAATACTTTTTCAACTATTAAATATCAATAATTGAAAAAGTAAATTAAGAATGTTTTTTGATAAGTTTTTGTGCAATTATTTCGGTTGCCTCATCCAGCATTTGATAGACATTGTCAAATCCGTTAACAGCTCCGTAATAAGGATCCGGAACGTCAACATTTTCATCCGGAAATAATTCATTTAGGATCAGATTCACTTTGCTTTTATGTTCAGGAGTTTTAGCAAGATGCATGATGTCTCTGTAATTTGAATTATCCATTACGTAGATATAATCAAATTCGTCAAAATCAGAAGTTTTAAATTGTCTTCCTTTTTGCTGGTCGATACATAATCCATTTTTTTGGGCAACGGCAATAGATCTTTTATCAGGAGAATGCCCTATATGCCAGGATCCGGTTCCGGCAGAATCAACGACAAAATTTTCTTTGGGCAATTTGGATGCTAAAATACCTTCAGCTAAAGGCGATCTGCAGATGTTTCCCAAACAAACCATTAAAATTTTTACAGGCATGATGCGTTTATAGCGTTAATTTTTTGTTGATATCTTCGACAAATTTTTTGAATTGTTTGTCGGTAGAAACTAAGTTGTCAACAGTTTTACAAGCGTGTAATACGGTAGCATGATCGCGATCTCCAATTTGAGAGCCAATGTTTGCCAAAGATGCTTTTGTAAATTTCTTTGCAAAAAACATGGCCAATTGTCTCGCCTGAACCACGTGTCTCTTTCTTGTTTTTGACTGAAGGGTTTCAATATCCAACTGAAAATAATCAGACACGATTTTTTGAATATAATCGATAGAGATTTCTCTCTTTACATTTTTAACAAATTTCTCTACAACGCTTTTAGCTAATTCAATTGTTACTTCTTTTTTATTGAAAGAAGATTGTGCAATTAAGGAAATAATAGCTCCTTCAAGCTCTCTGACGTTTGTTTTGATGTTACGGGCAACATATTCAATAATGTCTTCCGGCATATTGACACCATCCCGGTAAAGAATATTTTTTAAGATCGAAATACGAGTCTCATAATCTGGTTGGTGCAGTTCTGCAGACAAACCCCATTTGAAACGGGATAATAAACGCTGCTCAATATCCTGCATATCAACAGGCGCTTTGTCTGAAGTTAAAATTACCTGTTTTCCGTTTTGGTGGAGATAATTGAAAATATGAAAAAATACGTCCTGAGTTCCTGATTTCCCGGATAAAAACTGAACATCGTCAATTATTAAAACGTCGATTAACTGATAAAAGTGAATAAAATCATTACGATTGTTCTTTTTTACCGAATCAATATATTGCTGAGTGAAAATTTCGGCTGAAATATATAAAACCGTTTTTTCCGGATATTTATCTTTTACTTCAACACCAATAGCATGTGCCAGGTGTGTTTTTCCTAAACCTACTCCGCCAAAAATTAATAATGGGTTAAACGATGTTCCCCCTGGTTTATTGGCAACAGCCATACCGGCAGAACGGGCTAAACGATTAGAGTCTCCTTCAAGGAAATTATCAAAACTGTAGTTAGGGTTTAACTGAGACTCAATTTTTAAATTTCGGATTCCCGGAATTACAAACGGATTTTTAAGTTCAGGATTTAGGTTTTTAAACGGAGCATCAACCTCTTGCGGTTTCATTGGTACTCTGTTGGAACTTGGCAGCTGTTCGGTAAACGGCTGTTTGTTGCCATAAGTGTTTTCCATTTTAATTTTATAGAGTAACTTTGCGTTTTTTCCCAGTTCTTTGGTAAGCGCAACTTTCAATAATTTAACGTAATGCTCTTCGAGCCATTCGTAGAAAAATTTACTTGGAACCTGAATGTATAATGCGTTATCGGTTAGCTCAACTGATTTGATTGGTTCAAACCAGGTTTTATATGCCTGGTCTTGAATATTGTCTTTTATAAAGGACAAACAGTTTTCCCATACCGATTGAGCAGTTTTAGTCATAGATTCAGATAAATTTTTATATTATTGATAAAGATTCTCCTAATAAAAATGGAGCAATTTTATTCCGTATTTCGGGATAACAAATATGTGAACAAATTTCTGTAAAAAAAAATATTTTGCTCCCTAATTTTATAAAATAATGTTGTAAGGAGACTTTAAAAATTTTAAAAATTTAATCTTTAAATAATGAAAAATCATCAAACTCAAGTGCGTGTTCGTTACTCTGAAACGGATCAAATGGGAGTCGTTTATCATGGAAATTATGTGCCGTATTTTGAGATAGGACGTGTGGAATGGCTTAGAAATAAAGGGATTTCATATAAAAGCATGGAAGAAAGCGGAATCGGTCTGCCAATTGTTTCGATGCAAATAAATTATAAAAAATCGGCACGTTATGATGAGCTCTTAACGATTCATACAACGTTCAAAAGTCAGTCGTCTGTCAAGATTGAATTTGACTGCGCAATTTATAATGAAGCGAATGAGTTATTAACAACTGCGGTATTTATTTTAGTATTTATTTCGTTAAAAACAGGTCGTCCGACAGCACCTCCGGATTATATTTTAGAATTATTTAAAACGCTTGAATAATTGTTAAAATGAGGTGTCTTTTTATGTTAATTTAGATAATTTTAATATCGATTTCAAACATTAAATCAAAAATGTCGAATACTGATTCGGCATTTTTTTTTCGCGTTTTGGTGATGATTTTGCCAATTGGAAGGCCGGAATTTTCATTAATTTCCATTTCCTGAGATGTAATCTCCAGTTTTTTTTCTTTAATCACACGCATGACTTTATTCATGTTTTTATAATCAAAGGAGATTAAAAAATGAACATCAATTGTTTTTTCGATAATTTCACAAACTTCCAGAGTCATTTGGGCAGTTGTTCTGTAAGCAGCGATTAATCCGCCTACGCCTAATTTGATTCCTCCAAAAATTCGGACTACGACAACAAGAACGTTGGTTAATCCAAAAGATTGGATCTGGCCATAGATGGGTGCTCCGGCTGTATTGCCTGGCTCTCCGTCATCATTTGCCCGATAAGAAATTTTTGGAGCAGTACCAATCTGGTAGGCATAACAATAATGAACCGCATGCGGATGCTGCTTTTTTAAGTTTTCAATAATGGGTTTTACTTCATCTTCGGTTTCTATTGGAAAAGCATAGCCAAAGAATTTACTGCCCTTTTCTTTAAATAATACTTCTTCAGATTCAAAAGCAATAGTTTGATACGTGTCGTTATATTCCAAAGTGAAATTCTAAAGTATTTTTTTTTCAAATAAATCAACAACATCTTCCTTTCCAACCTGTAAATTCCAAACATGAAGGCCTAAGGCTGCTGCTGAATCGGTGTTTTCTTTTTTATCATCTACAAATAAGGTGCGTTTAGGAGAGAGTTCATGTTTGTTGATTAAGTACTGAAAAGCATTAGCATTCGGTTTTCGCATTCCGATTTCAAATGAAAAGTAAACTTTTTCGAAACACTGGTAAAAATCGCTGTAAAAAGAAACACCGCTTTTATTTTCGAAAGTTTCAATATGAATCGAATCGGTATTGCTCAATAAAAACAGACGATATTTTTTAGAAAGCATTTGCAGAAACTCTAATCTATATAAGGGGAAATCAGCCAAAATAGCATTCCAGGCATCAAGGATTTCTTCTGTTGATGCGTTTGGCAGCTGCTTTTGAAAACCGCCTATGAAATCTTCATGCGAAATATCTCCGGTTTCAAATAAAAGGTTCAGTCGGTCAAATTCGGCATTCCATTCTGTCATGCCTAATTTTTGTAATCCTGAAATAGTGGCTTGTTTGTCTAAATTGATAAAAATATCGCCAAAGTCAAAAATTATAGTATCAATCATGATTTCTAACGTATATTAATTCGTCTTTTTGAATGTAGGTTTTGGTTGTGTTTTTCTTCTGAATAACCGGGGCTTTTATTCCTTTGTTAAAAGTGGTCTTTCCTGTAAAAATACGGGCTTCATCCCAGAGATCCTGGTCAATGAAAGTTTGTAAAGTTTGTAAACCGCCTTCGATAATAATGGACTGGATCTGATTTTGATGTAAAACAGCCAAAATTTGCGGTATTATATTTTGATTAAAATTGATTACTTCAAAGGTAGTGTTTTCTGCTGAAAGGTTTGTTTCAGATTTAGTAAAAACTATGGTTTTGATGTTGTTGTCAAAAATAAAGCTGTCTTTCGGAATACGATTATTTTGGTCTAAAATTACTCTCACAGGATTGTTTCCCGACCAGTCCCTGATATTCAATCTCGGATTATCGTCAATTACAGTTTGGGTTCCTGCTAAGATTGCCTGTTCTTCGCTTCTCCATTTATGAACTAATTGTCGGGAATAAGTATTGGTTATCCAGACAGGCTGACGCTGCTGAATAGTTTGTTTTTCAGGAGCCAGAAAACCGTCCTGTGTTTCTGCCCATTTTAAGATAATATATGGTCGTTTTTTTTGATGGAAAGTAAAAAAACGTTTATTGAGTTCGTTACATTCTTTTTCAAGTATGCCAACAGTAACATTTGCCCCGGCAGCAATCAGTTTTTTGATTCCGTTTCCTGCCACTTTTTCGTTTGGATCTACCGTTCCCACAACAACATTTGGGATTTTATTTGCAATAATCAAATCACAGCAGGGCGGCGTTTTGCCAAAATGGCTGCAAGGCTCCAAACTGACATAAATTGTTGCTTTTTCTAATAATGATTTGTCTTTTACCGACCGGACGGCATTTACTTCGGCATGAGGTTCTCCTGCTTTTTTGTGCCAGCCTTCACCAATAATTTTGCCATCGTAAACAATTACACTTCCTACCATTGGATTTGGATAGGTGTTTCCAAGACCATTTTGGGCTAGTTCAATGCAGCGTTTTATGTATTTTTCATGTATATTCACAGTACAAAAATAGTCATTTTTAGGTTTTAAGTCGAATGTTAACAGGGGAGTTGTGAAAGAATCAGAAAAGTATGTTTATTTTTGTAAAAGGAGAATAATTACAGAATATGGGAGATTGGATTATAAGAGAAATTAAAAAAGAAGACAATCAGGCGGTTGCTCAATTAATACGTTTTGTTTTTGATGAAATGAAGATTCCGAAAACAGGAACGGCTTACGAAGATCCGTATTTAGATTTGATGTTTGAAGCATACAATAAGCCACTGTCTGTTTATTTTGTGGTTGAGAAAGAAGGTGAAATTGTAGGCTGTTGCGGAATAGCACCATTAGAAAATGGCGATCCGAAGATTTGTGAGTTGCAGAAAATGTATTTTTTGCCTGAAACTAGAGGTTTGGGAATTGGCAGTAAAATGATGGAGAAATGTTTGCAGAAAGCGAGAAGTTTTGGTTTTAAAAAATGTTATATTGAGACAATGCCGTTTATGCATGCTGCTCAGAAATTATATGTAAAATCAGGTTTTGAATATTTAAATACACCTATTGGATGTACCGGACACACATCCTGCCCAGTCTGGATGCTGAAAGAATTGTAAACTTAAATTGTAACAAATTTAAGTTTGTGATACTTATTTGTAGAATGCGATTGATTAGCTAAAATGTCCCAAATACAAAATGAAAATCAAACAATACAGAACTCAGTTTATTCAAGAGCTTTCTCCTTTTTACGATGCGTACGAAGCGGAGAGTTTTTTTTATTTAATTTTAGAAAACAAGCATAAACTGCGTCAGATAGATTTGGCTTTAAATCATGAATTATCGTTTACAGAAGATGATTTTATGGTTTGGGATTCTTTATTGGAAGAATTAAAAAAAGAAGTCCCGATTCAGTATTTATTAGGTAAAACAAGTTTTTACGGTTTAGATTTTGAAGTAAACGAAAACGTTTTGATTCCAAGGCCGGAAACAGAAGAATTGGTGGAGTGGATTATCAAAGAAAATAAAATTTTCGATAAAACTAAAAAGCTAAAAATTCTGGATATAGGAACAGGAAGTGGCTGCATTGCAGTTTCTCTTGCTAAAAACTTGCCCAATGCTGACGTTTTTGCTATGGATGTTTCTAAAAAAGCAATTGAAACCGCAAAAAAAAATGCCATAAACAATAATGTCAGAGTAACTTTTATGTATAAGAATGTTCTGGAACTGGAGCTTCTGAAATATGAATATGATATTATAGTGTCGAATCCGCCTTATGTGCGCAATTTAGAAAAAGAAGAAATTAAAAAGAATGTGCTGGATTACGAACCACATTTAGCTCTTTTTGTGGATGATAATGATGCTTTGGTTTTTTACAGAAAAATTGCGGCACTGGCTCAGAAAAGTCTGTTAGAAAAAGGTCAGCTGTATTTTGAAATCAATCAGTATTTAGGAAAAGAAATGGTTGATTTATTAGAAAAAATGAATTTTAAAAATATCCATCTTCGAAAAGATATTTATGATAATGATCGAATGATGAAAGTGAATATTTAAGTATACAGTCGCAGTCACAGTTTTCAGTCACACAAATAACTGAAAACTGCGACCGAGACTGTAAACTAAAAAACTACTCATAACGCAAAGCTTCAATCGGATCTAATTTTGAAGCTTTAATTGCGGGATATAACCCGGAAACAATAGCGACTGCAAAACTGGTCCCGAAGGCGGCAAAAATTGCCATCCAGGGAATTACAAAAACAAAGCTCATTATACCTGCAAATGCGGCACCAACCAGAATTCCTAATATAATGCCAATCAAACCGCCAATTTGTCCAATCAATAAAGTTTCTATAAAAAACTGAACGGAGATTGTCATTTTTGTAGCGCCAAGGGCTTTACGGACTCCGATTTCACGGGTGCGTTCCGTGACAGAAACGATCATGATATTCATTAAGGCAATTGATGAACCTAAAATTGTAATAATACTTATAATCCAGGAAGCCCAGCCTAAATATTTGGTGATTCCAAGAATTCTGTTGATCAAATCATCGCTTCGGCCAATACCAAAATTATTGTCGCGAACAGGGCTAAGTTTTCGGACTCTTCGCATGGTGCTTATTGCATTGTCAACGGCTTCATCTAATAGTTCTTTTTTTGAAACCATCACACTCATCGTATAATTGATATTTGGAGCTGTAAACAACGAACGTGCTACCTGAATCGGAATTAAAACCCGTAAATCCTGACTGTTTCCAAAAGTTGAACCTTTTTCTTTTAAAACGCCGATTACCTTAAAACGGGCACCTCTGATTGAAATAATTTTATCGATCGGATTGACATCTTTCAATAATCCTTTTTCAAAATCAGAACCTACAATGCAGGAATAGGTGTTATTGTCGATATCAAACTGATTAAAACTTCGGCCTAAATTGATTTCTAAACCAGAATTACCTATAAAATGTTCGTCAACACCAACAATAGTGATTTCCGGGTCTGTTTTTTGATCTAAATATTTGACCTCGGCTTTTGAAGTTGCGGTGAACGAAAGCGAAGTTTCGGTAAAAGGGTATTTGTATTTGTTTTTAAAAGCAACTGCCTCAGGATACGAAATAATCGGGTTTATGATTTCACGCTCATTGCCGCCACGATTTCGAACGGTATTTTCGTATTGATTAATATTGAAAGTGTTGGCTCCCATTGATGCAAAATTGGTAGAAACCGTATTTTCGAGAGCTGTTACCACTGTTAAAATTCCGACCAAAGCCGTAATACCAATGGCAATAATTAATACGGTAAGAGTGGTTCGCAGAATTTGCGTTTTAATGGAACCAAATGCAATACGGATATTTTCTTTAAATAATTTTAGCATCATGACCAATTTGTCACGAAAATACGGTTTTTGTTACAAGTTTGTTTTCGAAGCCGTATTATTTATTTTAAAAAGTAAGATATTTGCATTCGATTAGAATTAAGAGAAATCTAAAAATTCTAAATAATTATAATTCAAATAAGATTTTTAAATATTAGGGTTTCGAAAGTGAAATCTAAAAATCTAAAAGTCTAAAATCTAATAATCTAAAAAGAATGGCTTCAAAACCAAGTATTCCAAAAGGAACCAGAGATTTTTCACCTGCAGAGGTGTCAAAACGTCAATATATTATTCAGACCATAAAAGCTAATTTCGAGAAATTTGGTTTTCAGCCAATCGAAACGCCATCGTTTGAAAATTCAGATACTTTGATGGGGAAATATGGAGAAGAAGGTGATCGTTTGATTTTTAAAATATTGAATTCAGGGAATTTTTTCTATAATAAAAGTAAAATTGAATTGCCCGAATCAATTGAAGAATTGCAAATCAATTCTGCTGAAAAAATTACTTTAGAGCAAAGAATTGAGCTGAATAAATTTACAGGAAAAATTTCTGAAAAAGCATTGCGTTACGATCTAACGGTTCCGTTTGCGAGGTACGTTGTGCAGCACCAAAGCGAGATTGAGTTTCCTTTCAAAAGATACCAGATTCAGCCGGTTTGGAGAGCAGATAATCCGCAAAAAGGACGTTTTAGAGAGTTTTTTCAATGTGATGCCGATGTGGTGGGCTCAAAATCATTGTGGCAGGAAGTAGAATTGGTTCAGTTGTACGATACCGTTTTTACATCTTTAGGTTTAGAAGGTGTTACAATTAAAATCAACAATAGAAAAATATTATCCGGAATTGCGGAAGTTATTGGTGCTTCAGATAAGTTAATCGATTTTACAGTTGCGCTTGATAAATTGGATAAAATTGGAGAAGACGGAGTAAAGAAAGAAATGATCGAGAAGGGAATTTCTGAAAAAGCTTTGGTAAAAGTACAGCCACTTTTTAGTTTCTCAGGAACTTTTTCAGACAAAATTGCACAACTTTCTGAATTATTGGCATCTTCTGAAGAAGGAATGAAAGGTGTTGAAGAACTGAAGTTTATATGTGACAATGTTACTGTTTTAGGTCTTTCAACTGCAATTTTAGATCTGGATGTGACTTTGGCACGCGGTTTAAATTATTATACCGGAGCTATTTTTGAGGTAGCAGCGCCAAAAACAGTATCGATGGGTTCTATTGGAGGTGGCGGAAGATACGACGATTTGACCGGAATTTTTGGTTTGAAAAATATGAGCGGTGTTGGAATTTCTTTCGGATTGGATAGAATTTATCTGGTTTTAGAAGAATTGCAATTGTTTCCGGAAACTGTAGCAGCAACTTCGAAAGCATTGTTTTTGAATTTTGGAAACAAAGAGGCTTTGTATGCTTCGCAGGCAATTCAGAAATTAAGAAAAGAAAATATAAAAGTAGAATTGTATCCTGATAATGTAAAAGTTGGGAAACAGTTTCAATATGCAGACAAACGTTTAATTCCGTTTGCAGTATTGGTTGGGGATCAGGAAATTAATTCGGATTCTTATACGCTTAAAAATTTAGTGACAGGCGAGCAGGTTTCTGTAGATTTTGACGGACTGAAGAAATCATTAATCTAAGAGTCCGATTTAAAAGATCTTTTTTACGAATATCTGCTTTAATCTTTTTTTAATTGTCGTGAAATTAAAATTTTAAATGACATACGAGTAGGTTTCGGTTAATTTGAAATTATTGAAAAATACTTTTTTTAGGTAACTGTCTGTAGTAAAGGTTTTTTGCTTAGTATTGCACAGATTTAAAGGGTTTTCTTTTAAAATCTTTGTACGAAATAGTTGCCGGGGAAGAAAAAAAACTTTTAATTTGCCGACCTTAAGTTACGGGCGTAGTTCAAGGGTAGAATAGCGGTCTCCAAAACCGTTGATGGGGGTTCGAATCCCTCCGCCCGTGCAATAAAAGCAAATAGGCTTTTGAAAAATTAAAACATAAAAAAAAAGCTTCGTCTTTCTTTAAGGCGAAGCTTTTTTTAATATAAGGTAACTTGAATTAATAATTATTTAGAGACCGAAGGTCAACCCTTAAATTCAATTTTGGTGGTAAATTATGTTTTTTAGATTTCAGTTCCAAATATAATACAAACGCTATCGTAATATTCTTAAAATTATACTAAATTTTATAGTGCTGATTTTTAGTTTTTTAGAGGTGTTTGTTTTAAAGGAATGACAATTTGACATTTTACAATATTTGGCAGTACTTTTGCAATTCAACAGAAAGAAATAAAAAATGAAGTTTAAGAATATTTTTAAAAATAAAAGTAATATGACTACGGAAAATACAGAATTCGATCAGGAATTAGATGATGCAACGATAGAGAATAACGCTAATGGAGAGCAGTTAATTGTTGAAGAATTAAGTGTTGAGGAGCAGTTAGCTCAGGACTTGGCTAAAGAAAAAGATAAGTTTTTGAGATTATTTGCCGAATTTGAAAATTACAAAAAAAGAACTTCAAAAGAGCGTATCGATTTGTTTAAAACGGCAAATCAGGAAGTTTTACTTGCTATGCTTCCTGTGTTGGATGATTTTGACAGGGCTATGGTAGAAATCAGTAAATCTGAAGACGAAAATTTAACTAAAGGTGTTGAATTAATCCATGAAAAACTAAAAAGCACTTTGGTAACTAAAGGATTAGAGCAGGTTGACTTAAAGGCAGGTGATGCTTTTGATGCTGATTTTGCAGAGGCAATTACCCAAATTCCGGCTCCGTCCGATAAATTAAAAGGGAAAATTGTGGATGTAATTGAAAAAGGATACAAATTAGGGGACAAAATTATTCGTTTTCCTAAAGTGGTTATCGGAAACTAAAATGCAAATAGGAATTTCAGTTCATTTGGAATTTGGAATTTTAAAATTTGGACTAGAGCGCTAGCGACTGGCGTAGCAATTTAAACCTAATTATGAAAAAAGATTTTTACGAAATATTGGGCATTTCAAAAAATGCTGATGCTGCCGAAATTAAAAAAGCATACAGAAAAAGTGCTTTAAAATATCATCCTGATAAAAATCCAGGCGACAAAGAGGCAGAAGAAAACTTCAAACTGGCAGCTGAAGCTTATGAAGTTTTAAGTGATCCGCAGAAAAAAGCTAAATACGATCAATACGGTCATCAGGCATTTGATGGTTCCGGCGGATTTGGTGGTCACGGAGGTATGAACATGGATGACATTTTCAGCCAGTTTGGTGATATCTTTGGTGGCGGATTTGGAGGTTTCGGAGGCGGAGGCGGAGGTCCTCGTCGTGCGAAAGGAAGCAATCTTCGAATTAAAGTTAAACTTAATTTAGAAGAAATTGCAAATGGAGTTGAGAAAAAAGTAAAAGTAAAACGTAAAGTTCAGGCAAAAGGTGTTACATATAAAACCTGTACGACTTGTAACGGTCAGGGGCAGGTAATGCGTGTAACCAATACGATTTTAGGAAGAATGCAGTCTGCATCAACTTGTCCTTCTTGTGGTGGTTCTGGTCAGATCTTAGATAAAAAACCTTCTGAAGCAGATGCACAGGGAATGGTGGTGGAAGACGAAACTGTATCCATCAAAATTCCTGCAGGAGTTGTTGACGGAATGCAGCTTAAAGTATCCAACAAAGGTAACGATGCGCCTGGAAACAGTATTCCCGGGGATTTAATTGTTGTTATTGAAGAAATTGAGCATGAATTCCTGAAACGTGAAGGTGAAAATATTCATTTTGATTTGTACATCAGTTTTCCTGAGGCAGTTTTGGGTGCTTCTAAAGACATTGAAGCTATCAACGGAAAAGTACGTATTAAATTAGAAGAAGGAATTCAGTCCGGGAAAATCCTGAGATTAAAAGGAAAAGGAATTCCGAGTATCAACGGTTACGGAAGTGGAGATTTATTGGTTCACGTAAACGTATGGACTCCAAAAACATTGAATAAAGAACAAAAACAGTTCTTTGAAAATGCCTTAAACGACGAACATTTTATTCCAAGTCCGGAGAAATCAGAGAAATCATTCTTTGAAAAAGTGAAAGATATGTTTTCATAATCGGGACTTTTAAAAAATAAATTCAGAACCCATTCTAAAACAAGAATGGGTTTTTTGCGTAAATTCACGCAGATTCAGTTCGAATTATTTACTTTTACAGACTGTTGGCAAAAATAACAGAAACCAACTCAGAAATATTTTAAAAAAGCATGAGCAACTTACTCGAAGTACAAAAAGTCATAAAACAGTATGGCGATTATGTAGCGCTTAACGAAGTTTCATTAAATGTGCCCAAAGGCAGTATTTATGGACTTTTAGGCCCGAATGGAGCCGGAAAAACTTCCCTTATCAGAATTATAAACCAAATCACAATGCCTGACAGTGGCGAAGTGATTTTGGATGGAGAAAAATTGCAGCCAAAACATGTGCAGACTATTGGATATCTTCCTGAAGAGAGAGGGCTGTACAGCTCAATGAAAGTAGGAGAGCAGTGTTTATATTTGGCTCAGATGAAAGGTCTTTCTAAAACTGAAGCCAAAAAACAACTAGATTATTGGTTTGATAGATTAGGAATTCAGGGCTGGTGGAATAAAAAAATCCAGGAACTCTCTAAAGGAATGGCACAGAAAATTCAGTTTGTAGTTTGCGTGCTCCATAAACCTAAACTGCTTATTTTAGACGAACCGTTTTCTGGTTTTGACCCCGTAAATGCCAATATAATAAAAGATGAGATTTTGGCCTTGAAAGAACAGGGCTCTACTATAATTTTTTCTACACACCGAATGGAAAGCGTAGAAGAACTCTGCGATCATATTTCTTTGATCCATAAATCGAATAAATTATTGGAAGGAAAAGTCGGCGATGTAAAACGTCAGTTTAAAACTAATAGTTTTGAAGTTGGAATCTTGACAAGCAATGTTGAAGGTTTGATGTACGACATCACACAAAAGTTTACTGTTTCGCCTGCTAATTTTAAATCTTTAAACGATGATTTGAAATTAAACATTCAGATTGGAAATGCTTCGCCAAACGAGTTATTGCATGTTCTGACACAGCGAGGACAGGTGACGCATTTTGTAGAAAAAATTCCAAGTATAAATGATATTTTTATTCAAACCGTAACTGGTTCCTCAGACTAACTTAGACATCTTAGATATTAGATTATTAGACTAAAGCTAAGAATCGAATGTCTGAAAATCTAAGTCAGTCTAAAAATCTAACAATCTAAAATAAATGAGTATTATTTCTTTGATTATAAAAAGAGAATTTATTGCCAAAGTCCGCAATAAATCTTTTGTTGTCATGACTTTTTTGAGTCCGCTTTTGTTTGTTGCCATAGCCGTTTTTATTGGCTATTTGAGTTCAATGAAAGCTGAAACGAAAAGAATTGCGATTCATGACGAAACCGGACTTTTTGCTTCTGACTTTTTAAAAGAAAATAAAAAAGGGTCCGAATTCAAATATCTGAATTTATCAGAAATTGATGTAAAAGCTTTAAAAGACAGCATTACAAAAGAAAATTTCAACGGATTAATTGTTATTCCGAAAACAAAAGACAATAAAGATTTAGAAAGTAAAATTGAATTTATTTCGAATAACAGTCCGAGCATTTCTTTTATTGAAAACACTCAGGATGTAATTGGAAATAAAATTACAAAACTAAATCTGGAATCAGCAAAACTAGATACTTTGGCGATTCAGAAAGCACAATCAGAAGTTAATATTCATCTGATTAAAGCTTCAGGAGAAGAAAGTCTGAAAGGTTTAAACGAAATTAAAATTGCGATTGGCGGGGCGTTTGGTTACCTGATTATGATGTTTATTATTATTTACGGAAATATGGTAATGAGAAGCGTAATCGAAGAAAAGACAAACCGAATTATCGAAATCATTATTTCGTCGGTAAAACCATTTCAGTTAATGATTGGTAAAATTGTGGGGACTTCTCTGGCAGGAATTCTTCAATTTATAATTTGGGCTATAATTGGATTAGGATTGATGTTTGCAGCATCTGCTTTTTTTGGAGTGAATGTTGGGCCAACATCAAGAATTTCGCCCGAATTGATGCAGTCAGCTCAGCATGAACTTTCGGGATCAGTACAAATGTATATTGCAGAATTATGGAATTTGCCTATTGCGAGTATCATAATCGGATTTGTAATTTATTTTATTGGAGGATATTTTCTCTACAGTTCATTTTATGCCGCAATTGGAGCAGCAGTTGATAATCAAACCGATTCGCAGCAATTTTTACTGCCAATTCTAATGCCTTTGATATTGAGTGTTTACATCGGATTTTTTACAGTTGTAAACGATCCGCATGGTACTGTTGCTGTTGCATTTTCGATGATTCCGTTAACTTCGCCAATTGTAATGTTAATGCGTATTCCGTTTGGCGTACCGTGGTGGCAAATCGCAATTTCGGTATCATTATTGTTTGCTACATTTTTCCTTGTTGTTTGGTTCGCTGCCAAAATTTACCGCGTAGGTATTTTAATGTACGGCAAAAAACCAACCTGGAAGGAATTGTATAAGTGGCTGAAGTACTAGTTTTTTTAGTTGCAAAGTTACAGAGGGACAAAGGTTCAAAGTTTTTTTATTTGAATTTTATAACTTAGAAAAACAACTTTAAGAATTGCACTAGAGCACAGAAGAAATATTATATAACAGGTTAAAAGGTATAATTGTAGGCAAAGATTTTAAACTTTGTACCTCTGAACCTTTGCAACTTTGAACCTTAAAAGAAATGAGTAAAATACTAATTATAGAAGACGAAGCAGCGATCAGAAGAGTTCTGGTAAAAATTTTATCAGAAGAAAATGATTCCTATCAGGTGGATGAAGCTGAAGATGGTGTTGCTGGACTTGAAAAAATAAAAAACAACGACTATGATTTGGTTTTGTGTGATATCAAAATGCCAAAAATGGATGGTGTTGAGGTTTTAGAAGAAGTAAAAAAAATAAAACCAGAAATTCCGATGGTCATGATTTCCGGTCACGGTGATATGGAAACGGCAATTCAGACTATGCGTTTGGGGGCTTTTGACTACATTTCGAAACCGCCAGATTTGAATCGTTTACTGAATACGGTTCGTAATGCTTTAGACAAAAAACAATTAGTAGTTGAAAATAAAATTCTGAAGAAAAAAGTCAGCAAAAACTACGAAATGATCGGGGATAGCGAATCAATTAATCACATTAAAGTGATGATCGATAAAGTGGCTCCAACAGAAGCCAGAGTTTTAATCACTGGACCAAACGGAACAGGAAAAGAATTAGTAGCGCATCAATTGCACGAAAAAAGCGAGCGTTCTGGTTTTCCGTTAATCGAAGTAAACTGTGCAGCGATTCCAAGCGAATTGATTGAAAGCGAATTGTTCGGACACGTAAAAGGAGCTTTTACATCGGCAGTTAAAGATCGCGCCGGAAAGTTTGAAGCTGCTGACAAAGGAACCATTTTTCTGGATGAAATTGGTGATATGAGTCTTTCGGCACAAGCCAAAGTTTTGCGTGCACTTCAGGAAAGTATGATTACCAGAGTTGGTGCTGACAAAGATATTAAGGTTGACGTTCGTGTCGTAGCGGCAACGAATAAAGATTTAAAAACAGAAATAGCAGAAGGTCGTTTCCGTGAAGATTTGTACCATCGTCTGGCTGTAATTTTAATTAAAGTGCCGCCATTGAATGAAAGGCGTGATGATATTCCTGCTTTGATTTCGCATTTTACAGAAAAAATAGCCTCAGAACAAGGAAACGCGGTTAAGTCATTTTCGGCGCAGGCCATTAAATTATTACAGGAATATGATTGGACAGGGAATATTCGTGAACTTCGAAATGTAGTTGAAAGACTGATAATTTTAGGAGGAAACGAAATCTCTGAAACAGACGTAAAAATGTTTGCAAGCAAGTAAATTAATTTAATGATTTAAAAATTTAAGAATTTAAAGATTTGCTTGTGAGAACTGAAATTTTTCAATTTTTCAATTTTTGAATCTTTTAATCATTAGTAATGAAACTAAAAAAAATAAACGAAAAGTTACAGGACGGTTTAATTGAAAATGGTTTAACAGAAGCAAATGTTTTGCAGCTGGAAACTTTTTCAACCATAAAAAGCGGTGCTGACGCGATTATTGTTTCTCCAAAGGGAAGCGGAAAAACGACTACGATCGTATTAAATGTGATTCAGCAATTGGCAGGAAAAACAGAAGAATCGCCACGTGCTCTCATCATTGTTGAAGATAAAGAAAAAGTTTTGGCAATGGAAGAGCTTTTCGAGAAATATGGAAAGTATGCCAATCTTGAAGTGTATGGAGTTCATGACAAAGGCGATATGGATTACGATAAAAACTATGTTTCTACAGGAATCGATGTTTTAATTGGAACGCCAACAAAACTTAGCGATATGTTTTCGACTGCGGGATATAATGTAAACCGCTTAAGAATGTTCATTCTGGATGATGCAGATCCTATTTTGAAATTGCGTCATGAAACCAAAATCATGCGTATTTCGAACAGTATTGCAAAAACACAACGTTTAATCTTTACTGAAAATTTGACAGAGCGCATTGAAATTTTAGCAGATAAAATGCTTTTAGAACCTTATTTGTTTGATATGGATGAAGAAGGTGAAGAGGAACTTGATGAAGAGGAAGACGATATAGAAGAAGAATAGATAAAAAGTGAAATCAGTCTCGTATTTCTGTATCAGAAACTGTAGAACGGGATTTTTTTGATTTAAAAAATTTGTAGAATAAAAGATAGAAATACTATGGGATTAATGAAGGCGTTTTCAGGAAGTGAAGTATTAGCAATTGCTTTGCAGGAAAGATTAGAACAAGCAGGAGTAGAAACCGTAAAAAAAGATAATATTCAGTCAGCTCGTTTAGGAGGTTTTGGAGGAACTGATCTGGCTGTTGAAATTTTCATTCAGGAAACTGATTTTGCCAAAGCAAATCCGGTTATTGAGGAATTTAGAATGAGCCTTTAATAAGTCACAGTTGGCAGTCGCAGTTTTCAGTATTCAACTGTAAACTGCGACTGCGACTGAAAACTAAAAAATATGCAATACAAAATGTTAGTGCTCGACATGGATGATACCTTGTTGACAGACGATCACAAAATTTCGGATTTAAATAAAAAAGTGCTTCTTGAAGCTCAGGCTAAAGGTGTTTATGTAGTTTTGGCTTCAGGCCGACCAACATCTGCTATGACGGCTTATGCTAAGGAATTAGAATTAGATTTGAATGATTCATATATAATTTCATTTAACGGCGCTGTTATAAGTCAGGTTAAGGATGATCTTGTTTTATTTGAACAATGCTTAACCAGAGAGCAAATACATGATTTATACGATTATAGTGTAAAAATGAAAACGCACATTATTACCTATCTGGACGGCGAAATTATAAGTGAAACTGACTCAGAGTATATAGAAATTGAAAAAGAAATTACCGGACTGCCACATAACAAAGTTTCTGAATTTAAAGCGGCAGTTACAAAGCCGGCTGTAAAATGTATCTTGCTGGAAGAGCCTTCTTATTTAAAAGAAGTTGAGCAAGACTTAAAGGCTGCGATGCCACATCTGAGTGTCGCTATGTCAAAACCATTTTTTCTGGAAGCAGCACAATACGGAATTGATAAAGCAGCCAGTATAAAAATATTGGCAGAGAAACTAAATATTCATCAAAGCGAAATTATTGCAGTTGGAAACGCTGGAAATGACTTAACCATGATTGAATATGCCGGATTAGGAGTTTGGGTTGATAACGTAACACCAGAATTGCGTGACAAAGCAGATATAATTGTAGCTTCAAATAATGATGATGGCGTGGCTGAGGTTGTTCAGCGTTATATTTTGAATTAAATTTTTAGAAATAATAGCAATAAAAAAATCCCAGTTTAAAGATCGCTTTAAACTGGGATTTTGATTTATATGTTCTTCGAAAATATTATTTTTTAGCTACAGAAACAAAGTATTTATTTCCGTCGCCCATAGTTAATTTTACACGCTCGTCGCAAAGATCGATTGCAAAATTTTCACTTTCATAACAGCTGCAGGTTGTATTTTTGTCTTTAGACATTTCGGTTTTGCAATTGTTATTCTTAAAAGTGGATAATTGTGGAGTATATAAACTTACCAAATCAGTAGAAGCAGTAACCAGTGAAATAATACTTGCCGAATTGGTATTTGTAATTCTGTACACAATTCTGTCGGTATAATTAACTTCGTTAACAACGACTTTTCTAATGTATGTGTAAGCAGTAGATCCATCTCCAGGTTCTTTTACTTCAAATTTAAATCCGACAGCACGAATGGCAATGTCAAACTTTTGTTGAGAATTAAAACTCGCCCACGTTGTAAGTGTGCTGATTGTTGGAAACGGATTTGGAGTTGCAGCAGAGGTATTTGTCTGAGCCTGCACATTAAAAATTGTTAAGAACATTAAGCAGATTGTGGGCAAAAATGCTTTCATATAGTTTTAAGTTTTTAAAAAATGCCTACTCTAATTTGGTTTTCGGCTTTCCCATTGTGTTAGTGAGTTGAAATTTTAACGTTATAAACCAGATAATAGTGTGGTTCAGATTTATTTATTTTTTAATCAAATTTCGATGTGTGAATTTAGTTTTAATATTAATGGCAACAAAGAAAAATGTAAGAAAAATTTAAATTTAAAGCTAAATTTGTGTATTTAATCGGATTTATTTACTTTTTGTCGATGTTTTCTTTCATTTTTGAATTCCTTTTAAACTTAATTTAAATCTGATAAATTAGATAAGTTTTGTCTTATTGCAATTTTAGAGCATTGCTTTTTAAGACAAAATAAATGTTTGTTTAGGTCAAACAATTGATTTATAATGTATTATTGATTTTATTTTGAAGAAATTTGTGTGTAAATTTGCAAACTCTTCAAATGAGGATGTAAATATAATAATCTTACTACTGAAAACGTAGTGTATTCCTATGGAAAATAGAAAAAAAGTTGCTTTTTATACACTTGGCTGTAAACTGAATTTTTCAGAGACTTCTACAATTGCCAGAAATTTTAATGATGAAGGTTTTGATAGAGTTGATTTTGAAGAAGTAGCAGACATATATGTGATCAATACCTGTTCTGTAACAGAAAATGCAGATAAGCAGTTTAAACAGGTGGTAAGAAAAGCAATGAAACTGAATGATAAGGCTTTTGTTGCAGCTGTTGGGTGTTATGCACAATTAAAACCGGAAGAACTGGCTGCTGTTGACGGCGTTGATTTGGTTTTGGGTGCTACAGAAAAATTCAAAATTACCGATTATATTCATGATCTGAGCAAAAATGACATGGGTGAAGTTCACTCGTGCGAGATAGCCGAAGCCGATTTTTATGTTGGCAGTTATTCTATTGGAGACAGAACCCGTGCTTTTCTCAAAGTTCAGGATGGCTGTGATTATAAATGTACTTATTGTACGATTCCGTTGGCAAGAGGGATTTCAAGAAGTGATGCTTTAGAAAATGTATTAAAAAATGCCAAAGAAATTTCGGCTCAGGATATCAAAGAAATTGTTCTGACCGGTGTTAATATTGGAGATTACGGTAAAGGCGAGTTCGGAAATAAAAAACACGAACATACTTTCCTGGATTTAGTTCAGGCTTTGGATGAAGTAGAAGGAATCGAGCGTTTGCGAATTTCATCTATTGAGCCGAATTTATTGAAAAATGAAACCATCGAATTCGTTTCTAAAAGCCGCACTTTTGTCCCTCATTTTCATATTCCGCTGCAATCGGGAAGTAATGATATTCTCAAATTAATGAAACGCCGTTATTTACGTGAAGTATATACAGACCGTGTAAACAAAATTCGCGAAGTAATGCCACATGCCTGTATTGGGGTTGACGTTATTGTTGGTTTTCCGGGAGAAACAGATGAACATTTCTTAGAAACTTATCATTTTTTAAACGAAATGGACATTTCGTATTTGCATGTTTTTACCTATTCCGAAAGAGATAATACTGAAGCAGCAGATATGCCTGGCGTTGTTCCGGCAAATGTAAGAGCGAAACGCAGCAAGATGCTGAGAGGCTTGTCTGTGAAAAAACGCCGTGCTTTTTACGAAAGCCAGTTAGGAACCAACAGAACTGTTTTGTTTGAAGGTGAAAATAAGGAAGGCTATATTCATGGTTTTACCGAAAATTATGTAAAAGTAAAAACACCATGGAATCCCGAATTGGTTAACACTTTGCACGAAATTAATTTAACCAAAATTGATGAAGACGGAAGTGTTCGTTTGGAATTTTTAAACAAATTGACTGAAGCTTAATTCACAATATTAGCAGTTCGGGCCTGGTTGAGAACCTTATGAAAAGAAAGCATCTCGACTCCGCTCGATGTGACAAAAAATAATAAAGCCCTTTCGGAAACAGAAAGGGCTTTATTATTTTATAGAGTAAAGTTTATTTCTGGTTTTCTTCCGAAACCAGTTTCAGCGAATTAATGTAATCCGAATCAAATTCGATTACCCTTATTTTATCAGGGTTAAAACTCAATTCTCCTCCAAAAGAACCTCTGATATCCAGAAAATCGATGGTCAGGATTTCTTCATTTACTTCGATAAGTTTTCCTAAATAAACTGATTTTGGCGATTTTTTTACAATCTGAAAAATACCATATTTATTACTGATATAATTCAGAATAGTACTCAGATCCTTAATCGGAATAATGTCTTCCGCATTTGTTTTTAAACCTTTCAGACGAATCACCTTTTCATTGAAAATCAGCTCTTCATCTCTTTCGATTGCTTCGATGTTTTTGTTTTTTAAAATCACAAAACCATCAAGTATAAAATCGATTGGATTGTTTTTAAGTAAAATCCAGTCGTCTGAATAATCGATGAGAAATCCGGTAAAGATTTCTTTTTTATCTGTAAATGCAATTGAAACCAATTGTCTTAAATATTGTTCCATTTTGTTTGTTTTTAAATTCTAAAATTAGTTTCAAATTTCAATTTAAGTTAAACAAAAGAATTGGAATTTGGAATTTTTTGCGATTGGAATTTATATTTTAATTTAAGGATTAGTAGACCAAATACTGCTGTTTTTTATAAACACCCTGCGATTTAATTTTAGCTGAGCAATAATCAATTCAGCAATATCTTCAGACTGCATTACTTTTTCAGGATTACCGTCAGTTAAATTTAATTCTTTTGCCATATCAGTTGCTACAGTACTTGGGGTTAGTGCCGTAACACGAATATTGTGTTTTCTGAGTTCCTGCATTAAAGAATCTGTTAAACCCAAAACAGCAAATTTAGAGGCACTGTAGGCACTGGTTAACGCATTTCCGTTTAATCCGGCTGTAGAAGAAATATTGATGATATCGCCGGTTTGTCTTGCAATCATATTTGGCAGAACGGCACGGGTTGTATAGTAAGTTCCCATTAAGTTTACCTGAATAATTTTCTCCCATTCGGCTGGTTCTAATTCAAGGAATTTACCAAAAGAAGCAATTCCGGCGTTGTTGATTAGGATATCAATGGTTTTAAATTTATCCAAAGCTTTTTCAACAGCAGCATTTATGGAGTTTATATCAGACACATCTGCAGTCAGCGCAAGGCATTTTACTCCGAAATTTTCAATTTTGACAGCGAGCTGTTCTACATCCAGTTGCGTTCTCGAAACTAAAATCACGTTTACGCCTTCTTTTGCCAAAGCAATAGCAATAGCTTTTCCAATTCCTTTTCCGGCTCCTGTAATCAGGGCGTTTTTATTTTTTAAATCAGTCATTTGTTTATTTTTTAGAAATGCAAAAAGCATCAGTTCAGTACTACAAAAATACAGTTTTTGCTTACCAAAATGATGCTTTTATATTTTCTTAATCTAAGTTTAACAGCTTTTGCAGATTCTGTTTTTAAGATCTGATTAAACTTTTTTTTCAGGAGCTATTTCCAGCTATACGTTACAATCTTTTGTGCCGAACCCCGGCACAAAAGGATTTCCACTTCTATCTGGGCTAGACCTCCGTTTTCATAAGAACTATTCTTTTATTCCTTCAAAACCATGTCAATACACATGACAGCTGCCAGGATTAATTGTCTGAGTGGAGAATCAGCTGGAACAGTTTCTTCAATTTGCAGGATATAATTATCGGCACTGGTAAAAAACTCTTTGCCCATTCCTGCCCATTTTTTGCTTACCTGAGCCAGTTGTTTGTTTTCGTGTGAAAATTTAAAATCCCAACCGGTCCATTTTCCCTGAAGTGTTGCGACAGGTTTTTCGTTTTTGTCCAAAATTTCAAACTTCCCTCCAATCGAAAAGAATTTTTGTTTGAAGGTTCCGATCAGTCTGTCTTTCTCATCAAATATTTCGACAGTAGACCGAAAGATGGCAATACCACGTTTTACCGAAATTAATTTCTCGCCGGATGCTGTCGTGATTTCAACATTAAAAGGCGTTGCTCTTTTGTAATCTGTAAAGCGAAGTATTTTTGTGAAAAAGCCAAGATTGTTCTCACGGCAGTTCATGATAATCTGATTGCTTTCGGGATTATAAATATCGTAATTGTTTGACGCTTTAAACATTCCGACATGTTCTTTTACTAAAAATAGATTTTGGCTTAAAATGGGGTTCATACGTGTGTAAAATAAGTTTTGAATAAAACCCAAATGTAATAAAATATGGATTAATTATACTGCTTTGCGCCTTCAACCAAGCGAATAAATTCAGCTTTGTAACCTTCGCCGTCGTTTGAATTTCCCTGTTTGGCTAATTTTACAATTTCTTCAGAAGATTTGTTTGAGATCAATTTTGAATCTCTCAATTTTAATCCAAACCATGCTACGGCAGAACTAAATTTAAAATCATCAGAAGCTTTTTCTAAAACAACAGATTTGTTTTCGATCACCTGAACCATTTCGATACTTTTATCGCCATCAGGTTTTTTGTAACGGAATTTTACGGTTGCCAGTTCATTGCTGAAATTGGTTGTAGTTTCCTCAACCTTTGTGTATTTTAAATCATCCGGAAGGCTTGTAACGTATGTACTGGAAACTCCTGCCGGAATGATTTCATACAAAGCTGTAACGACGTGGTTGCTCCCCAATTCACCCGCATCTATAGCATCATTTTTGAAATCTTCCGGACGAAGTTTTCTGTTTTCATATCCAATCAATCGATACGACTGTACTTGTTTTGGATTAAATTCAATCTGAATTTTTACATCTTTCGCAATCGCAAACATCGATCCTTTAAATTCTTTTCCTAAAAAACGGTTCGCTTCCTGAATATTATCAATGTAAGCGTAATTTCCGTTTCCTTTATCGGCAAGGATTTCCATTTTACTGTCTTTGTAATTTCCCATTCCGTAACCTAAACAAGTCAGAAAAACACCGGTTTTTCTTTTTTCTTCAATTAGTTTTTCCATATCCGTATTCGAAGAATCTCCCACATTAAAATCTCCGTCAGTTGCAAGAATTACACGATTGTTTCCGTTTTTAATGAAATTTTCAGAAGCAATTTTATAGGCCAGATTGATTCCGGCTCCTCCGGCAGTACTTCCTCCGGCGTTTAATTGATCCAAAGCATCAATAATAGTTTTTTTCTCGTCTCCCGAAGTTGGAGGCAAAACCAAACCGGCGGCGCCTGCGTAAACCACAATAGCAACTTTGTCTTTTGGACGTAATTCATTCACTAAAATTTTCATCGATTGTTTTAATAAAGGCAATTTATTCATGTCGCTCATCGAACCCGAAACATCAATTAAGAAAACAAGGTTTGAAGCCGGTAAATCATCGGTTGGAATATTTTTTCCCTGTAAACCTATTTTAAGAATTTTATTTTTGGAATTCCACGGAGAATCACTCAATTCGGTATTGATAGAAAACGGATTTTCATCTTTTGGCTGTGGATAAGTGTATTTGAAAAAGTTTACCATTTCCTCCACACGCACCGCATCTTTTGGAACTTGCTGTCCGTTGTTCAGGAAACGTCTGATATTCGTGTAAGAAGCATTATCAACATCAATAGAAAATGTAGAAAGTGGTGCTGTTTTCGGACTTTCGAAAGCATTTTCTACGAAAGTATCATAATCTTCCTGAGAAGGTTCTGCATGGATTGGTGTAATTGTGTTTAATTTTTTGTCTAATTCTTTTTCAGAGAGATTTTTATAAATTTCATTTTTAGTTGAAATAATTACAACTCCATTAGATGCTCTATTTCCATAGACAGCTGCAGTTGATGCATCTTTTAAAATTTTCAGGTCATTAATGTCGTTCGGATTGATTTTTGCCATTTGACTGGCTTTAACAGGAACTCCGTCAACAATATACAGAGGTTCGTTTGCTGGCATAGCAGTTGCAGCTCCGCGTATTACGATATTTGGGCTCGCAACTTGTTGGGTATTTACTGCAATTTGAACTCCGGCAACCTTGCCTTTTAGCATTTCTGAGGCTGCCATTTTCTCTTTTTTTCTTTCAGCTCGTTCGTAACTTCTGGCACTGTAATCAGCACTGCTCGTTCCGTAGCCTACAACTACAACTTCTTGTAAACTATTAGATTCCGGAAACAGTTTGATATTAATCGTATTGGAGTTTTCAACTTTTTGTCTTTGAGTTTTATATCCGATAAAACTAAATACTAAAAGATCTCCTTTTTGAGCCTGAATGCTGTATTCTCCGTTAAAATTTGTAGCAGCGACTGCTTTCGAAGTCTGATTAATAATGTTTGCGCCAGGAATCGGCTGTCTGTTTTCGTCTGAAACGATTCCTGTAATCGTTCTTTTTTGTGCCATGGTTACGAAACATATAAGCATAGTAATGGCTAATGAAATAAGTTTTAGACTTTTCATGATAATAAGTTTTAGAATTAATGTTCGGTTTTTTGGCTATTTCTTCAGAGCCGGTTTTCCAGTTTTTGTAGTGATGATGACAACTCCTTTTCGGCCTTTTTCACCATATTTTTCTGTGGCTTCCAGATCCTGAAGTATGGTGATGGTTTTAATTTCCTGTTTGTTTAAAGGAGCATACGGACTCGTCGGATTTTTTCCGAATAAATCATTTTCCGAGAAATAAATGCCGTCAATGATGTACAAAGGTTCTTCGAGAACAACAAGTGATTCCATATTTTCCGGACTTAGATTAGGAAGCTCGTCCTGCATCATTTTGTCTCTTTTGTAATCATTGCTGTGTGCCATTGCGTTTCCGTTAAGGACAATTAATGGTGCCGACTTTTTAGCCATTTGACTTTGTTTTTCGGCAAAGGCAACTTTAGCAGATTCTCTTTCTTTGGCTTCTGAAAAGTATTCCATTTCCAGCTTAGCTTTCTTTTTTGAGACTATAGCATTGTCTTCTTCAAAATGTTCTTCTTTTACAGGGGCAGCTGATACAGTTTCTGCAGCCATTGTTGGAGGAGCTAACGGTTCGATAAATTGTGATTTTTTTGTTGATTCCTGAATGGCAACATTTTCTTTATTTTTTGTCTGATCTTCCAGAATTTCAAGAGCTTCTTTTTTAGAGACAATTCCAGAGTCAGAAGAAATTACTTCGTAATTTGCGTCTGAATTAGGTTTTTGAGATTTTCCAGTTTCCTGAATAACCACTTTCTGAATCTCATTTACTGTATTTTTGTCTGACTTTAAAAATTGAAATCCGATAGAAAGTAATAATAGAAAAGAAGCTGCGACTGCAATTTTTTTCCACAATGCAATGGTTTTTTTGTCTTCTTTTTTATCCAGTTTATCTTCAACGCGCGACCAGATTTTTTCCATTCCCGGAAAATCTTTGAGTTCCGAGTTGTGTGCGGCTTCTTTAAATTTATCGAATATTTTATCGTGATTGTCCATGACTATTTTGCTTTTTGATAATACAATTTATTTACTAATTCCTTTAGCTTTGTTTTGGCCACATTGAGCTGTGATTTTGAAGTGCCTTCAGAAATATTCAGCATTGCTGCGATTTCCTTGTGTCCGAAACCTTCAATGACAAAAAGATTGAAAACTGTTTTACAGCCTTCGGGAATATGGTTTAGTAAATTGAGTAAATCTTCTTCTTCTAATGTATTGATTTCATCTGTAAAAGGCTGCGAAAGTACTTTTACATCATCCAGATACATGTTGAAATTGGTGCTCTTTTTAATGGTTGCCAAACAGTGATTAACGGTAATTTTTCTGGCCCAGGCTTCAAAGGCTTTTTCTTCTTTCAGCTGGTCGAGTTTTGTAAAGAGGGTATAGAAAGCATCGGCCAGGGCTTCTTCTATTTCTTCTTCCTTCTTGAGGTATCGTTTGCAAACGCGATACAGTTTTGGAGCCATGTACTCATAAACCTGACGCTGGGCATCACGGTTCATTTTTTTGCAGTTAGAAATTAGCGTTTCGTTTATCACAATTTTGGTCTTTAATTATAAAGAGAGCGAAAAAGATAAAAAGGTTGGGACGAGATGAAATTTTTTTTTAGGTATAGAGTTGCAAAGAAACAAAGTTACAAAGGTTTTTAATGTAGAGACACACTGCAGAGTGTCTAACATGAAAGAATCCATAATGTTTTTGATGTTTTTTGTGTAGACGCACTGCGATGTGCCTCTTCGTCAATACTGTAATCTAAAACTTTTGCGTGTCTCTGCGAAAACTTTGTGAATCTCTGTGTAATGATATTATTTAACCGGCAATGTCAATTTATAAATCTTAGTTTCCAAAAGCTCTGTATCATTATCCTCGCAAAGCAAAAATTCAATTTTATTGTTTTCTTTTTTGTAAAGAGTCAAACCTTCGAATTTATTTGTTGAAGTGATTTTTTGAGTAAAATCGATTTTCATGGTTTTAAGATCGATGCGGCCAATGAAACTTCCTAAGACTTCGCCGTCATCGTAGGTAGATTTGGTGTCTTCGGCAGTAGAGAGAAAATAAATTTTGTCTTCAACTAAAACAGCGTCAGTAAAACTGGAACGAACGCCTTTTATTTTTGGTAGTTTATAATTAACTGAAATTAAGGCAAATTCTTCGTCTAATTTTTTAGCGTGGATGGTAAAAATGGTGTTTTTGTTTGAGATTCCGTTCCCGCGGTTGAATAAGTACCAGTTTTCACCATCAAAAATAGCACCTTCGAGATTGAAGTCTTCCGGTTTTATTTCGCCGAAATTTTGCATCAGCGAGTACAAATCAACCAGATTGTTTTTTTGTAAAACGGTTTTTGATTTCAGATCGAATTCAATCATTTTGTTTCGGTTTTCGGTTGATCCGGAACCAAAAATATAAAGCGTATCGTTATGGTTTGTTAACGATTCAAAATCAGGTTTTAAGTTTTTTGGAATGTTCTGTGTAGGATTTCCAATTAAAGCATGCTGGTTTAATTGCTGATTCTGCATGTTGTATTCATACAAGAATCCGCTGTTGTCTCCAATAACGTAAAGGGAATCGTTGTTAAAAAATAATCCGGAAGCAGAACCGATTCCGATAATTTGAAATAGTATTTCTAATGTGAATTTTTCCATGAAATGTTGTTTTGAAAACTAAAGCCTAGCCCTGATTACTTCACTTAATCCTATTTAATCGGAGTTCAGTGAACTTCGTTTGCAATGAAAATACTTTGAAAAGAAATTGCATTTTTTCCTGACAGAACGAAGCGACCGGCGGAAGCTTTGTTATGGCTTTGGAAAAAAGCAGTTTATTGATAAGTATTGCAATGGATAGCAGGAATATGCTTCGTAAAATTAGTATATTTCGGAGGATAAAAAATTAGAAAATGAAGTAATTGAAAATTATATAAAAAACTAAACCCGACAGAGTGAGAATCTGTCGGGTTTTACCAAAAAAAAAATAAAAAATAAACCTGATTTTTAATTTTTATAATTCAAAACCGTAAGCTAAACGAAGCCCAATCTGATTGGTATTGAATTTGTCATAATCTTCATAGCGTAAACTAATATCGAAGTGTTTTGTAGCGTAACCGATACTTGGTGCCCATAAAAGTGAGGTTTCATTATAGCCATTAGTTACCGCGAAACCGGCACCTACTTCTCCCATAACATAAAACTGGTCTTCCCAAACGAATGCTTTGAAACCGGCTTTTGCAGGAATAAAACCTAAATCCGGAACATCATCTCCAACAAATAAATTGGTAAAACCTGTTGTTAAGGTTAAAGAAGTTCTTTTGGATAAATCATATTGAAGCCTAACGTCTCCGCCAAGTGCCCAGTCGTAATCGTCACCATCTGTTGGAATTCCACCAGTAACACCAAATCCTAATTTGAATTTCTGATCATAGTTTTGTATTTCATCATTCTGCTGTGCAGTAGAAGTTGTCGTGTACATCATTGCAATTGCTGCAACAAATAGAATTCGGAGGTTTTGTAAATTTTTCATGTGCATGTATTTTTTTAATTACTATGTCGTAAAAGTAGTTTTGAGGTTTTGCTATGTCGTTATATAATTTTTTGGAATCGTTACATAATATTGATGCCTGATGCCTTTTTTGCAAGGCAAAAAGTGTTGTGAAGCCTTAATTTTACTGGTGTTTTGCTGATGAAACAAATCAGGGGGTGTTTTAGTGATTTGAATGCTTAATTTTTGATTAAGAGAAGAATTTGAGGTAGGTGTTTTTTTACTTTTTTGTATTGAAATTCATTTAACTCAATATTTTTAAAGAATAGAATGCAACTGATTATCTTTGCAAGCTAAAAAGAATAGAAGTGAATTTAAAGCAGTACACAAAAGAGTTTTCATACAATTTAAGACTGGCATATCCTGTAATTTTAGGTATGGTAGGGCATAACTTAATAGGTATGGTTGATAATATAATGGTAGGTAAATTAGGAAGTACTGAACTTGCGGCTGTTTCGTTGGGGAATAGTATGATTTTTATTGCGATGTCATTGGGAATTGGATTTTCTACTGCTATTACGCCTATTGTTGCAGAAGGGGATGCAGAGAAGAATGACGGTAAAATTCGATCGGCTTTTCATCACGGGCTGTTTTTGTGTACCATTTTAGGATTAGTGCTTTTTGGAACTATTGTTTTGGCAAAACCAATAATGGAAATGCTGCATCAGCCGAAGGAGGTTATAGCACTTGCAAAACCCTATCTGGACTGGGTTGCTTTTTCGTTAATTCCGCTTATCATGTATCAGGGGTACAAACAATTTGCCGACGGATTATCATTGACCAAATATTCAATGTATGCGATGGTAATGGCAAACGTACTGCATGTGGGTATGAACTATGTTTTGATTTACGGAATCTGGATTTTTCCGAAAATGGGAATCATTGGTGCGGCTCTGGGAACTGTGATTTCAAGAATTTTTCTGGTGATGTTCATGCACATTATGCTCTCACGAAGAAATGATTTAAAGCGATTCTTTAAAGATTTCAGTTTTGAGGAAATTAAAAAAGAAACGATAAAAAAAATAATCAGCATTGGGTTTCCATCGGCTATGCAAATGCTTTTTGAAGTAGTATTGTTTACCGCTTCGATCTGGCTCTGCGGAAATATTGGCAGAACCAGTCAGGCGGCCAATCAAATTGCGTTGAGCCTGGCTTCGATGACTTTTATGTTCGCGATGGGTTTAAGTGTAACTTCTATGATTAGGGTAAGTAATCAGAGAGGACTGCAGGATTATAAAAAACTAATAGTTGTGGCACGCTCCATTTTTTTACTGGCCATTATTATAGAAACTGTTTTTGCAGTTTTGTTTGTGGCGTTTCATCAATTCCTGCCTCATATCTTTTTGAATATGGAAAACACAATGCAAATCACAGACAATACAGAAGTTATTGAAGTTGCATCAAAACTCTTGCTGATTGCAGCTGTTTTTCAAATTTCTGATGGAATTCAGGTTGTGGTTTTAGGCGCTTTACGAGGTTTACAGGATGTGAAAATCCCGATGTACATTACGTTTGTAGCGTATTGGATTATTGGTTTTCCGATATCATATTATTTGGGCGAATATACTCAAATGAAAGCAGAAGGGGTATGGATCGGACTTTTGGCGGGCTTGACAGCTGCGGCTTTATTTCTCTATCTTCGTTTTCATTACTTAACCAAAAAATTAATCAAAAATTAAGTTTCAAATACCTACATTTGAAGCCTTAAAAACACACTGAATATGGAATTACCTAAATTTTTACTCGGAGATAACACTGATTTCCCGGATGATATTTTTATCATACATCTTGATTATCCTAGATTCATTATCAACTTAAAAGATGATGAGGTTGAATTTCTGGAAGAAGCAGAAGATCTTGACGAAGCCGAATTAAACGCAGAAATGGAAGGTTTAATTGAAAAGGCAAATGAGTTTTACGACAGAGAAATAAACCGTTACGAAGAGTAGAGACGCACAGCCCTGAGTCTCTGCCATGTACCATTCCAAAATTTTTAATGAAAAATTTACGTTTTTTAAAACCCGTTTATAATTTTATAGTAACGGGACTGCTAATCACGACTTTAAGCAGGATATTTTTGTTTTTTATTTTTAAAGACAGAGTAGTCGAAACACCAAATTTCTGGTATATTTTTCCAATCGGCCTTCGAATGGATTTGATTTTACTGTGTTATCTGTCGTTTCTGCCGGCCGTTTTAATTACTTTTTTGCCTAATAAATGGCTGAAGTTTACCAATTCATTTTTGGTAATTTACAGTTTTATATTCCTGTTTCTGATTCTGTTTGTAGAATTGGCTTCACCGGATTTCGTAAAGCAGTATGATACACGCCCAAATAAGATTTTCCTGGATTATCTGATTTACCCAAAAGAAGTTGTCGGAATGCTTTTGAAAAGTTACCTGACTTCGATTATAGTTACTTTCCTTATTTTAGGAGTCATTATTTATTTGGCTTTCAAAAAAGGAAAAAAATATTTTCATACAACCAATGCCGAATATAAATTCAAATTAATGGTTTTTCCGTTAGTGGCTTTTGTGTTGTTTTTCGGTGCTCGTTCAAGTTTAACTTCTAAACGTCCGATTAATGCGAGCAATGCGGTTTTTTCTACAGATCAATTGACAAATTGTCTTGGCTTGAATTCTTTTTACACCGTTGCTTTTGCTGCTTATTCGATTAAAAACGAAGGAAACACCAAGATGTATGGTAAAATGGAAGAAGCCGAAGCTATTGCCCGTGTAAAAAAATATATGATTGCCGGGCCTAATGATTTCACTGATGCTGAAATTCCGTTTTTGCATGTGCAGCAGCCGGACTCTGTTTTAAAGAAACCTTATAATCTGGTGATTTTTCTTCAGGAAAGTTTAGGAGCAGAATATGTTGGAATCCTTGGCGGTAAACCTTTAACACCGGAATTTGATAAATTATCGAAAGAAGGTCTGCTGTTTACCAATTTATATTGCACAGGAACCCGAAGCGTTCGCGGAATTGAAGCGGTTGTAACCGGATTTTTACCTTCTCCGTCTGAAAGTGTAGTGAAGTTAGGAAATTCCCAGCAAGGTTTTTTTACTCTTGCCGATGCCTTAAAGCATAAAGGTTACGATACCAGTTTCATTTACGGAGGAATGGCGAATTTTGATAATATGGCTTCTTTTTTCAACGGAAATGGTTTTACAGATATCGTAGACCAAACCGATTTTGAGTCAGACGGAAATAAATATGCTTTCAAAGGAACCTGGGGATATTCTGATGAAGATTTGGTAACTAAAGCGAATAATTATTTTAAATCAAAAGGAGATAAACCTTTCTTTTCATTGATGTTTTCAACTTCCAACCATGAGCCGTTTGAGTATCCTGCCGGAAGAATCAAACCTTATGACAAGAAGCCTGCTACGGTTAATAATGCAATGAAATACGCTGATTTTTCGATTGGAAAATTCTTCGAAATGGCTAAAAAAGAAGCCTATTTCAAAAACACTATTTTCATTGTTATTGCCGATCACAATACGAGAACATACGGAAAGAACTTAGTGCCAATCAATAAATTTCATATTCCGGCTTTGATTATGGGGCCTGGAGTTCCAAAGGGAGTTTCGTATAGCAAATTGGCCAGTCAGATCGATATTCCGCCGACCTTATTGAGTTATTTGGGACTTTCGTTTGAAACGCCTATGGTAGGGCGAAATTTAAATCAGTTAGATGCAAAAACGCAGGGAAGATCTATTATGCAATTTAATGATATCAATGCGTTCAGAGTCGAAAATCAGGTTGTAATTATGCAGCCAAATTTGAAACCGCTGCAATTTGAAATCAAAAATGACACTACTCTGATTCCTGTAAAATTGAACGAAGAATTAGCAAAAGATGCTTTGGCACATGTTATAACTGCGGGCAATTTGTATAAGGAGAATAAATATAAGCTGAGAGAGGTAAAAAAATAATTGACAACTCAATTTGATAATGAAAAGCTGCTAAGGATGAATTTCTTCTTAGCGGCTTTTTTGTTTTAAATCTGGGGTAACAAAAAATAAAGTTTGTTTATCTATTATAAAATATTTAAAACGTAATCAATATGAAAAATTTTAAAACAGCAATTTTTACAGTGGCATTTGTATTTTGCTTAACAAGTGTAAAAGCTCAGGATACTAAAAGTGTGAAAGAAAAAACAGCTAAACCGGATTCGGCTTCAGAGTTGAAAACTACATTAGAAACACAGACACAGGTCGTTGTTGCATTAGATAAAAGACGTCTGAAAACCAAACATGATACTGCTAAAAATTCAGTAGGGAATATCCGTTAAAAAATAAAAATTTCTGTACCAAAACAGAAAGGGCTACATTTTTTTATACTTTTCCAGTAATAACTGAGCGGCTGCAAAAGGTGATATTTCATTATTTTGCACCGCTTTTTTGATTTGCTCTAATTGCGAAATAATTTCAGGCTGATTGTAAAAGTTTGATTTCAATTTCTCTTCGATGGTTTCCATCATCCAGAATTGATTTTGTTCTTTTCTTTTCTCCTGAAAGAAGCCATTTTTATGAGTTATTTCAAAATATTGCGAAATTGTTTCCCAAACTTCTGAAATACCATCTTTAGTTATGGCGCTGCAAGTAGTAACTTTTGGCTGCCAGGTTGATTTTTTAGAAGGAAATAAATGCAGGGCTCTGTTAAATTCAATTTTGGCTAAGTTTGCTTTTTTGATATTGTCTCCGTCAGCTTTGTTGATGACAATCGCATCAGCCATTTCCATAATACCGCGTTTGATTCCCTGAAGTTCATCACCGGCACCTGAAATTTTGAGCAATAAAAAAAAGTCAACCATGCTGTGAACAGCAGTTTCGCTTTGACCAACACCGACAGTTTCAATAATGATGGTGTCAAAACCTGCAGCTTCACAAAGGATAATAGACTCACGGGTTTTTCTGGCGACACCACCTAAAGTTTCGCCCGAAGCACTCGGCCTGATAAAAGCGTTTTCGTCTTTTACCAATTCTTCCATGCGGGTTTTATCTCCTAAAATGCTGCCGTGAGAAAGTGAACTGCTGGGATCAACGGCTAATACGGCAACTTTTTTTCCTAATTGCGTCAGGAAAGTTCCAAAAGCCTCAATGAAAGTGCTTTTTCCAACACCCGGAACACCTGTAATTCCTATTCTGATTGATTGATTGGCATAAGGAAGGCATCCTTTAATGACTTCATTAGCTTTTTCAGTGTGTTCAGGATTTGTACTTTCGATTAGAGTAATAGCTCGGCTTAAAGCTGTTCGGTTTGAGGCAAGTACTCCAGAGATTAGTTCTTCAGCAGAGGGTTGCTGTCTGCGTTTGTTTTTAATTTGGCTGATAGCTGATGCATTGGTGATTTCGGGAGATGAAATTCCAGCTTTTTCGTTTAAACTGCCGGCCTGCTTATTTGAACTTGACAAAACACATTTTTTAGAATGGTAAAAGTACTGAAAACAAAAACAGTTTCAAAAGCAGAAAATAGCCATGGAAACTGTTTTTTGTTAAAACACGAATTAATTATCTCACTTTTAAATTCGTGCTAATTTTTAAAATCTGTGTTTGATTAATATCCTGCAGTAAATCGAACCTGATGGTGTTTTGGAGTTTCGATTTCATCAGCAATCACAACTGCCAAATCTTCTACAGATAAAATACTTCTTTGCTCGTCATTAAAAACAGGATTTTCCAGGCCTAAACGATATTTTCCGGTTCTTCCTGTTTTAGTTCCCTGATGCATTTCAAAAGCAGGACTAAAAAATGCCCAGTCCAGTTCTTTCTCTTCTTTGATGATGTCTAAATAATGTCTTGCGGCATTGGCACCATCAAAAATTTCTTTAGGAAAATCAGGAGTGTCAATTGCCTGTAAACCTGGTGCAACAAATAAACTTCCGGCTCCTCCAATTGTAATAAAGCGTTTTACTCCAGCTTGTTTTACAGCTGCCTGAATCGCTTTTGATCCTCTAATGGAATCATCATAAATGTTTGGATTTGTCCAACCCGGATTAAAGGCATTCACTACAACATCATGACCTTTTAAAGTTTCTGCCAATGAGTCAACATCATAAACATCTGCTACGATCCAGGTTGCATTTGTGGTGTCTTTTGGAGTTCTGGCTATTGCTGTAATCTCGTGTTTTCTGTCTGCCAATTCGTTTAAAATAGCTGAGCCAACAAATCCTGTAGCTCCAATAATTGCAATTTTCATAATGTATAAATTTATTTAGTAATAAAAAAAGTTGCAGTTTTGTGTAAAAAAATAGTTTTAAAATTGTGTCGAAAAATCTTCAAGAGAAATGTTTTCTAATTGCTCACAGACTTTCTGATTCATTTCTACATACAATGCATCGAGATTCTGATTGATTTTTTTTCCAACAGGACAGTCCGGGTTAGGCTGGTTTTTGGCATAACCCAAACCGATGTTTTCAAAAGTCATTTCAAATATTTCTTTTAAAGTAATATTAGAAGCGGCTTTAGATAATTTTGTGCCTCCGTTTTTGCCTTCTTTGCTTTCTACAATATGATGTGCTTTTAGGTTTGCTATTTCTTTTCTGACCAGAACAGGGTTGAGGTTCATACTTCCTGCAATAAACTCTGATGACAAATAATCATTAGGGAATTTTGTGAGCAAAGTTAAGATATGTATCGATATGGCAAATTTACCTGAAAGCATACTGTAATAAATTATGTTACAAATTTAATCCATTTTTATAATGCAAAAAATAATTTTAACGTTTTTTTGTTTTTAGTCCTTAATAATTAGCCCTTAGTAATTAGTTCTTAGTCTTGGTGCATATTTGTCTTTAGCGAATAAGTAATTGTTAGGTGTTTTTTAAAGAATTTAATGAAACTTTTTTTTCAAAATTTCACAATTACTAATGACTAAGTGCTAATTACTAAGAACTAGTCACTAATCACTAAACAATAAATCCCTACTTTTGTACTCAGGTCTTGATATGAACAACTTTATTTTAATATTCTTCTTTTTATTTTTAGGATTGCTTTTGCAGAAAGTAAAAGGTTTTCCGTCTAATACATACAAGATTTTAAACAAAATTGTCATTTATTTATGTCTTCCTGCCATCACCTTATATCATATTCCGAAAATTAAATGGAGTAATGAATTATTGTTTCCGATAGGAGCGGGCTGGATTACTTTTATTCTGGCATTTGTATTTTTTCATTTTTTAGGAAAGAAATTAAAATGGTCCAATAAACTGATTGGCTGTCTGATTTTAACAGCCGGGTTAAGTAACTCCTCATTTTTAGGTTACCCTATAATCGAAGCCTTATTTGGAAAAAAAGGTTTAGAAACTGCTGTATTGGTAGATCAGCCCGGAACATTTGTAGTAGTTTCAACATTAGGGGTTTTTGTAGCTGCTTTTTATTCTAAAGGAAGCCCGGATACTTTTAGTATTATTAGGAAGATACTCTTATTTCCTCCGTTTCTAATGTTTGTTCTGGCCTGTTTAATGAATGTGTATGACTACGATTTAGATTTGAATATTCAATCTGTTTTATTGAAAGTGGGAAGTTTTGTAACACCGCTTGCTTTATTATCAGTAGGATTACAATTGAGTTTTGACCGTAAAAGCCAACATTGGAAATTTTTACGTCTGGGACTTTTCTTCAAACTTATTCTGGTTCCGTTTGTCCTTTTAGTTTTATATGTCTTTATTTTCAACCAGCATTCTGAGGCTATAAAAATCACGATAATGGAAACTGCTATGGCACCCATGATAACGGGTGCGATTCTGGCTTCGACTTATGGTCTGAAGCCAAAATTAAGCAGCATGATGATTGGTTTTGGGATTCCGGTTTCTTTCTTAACTCTCGCTATTTGGTACTTTATAGTTAGTTTTATTTAATTTTGTATTAATTATATAGGAAAAATAGAACTTTAACTTATTTTTAAATTTTGATTGTTTTCTGAATGCATTTTTTAGTTAATTTTAGAGGAACTAAAAAAATATAATTATGTCAACATTACGATTAGGCGATATAGCTCCGGATTTTCAGGCTGAAACCACGCAGGGAACAATTAATTTTCATGAATGGCTGGGAGATTCATGGGGCGTTTTATTTTCGCATCCGGCAGATTTTACTCCGGTTTGTACAACTGAATTAGGTACTGTAGCCAATTACGTTCCTGAATTTACCAAAAGAAACACTAAAGTTATTGCTTTGAGTGTTGATGGTTTAGAATCACATAAAGAGTGGATAAAAGATATTAACGAAACACAAAATACAGAAGTTAACTTCCCTATTATTGCAGACGAAGATAAAAAAGTAGCAAATTTATATGATATGCTGCACCCAAATGCAAGCGATAAATTTACAGTGCGTTCTGTTTTTGTAATAGGTCCTGATAAAAAAATCAAACTGACTTTAACATACCCGGCTTCAACTGGAAGAAATTTTGACGAATTGCTTCGTGTTATTGACAGTCTTCAGCTAACAGCAAATTATAGCGTTGCTACTCCGGCAAACTGGAAGGATGGTCAGGATGTGGTAATCGCACCTGCAATTCCGGATAGTGATATTCCGGAAAAATTCCCAAAAGGACATACGCCAATAAAGCCGTACTTGCGTTTAACACCGCAACCGAATAAATAAGTTTTTTTAGCTTCTAAGATATTAAGGTGCTAAGTTTCTGAGGTTATGATCTTGTGAAATTAGCACCTTATAAGTTTATTGGTACTAGGAAAAAAACGTAGCAACTTAGTCTCTGAACTTCTTAGCGGCTTTTTAGCAACTCAGCCATTTTTTTCTTCTCTCCAACTACCCATATAATGTCATTTTGCTTCAAAATCAGGCTGGATTCAGGATTTAGGATTCGGTTTCCGTTTCTCTCGATCCCAACAACCATTCCCCCGGTTTTTCCTCTAAACTGGCCAATGCTTTTTTCTGTAAAGTCTTCATTAGAAACTTCCAGTTGGCGTAGTACAACTTCAGATTCTTCTACATTTTTAGGCGCATCAATTTCGTTCTGGTTCAAATAATTCGTAAACTCAGTAATTTGAGCATCAGTACCAATTACTGAAATTTCATCTCCCGGAAATAAACGTTCGGTTTTAGTCGGAATCGGAATTGTGACTTCTCCGCGTCTGATGTACGCAATATTAATTCCCATTGATTCTCTAATGCGTAATTCTTCTAATGTTTTTCCCGCAAGGTTAGATTCTTTTCCAATGTCAAAAATAGACATGTGACCGTCCCAGGGCATTAAATTGGCATATCTTCTGTCAATTTTTTTGTTTTCACGATCATTTAAATTTTTCAAAAAGTGATTTTCGATTTTATGATATTGTTCGTTCAGTTTTTTAGGGAATATCTGGTAAGCAGCGATAGCAATAATCAAGGCAACAAATGCCACTGTAGGCGAAAAGAATATATTTAATAAAAATCCAACAAAAAACAATCCAATACTCATTCTAATCAGGATAAGCATTAAAAGTGCGCCGCGATATTTACGTTCTTCCCATAATATTTCAACCTCTTCCACTTTGACACGACGCAGAGAAAGTGCCCATAAAAACGGAGCAATTACTACCAGAGTTAAAAGGGCTGCCAATGTATTTCCGAAACGGGTATCTGCCACCAAAGGCGCTACAAATTTGGAGGACAATAAAACAATTGCAGTTATGATGATAGTATGAAGAATTATTTGCGTTATCGAAGAACGCAGCACAATTTGCCACATGCTTACCGATTTGATAGCCTGAGCATTCACACTATAACGATTAATGTTTTTAACCCATTTTTTGGGCATTTTTTGTTCTAAAACCAATGCAAATGATTCCGAATATTTAATTAAGAAAGGTGTTGTAAATGTGGTAATCGCAGAGACTGCTACAATTATAGGATACAGGAAACCGCTTGTTACTTTGAGTGTCATGCCTAAAGTTGCAATGATAAAAGAGAACTCGCCAATTTGTGCGAGACTCATTCCGGTTTGTACCGATTGTTTCAAAGGCTGCCCCGATAATAAGGCTCCGATTGATGAACTCAGTGCCTTTCCGAAAATTGTTACTAATGTAATAATGACAACAGGAAGTGCGAAATCAACTAAGGTTACCGGATTAATTAACATTCCTACCGATACAAAGAAAACCGCACCAAATAAGTCTTTTACAGGCTGAATTAAATGCTCAATTTTTTCGGCCTGAGTGGTTTCAGCAATAATAGAACCCATGATAAAAGCGCCAAGAGCAGGAGAAAAACCAACATTTGCAGCAAAAATTACCATCATCAGGCACATCGCAAGAGAAATGATAAGCAGCATTTCATCGGTTAGAAGATGTTTGGCCTTTTTCAGAATGGTCGGAATAATAAAGATTCCGCCCAAAAACCAAATAATTAAAAAGAAAACCAATTTCAAAACCGATTGCAGCAAAGCGCCTCCTGAAACTTCATTACTTACAGCAATTGTAGACAACAAAACAAGCATTAAAATCGCGACTATATCCTCAACAATCAAAGCTCCGAAAACAATTCCAACGAATTTTTTTCCTTTAACACCCAATTCATCAAACGCTCTGATAATAATGGTTGTAGAAGAAATCGAAAGTGTCGCCCCGAGAAAAATACTATCCATTTTGCTCCAGCCCATCCATTGTCCCACACAATAACCAATGAGTGTCATGAATGCAATCTGGGTTATGGCTGTAACAGAGGAGGTTCCTCCAACTTTCATTAGTTTCTTAAAACTGAATTCGAGTCCTAAACTAAAAAGGAGAAATATAACCCCGATTTCAGCCCAGACTTCGACACTTTTCATGTCGGTTATCGAAGGGAAAAAGTCAAAATGGTTTCCGGCTAAAAAACCTGCAATCAGGTATCCCAAGACCAGAGGCTGTTTCATTTTTTTAAAAATAAGTACAGCAATTCCGGCAGTCATCAGGATTAATCCCAGATCACTGATCAAAGGTTGTAAATGGTGTGTAGTTTCAGCAGCGGCGGTTAAGGCAATCATAAAAGGTGGTATTTTTTTTCAGGAGTTTAACCCAGTTTTCAATTTTAAATGAAATTCACTCAACTCCTATAGAAATAAAAGTTAGGTGAATTAATCTGGGCTAATTCTCGGGTTTAAATAAAAAAAGCTATCCCGATAAAGATAGCTTTTTTTGACAAAATATTTTAGGTTTTCTTTAAATTCCAGTGTAATTGCCAGGAGTTATTGCCATTAATTCTGCTCTAACGGAATCAGAAACTTCTAAAGTTGCGATAAAACTATGAATAGCATTTTTATCAATAGCTTCATTTGTTCTGGTCAGACCTTTTAGAGCTTCATACGGATTTGGATAGGCTTCACGACGTAAAATAGTCTGAATCGCTTCTGCCACAACTGCCCAGTTTTTCTCTAAATCTTCAGCAAATTTAGCTTCGTTCAAAAGTAATTTGTTCAATCCTTTCAAAGTTGCTTCAAAAGCAATAATGGTGTGTCCTACCGGAACTCCAACATTTCTTAAAACAGTACTGTCAGTCAAATCACGTTGTAATCTTGAGATCGGCAATTTAGCAGCTAAATGTTCAAAAATAGCATTTGCAATTCCTAAGTTTCCTTCTGAATTTTCAAAGTCAATCGGGTTTACTTTATGCGGCATTGCCGATGAACCAATTTCTCCCGCTTTGATTTTTTGCTTGAAATAATCCATAGAGACATACGTCCAGATGTCACGATCTAAGTCGATAATGATATTGTTGATTCTTTTTAAGCCGTCAAAAAAAGCAGCAAAATGATCGTAATGTTCAATTTGAGTAGTCGGGAATGAATGGCTTAAGCCTAAATCAGTTTCAACAAATTTAGTTCCGAACTGCTTCCAGTCGATTTGTGGATAAGCAACATGATGTGCATTGAAGTTTCCAGTTGCGCCACCAAATTTAGCAGCAAACGGAACATTGAACAACAAACGCATCTGCTCTTCTAAACGCTCTACAAAAACTAAAATTTCTTTCCCTAAACGAGTAGGAGAGGCCGGCTGACCGTGTGTACGCGCCAGCATTGGAATATCCTTCCATTCAACGCTTAATTCTTTCAATTTAGAAATTAAAGTGATTAATGAAGGCATATAAACTTGCTCAAACGCTTCTTTTGTAGAAAGCGGAATAGCAGTATTGTTAATGTCCTGAGAGGTTAATCCGAAGTGAATGAACTCTTTGTATTGCGATAAACCTAATTTTTCAAAAGCATCTTTGATAAAGTATTCCACCGCTTTTACATCATGGTTGGTTACTTTCTCCGTTTCTTTAATCCAAAGGGCATCTTCAGTAGAGAAATTTTTGTAAATGTTTCGTAAACTGTCAAATAAATTTGAATCTACGTCTTTTAGCTGTGGCAAAGGAATTTCGCATAAAGCAATAAAGTACTCCACTTCAACTAATACACGATATTTTATTAAAGCTTCTTCAGAGAAAAAAGGTGCTAAATTTTGGGTTTTACTTCTATATCTTCCGTCAATCGGTGATATAGCATTCAATTCGTTTAGAGTAGTCATCGTTATGTTGTTTTTTCGAAAGGTGCAAATATAAACAGAATTTGGTGATTACAGGTAATTATAAAGCGCATTTGTGCATTCAAAATGAATTTAATCGGACTCGTAAATCTGCAACTCCTTCCGAGGCAAATTTTGCGATTGTTTCAACCTTGTTTTTAATATTCGGAATCGCAATTGGCTTTGGATCAATGTAGAAAACCGGCGTAGTCCTATAGGTGTAACTAATTAGCCCTGCAGCAGGATAAACCTGAAGAGAAGTTCCGATAACGGCAAAATAATCAGCGGTCTCCGTTATGGCTATGGCTTCTTCAAGTGCCGGAACATCTTCGCCAAACCAGACAATATGCGGTCGCAGCTGATGTCCGTTTTCATCTAAATCTCCCGTGATTAAATCATCAGTCCAGTCTAAAATCAAATCCCGATTTTTGGTACTTCTGACTTTTAGTAATTCTCCATGTAAATGTAAAACTTTGGAACTGCCGGCTCTTTCATGTAAATCGTCAACATTTTGAGTGATGATGTAAACATCAAAATCTTTCTCTAACTCGGCTAAAATTTGGTGTCCTAAATTTGGCTCGACTTCTTTAAGCTGTTGCCGTCTTTTATTGTAAAAGTCTAAAACTAGTTCCTGATTTTTATGCCAGCCTTCGGGAGTTGCTACTTCCATTACGTCATGGCCTTCCCATAATCCGTCGCTGTCGCGAAAAGTTTTGATACCGCTTTCGGCACTTATTCCGGCTCCGGTTAACACTACTAATTTCTTTTTCATTATTGTATTGCAATTATTTGGGTAATTGATTCACTTCTAATATCCGTACCATTGTCGGTTCTGACTTTGCCAGACCTTCTCCGTCAACCTGATTTACATTTTGAAGAAAGATATGAAGTTTTTTTTGCTTTTCCCAAAGTGAAATATCATAATTAGGTTCCCATTCTCCTATTGCGATTGAGGTTAAATCGGTTACTTTCCAATTACTGTCCTTGCTTAAATTGGTGTAAGCCATTGACACTTTGTTTTCTCTTTCGCGGTCTCTAAAAAGAAGGTACAAATAGCGATTTTTTCCTTCTTCTTTAATTAATAAATCGGGTCTGGAAATCGGGATTTTTTTGGTACCGCCTCCTCCAAGAGAAAAAGGAGTTGTTCGAAAACCGGTATTTGATTTTTTCCAGCTACCATTTTCTAAATAAACAATCTGAAACTGCGGAATATCATTTTCGCTCCAATAATTAGCGATATAAGGGTTTCCGTTTTCGTCAGCCGTCATCGAAGTTTGGTTAATTAAACTCGATTTTTCAGGGATTTTCCATGCAATTTCTGCCGATGCAACCGTTATGGGCAAATTGTATTTTTCTCCGTTTGATTTTTCCCAGGTCAAACCGCCATCTTTTGAGCGGGCATAACAAATATCATGATTAGTGGATACATCCCAGCTTTCTCTCCAGACCCAGGAAAGATGTATGGTGCCTTTTGTATCTACTTTTGCCTGCCAGTAAGCACTTCTTTTATCTTCGCCGTTTAATAAATTGCTTTGAATTTGTGACCATTTTTTGTCTTTCACAGCATAGGAATTAATAATCATATTGCCTCTTCCGGAAGCACCTGAACGATAAAAAAACAATAAATTTCCGTTTGATAAATTATAAAATTCAGGATACGTTACTTTTTGTTCAGCAATTCCGGTCATTGATTCTTCTTTGTCTAAATCTAAACTTAACGGAGATTTGCTTTTAGCATATCGGAGTTTTGTGTCGTGATGATCCCAGCTTACATGTAGGAAACCATCTCCGTCTACGGCAATACTGATGCTGTTATGAGCATCTTTTGAATTACCGGAATAAGGTGTTTTTACTATTTTCCAAATGTCTGTATTTAGCTTTCTTTTGCCTAAAACTACTGTTCCATTTTCATCATAATAGGCAGTAAACTGAAATTCTTTGAAAGTAGTTACAGCATTTTTTCTGAATTTAACGGTATTGACAGAATTATTGCTCCATCCGTATCCAACAGGGATTTCTTTAGCAGGTTTTGTTGCACAGGCAAAAAGAGTAAGACATAAAGCACACAAAATGCTTTTGTAAAAATGCTTGATCATTAAGGCTAATTTTATGAGGTAGTTAGTGATTAGTAAAAATAAACGATTTTAGGAATAGTACGAATCAAAACATACCAGTTTTAGGTTTAAGATTTACAAATAATCAAATGAGAAATTTTTAAAATGAAATAGTTATTTTAGCTTCATATTAAAATCAGAAAATGAAAATAGTATATATTTTGCTAATAGTTTGTAATTTTTCTTTTGGTCAGCTAAAAGTCAATTACTATAAAGTTCAGAATAAATTTGGAAAAACAATTACAGATAAAACTTTTGTTCAAAAGAAATTAATCAGTGATTCAGAGACCGCATATTTTTCATTTTCAAAAAAAGATTCTTTATTATTAGATGTAAGTTTTACTAAGACAGAAGGATATCTTGATGCTCAATTTGAAGAATTGAAAAACGAATTTATTGGAAATTTTGAGCCAACTAAAGTAAAACAATGGGAGAACCTTGTGGGTTATTATGATGAAAAGAAAAACATAATGATAATAAAAACTTTTGCGGATTATACACGAATGAAACTTACCGAAATAGCATTTTGTACGAGTAACGAATCGATAAAAGGTTTTTTGCCTTTATTTGATAAAAACTTTCACCACTGATTATGGTTTTAAGTTGATTCTTAAACTTCAAAAGCATAATCTTCTTACCTGAATTTTTTATTATTTTTGCCGCAAACATAACCAAAATGATTGATTTAGATTACCTCGCTTTTCTTGAAAATATACTAACTGACAACCGTAAAGAAAGATTTCTGCATGTTCTGGAAAACCGTACCAAACATTTTACAGTTGCAGTAGAAGATGTGTACCAAATGCATAATACAAGTGCGGTAATGCGCAGCTGTGAGGTTTTTGGAATTCAGGAATTAAATGTTATCGAACAGCGTTTTGGGAAACGAATTGATAAAGAAATTGCTCTTGGTGCCCAGAAATGGGTAGACATCAATCGATTTGATTCGGTTTCAGGATGTCTTTCGGATTTAAAAAGCAAAGGTTATCAAATCATCGCAACAACACCTCACGAACAGGACTGTATGCTGGAAGATTTTGACATATCAAAACCAAGCGCATTATTTTTTGGGACAGAAAAAGAAGGATTGTCTAAAGAAATTATGGACAATGCTGATGGTTTCCTGAAAATTCCAATGGTTGGTTTTACCGAAAGTCTGAATATTTCGGTTTCTGCTGCTATTATAATTCAGGATCTTACCAACAGACTCAGAAGATCCGATATAAAATGGCAACTGTCTGATGAAGAAATTTTGGTAAAGCGTTTGGATTGGGCAAAAAACTCCATAAAAGATATTAAACGTATTGAAGCACGTTATTATCAGGAGAATCCCCGATAAATTTACTTATTTACGTTTCCTGCAACGTTTTTAAAACCTTGTAGGTCTGTTTATTGATGGTTTAAATTCCTACAAGGTCAAAAAAGACCTTGCAGGAATAAAACGATACTATTTCTTCAAAAACAAAATAAACCCAAGAACACTAACAATTAATATCGTCAATGCGGCCAAAACCATGCTTAGGTCACGAATGTTCTTTCCGGCCCAGTCCATAAATAAAAATTTGTGAAGAATGGCAAACGAGTAACCTTCAACACGGTCTGAATTATTGATAACTGCCGCCAGTCTTGATGTTGAAGTTTCAATAAAATAAGTGGTTTTCTCGGGTGTGTCATAAGCCAGTTTTACTACCGGAAGTCTTTTATTGACAAAGCCGTATTCTCTGCTTTCAAAGTCATTCAAAACTTTTGATTCCAGCAATTTTATATTTTCAAAAGAGGGTTGTGAATCTTCTTCTGATGTATCAATCATTTCACAGCAGGATGCTTTTGGAGCGCCGTCTGTAAAATAATAGGCAAGAAATTCGGCGTATTGAAGATCAATGTTTGGAACGATTTTATTTGTGGTTGCATTGATGTAAACGACTTCAGATTTTTTATTGTCTTTTTTACTCCATTTTGAACCTGAATCGGCTTTTGGTTTTTTGAACTTTTCTTTTTCTAATAACTGACAACGGAAATAAATAGTGTCATTTAAAGTAATGATACTTGCATTTTGAAAACGATTCCAGTCTAAATTCAGGTTATTATTCGCAATCTGAATTTCTTTGGTTGCAAAAGTAGGTTCGAAAACCATTTGGGATAAAGTGTATGGAGCCCATTTTGTAGTAGCATGATAAGCGCCGCTAAAAGCAAATGTCAAGGTAAAAAGCGAAACCCAGATTCCGATTTGGCGATGGTATTTTCGAAGTCCTTTTTTAGGTTGTAAACTATCTGTTTTTTTGAATTGTTTCCAAAGTAAGCCGTAAATCAAGATTCCGCTCAGAGCAGAAAATGCAATGATAGATAACAGGAAAATCATGGTAATAATTCGGATACTGTTGTTTGAAATGGCATCTATAAAGGACCAGTTATGAAAAGTATCGAAAAACCAGATAAACCATTGGCGTGAAGCCGGATTAAAAGTAGCGAGTTTGCCTGATGAGGTTTCGACATAAATTTCCATTGTGTCAGGACGGTCGAAAGTTAATTTGTAAACCGGTAAATAACGGTTTATATATTTGTATTGCGAAGTAAATTCGGTTACAATTTCACTCTTTTTTACAGTACTTTTTTGGTCATCCAAAAAATATCTCGAAAGCCATTCGGCATATTTCTGGTCTCCGTTTTCGAGTTTTTTTGCATTTGATGCATCAAAGTACAGTAAATCACCGGGAATCATTTTTACCTGATAATAAGTAGTATTATTGAATTGAACGATTCTAAAGTTTTTGAAATCATTGATGAAGTTTTGTTTCAGTACTTCCTGAATCGAAAAATGCAATTGGCTTTTATCAATAGTTTGTTGTTCCAGTTTATCATGGGCAATTTCGGGTTTGAAAAAATGCGCCATAAACGGATGCATCAAACCGGATAATGTCCAGAAGATTACCGGAATAATCGTAATTAAACCAATCGCACGATGCCATTTGTACATGTGCTGTTTGATTTTCTTTACTATTTTAGAATCCTTCTTTTTGAATTTTTTGGCTGTTATTTCTTTGCTCATTGTTCCGTTTTTTAGCCCCGATCGAAGCGGCATCCTTTTGTGGCGGGGTTCGCCACAAAAGATACAGCGGAGAGCGGGATTAGCTTCTTATCATTATTTTTTTAGTGAAAAATTATATTGTATTCCGAACACAAAAGTTCTGGGTGCTGCAGCGGTATAGGTGGGCTGAGCGTTTGCGATATTCGTTCTCGAAACATTATACGCGTATAATTTATCGGTAAGATTCATTACATTTCCGTAAATCTCAATTTTTTTCCATTGATAGCCAATTCGGGCATTGAACAAGTTGTAACCGTCATATTTTACGCTATTAATCTGATCCTGATAGTAACTGCCCACAAGCTGCCATTCAATTGAAGTTCTTAAATTAGGAAGCCAGTTTGGGTAATAGCTTACCTCTGAATTTCCGGACCATCTTGGAGCAGCCGGCATTTCTTTTCCGTTCAGATTCTGAACAGGATCTGACGGCTTGTCCGAAAGTTTAAAATCGATGTAAGTGTGCTGAGCATAAGTTCCGCCAAGACGAAAATTGAATTGCTGCGACGGTCTGTATGAAGCTCCAAATTCAATTCCTTTATGACGGGTTTCTCCAGCCGAACGATAATCGGTTGAATTATCAGGCAGTTTGATACTCAATAATTCATTTTTTCCTTCCATATAATAGAATGCATAGTCCAGGTTTAATTTATTTTGAAAGAAGGAAACCCATCCGCCAATCTCATAGTTGTCGAAATCTGCCGGTTTCAGGTTATAATAAAATTCAGCAGGAACACCTGTTGAGCCGCCTGTTCCAGATTTAGCCCTGAAAATTGAAGTAATGCCAGGAGGTGCAAAACCTTGTGAATAGTTACCATAAAAGCCTGCGAATTCAAACGGATTGTAATTTGCACCTGCTTTATGAGTTATTTTATCATAGACTTTACTTCCGCTAGATTTATCTAAAGCATTTTCGTATTTGACTTTCATGTTGTCATATCTACTGCCAAATGTCAAAATTAACTTTTCAAAAAGATTAAAACTCAATTGAGCATATTCTGCGTAATTGAAAATATCAGCAGAATAATCTGCTAATTTTGAGTCCGGACGTTCTGCAATAATTTCATATGAATCTACGGTTTGTTTCCCTGGTTCTCCCGGATTTAAATTGGCTTTCAAATCGATTACATAAGACCAGTAGGTTACAGGAGAGTAATCATATAAAGCACCTGCAACAAGTTTTGCATTTAAAAAATTAAAATTTTGAGTGTGCTGTCCAATTGCGCCGTAACTTTTAAAGTTATTCGAATTAACTTCACCTTTTGCGGTTGTTGGATTTACTGTCGGGCTCCATTTTATTCCGTATGAAGGATTTTGGCCTAATTTGTTATCACGCAGATAGACTGTAATATAACTGCTTGAATTGCTGTTCCAGTCGTGTTCAAGCGTTAAACGTGTTCTTAAAGCGTCTGATTTTCTATACGTAAAATCGGTTGTGCTTTTATAAGTTCTGTTGTTAAAGGCTTCTTCATTCACACTCCCGCTCATGTCAGAATAATATTTTCCGTACATGGTGTTACTGATCAATCGGGTAGAAGGTGAAATGTTGTAATCGATTCTCGCATTCAGATTGTCTTTATTGTAATCAGAATACGTCATCCAGCCGTTTTCCTGTAAACTGGATATTCCGGCAATATGAAAACCAACTTTTCCAATCGTTGCACCACCAGCAGCCTGAAATCTTCTGTAGCCGTAATTATTGGCCTGAATTCCGAATTTAAACTCAGGGTCAACAGGCGGTTTTATTGAAATTAAATTGATAGTTCCGCCTACAGCTTCTGGTCCGTATAAAGAAGAAACGGGACCTTTGACAACTTCAATACTTTGTAAATTATATTGGTTAATCTCTAATAAAGCATTGTGGTTGAAGATTCCCATTGGGCGAATTGGCAAGCCATCTTCCAGATATAAATAGTATGCATTGGTGGTCATAGGCTGACGAATCGACATCATGTGCTGTTCGTTTCCCAAATTCACCATTAAAACGCCGGGTGTTTTGTTTATGATCTCGTAAACCGCTGTTGCTTTGGTTTCGTTAATAGTTTTAGCAGTTAATTTGCTGATGGCAACTGGGGTTTCTTTTCGTAAAGTGGCGGTGCGATTGGCAGTTATAAAAACGTTTTCAAGCTCCTGAGATTTTGTTGTGTCCTGCTTCGTTTTGTTTTGTGCAAAGACACATTGCCCTATGATTAACAGGGTAAAGCAAATTTTTTTCATTTGAAATTATATAAATTAACAGTAACCAGTTCTCTTTGGCTTATGCCTGAGAGCAGGTTTTCAGTTTTGGCAAAATGCCATCAGAATTTATATAAAACAGGATGGAGGATGAAAAGTTGAATTGGAAACAGCGATAGGTTTCTCGTCTGAAGAACTGAAAATTGTTACTCCGGATTCAATAGGGGTTACTAATTTATAATTAGCGGTAGGCGTATTTTGAATGTAAACAATCTCTACTTTTTCTTTCAGATTGTTTTGCATTCTTTTTTCGTTGTCTGCGTATTTTTTTAAGCTTTTCTGAAGTTCACATCGCCCGTTACATGAATTAAAAATCATTTTGCGCTGCACACAGATGGTTTTTGAAATTTCTTCCTGATTTAATTTGAATGAAGTATAAACAAAGAAACTGCCAAAAGAAGGAACTAATAGCATGCAGGAAAGAAATATGACGAAAAATCGTTTCAAAATGTGTTTCGTTGTTTTCGAATGCAAAAATACATTTAATTCGCATTTATTACTAAGTGTTTCGGGATTTTTTTTAGTATTCAGTTTACAGTCGCAGTCTCAGTTTTTAGTCTGTATGTAAACTGAGACTGCGACTGAATGATGAAAACTAAAAACCCGACAGATTTTAAAACCTGTCGGGTTTGATATGTAATTTGAGTACTAGCCTGAAAACGGAGACTGCGACTGAAAACTAAAAAAAATATTAGTTAACCAAAACCCATGTTCCGGCAGCTAAAAGACTTTCAGCTTTTTTGTACTTCATCGTTTCAGTTTTACCGGTAGCAACTTCCTGAACTGTTACAGTGTCATTTCTGTTGATTTTTGGCATATCTCTAACGATAGTTTCTGTAACCTGACGCTGTTGTGTTTCGCCAGCTTCACGGTTGATATTTTCACTGTTTGGAATTTCGTCTTTTGTTAATTGCAAATTTTCTTTTTGGCGAACTTCTCTTGCTTCGTGAATTTCAGGGACGTTCTGAGCAGGTAAATCACCTTTGAATAAGAATGAAATAACCTCTTTGTTAACGTTGTCCAAAGTTGTTCTAAACAGGTTGAAAGCTTCTAATTTGTAAATAAGCAATGGATCTTTTTGTTCGTGTACCGCCAACTGAACAGATTGTTTCAATTCATCCATTTTGCGTAAATGTTTTTTCCATGCCTCATCAACTATAGAAAGTGTGATGTTTTTTTCAAAATCAGCAATCAACTGAGCACCTTCGCTTTCGTAAGCTTTTTTCAGGTCAGTTACCACATTCAGCGTTTTGATTCCGTCTGTAAAAGGAACTACAATTCTTTCAAAATGGTTGTTTGGCTCTTCAAAAACGCCTTTGATAATTGGGAAAGCTTCTCTGGCACTTCTTTCTGTTTTTTCAGTGTAAAAACCTAAAGCGGCTTTATATACTTTTCCGGTAACTTCAATTTCTGATAATTTAGCAAAATCTGTTTCTGAAATTGGAGAAGTGATTCCGAAGTAGCGAATTAAATCAAATTCAAATCCTTTGAAATCATTAGCAACTTTAGTATTATTTACAATTAATTCGCAAGTATCATAAAGCATGTTTGCGATATCAAGTTTTAGACGCTCTCCGAACAAGGCGTGACGACGGCGTTTGTAAACTACTTCACGCTGAGAGTTCATTACGTCATCATATTCTAATAAACGTTTACGAACACCAAAGTTGTTTTCTTCTACTTTTTTCTGGGCACGTTCGATAGACTTAGTCATCATAGAATGCTGAATAACTTCGCCTTCTTTCAATCCCATTCTGTCCATTACTTTTGCAACTCTTTCAGAACCGAATAAACGCATTAAGTTATCTTCAAGAGAAACGTAGAACTGAGAACTTCCCGGATCTCCCTGACGACCAGAACGACCACGTAACTGTCTGTCTACACGGCGTGAATCATGACGCTCTGTACCCACGATGGCTAAACCTCCCGCAGCTTTTACTTCTGGAGATAATTTAATATCGGTACCACGACCTGCCATGTTTGTGGCAATGGTTACCACTCCGGCTTTACCAGCTTCTTCAACGATTTGTGCTTCCTGCTTGTGCATTTTAGCATTCAATACGTTGTGTGGGATTCCTCTCATTTTAAGCATTCGGCTTAATAATTCTGAAATCTCTACAGAAGTTGTTCCGATCAATACAGGTCTTCCTGCTTTTGATAATTCAGTTACATCTTCAATAACAGCGTTGAATTTCTCACGGGTAGTTTTGTAGATATAATCTTCTTTGTCTTGTCTTGCAATAGGACGGTTAGTTGGAATTTCAACAACATCCAGTTTGTAAATCTGCCATAACTCGCCAGCTTCTGTAACAGCAGTACCAGTCATACCGCCTAATTTGTTGTACATTCTGAAATAATTCTGTAATGTAATAGTGGCAAAAGTCTGAGTAGCAGCTTCAATTTTCACATTTTCTTTTGCTTCGATCGCCTGATGAAGACCATCTGAATAGCGGCGTCCATCCATGATACGGCCTGTCTGCTCATCGACAATCATAATTTTGTTGTCCATGATAACGTACTCAACATCTTTTTCGAATAAAGCATACGCTTTTAAAAGCTGAGTCAAAGTATGAATACGCTCGCTTTTTACACCAAAATCCTGAAATAATCTTTCTTTGGCTTCCGCTTCAGCGTCTTTGTCTAATTTTTGTTTTTCAATAGCAGCGATTTCTGTTCCTATGTCCGGTAAAACGAAGAAATCAGAATCGGTATCTCCGGAAAGATACTTGATACCATTATCAGTCAATTCTACCTGATTGTTTTTTTCTTCAATCACAAAATACAAAGCTTCATCCACTTTGTGCATTTCACGATTGTTATCCTGCATGTATTGATTTTCAGTTTTCTGAAGCAATTGTTTAACTCCTTCTTCACTTAAAAATTTAATTAAAGCTTTGTTTTTAGGTAAACTTCTGTAAGCTCTTAATAATAAGAAACCTCCTTCTTTAGTGTTTCCTTCTTTGATTAATTTTTTAGCTTCAGCTAAGAAACCATTTGCAAGCTGACGCTGTTGCGCAACTAAGTTTTCGATTTTTGGTTTCAGTTCGTTAAATTCATGACGATCTCCCTGAGGAACCGGTCCTGAAATAATAAGAGGTGTTCTGGCATCATCAATTAATACAGAATCGACCTCATCGACAATAGCAAAATTGTGTTTTCTCTGCACTAAATCGGCTGGAGAATGCGCCATGTTATCTCTTAAGTAATCAAAACCAAACTCATTGTTGGTTCCGTAAGTGATATCGGCATCATACGCTTTTTTTCGTGCTTCTGTACTTGGCTGGTGGTTGTCGATACAGTCTACAGATAAACCGTGGAATTCGAATAAAGGAGCTTTCCACGTGCTATCACGTTTTGCTAAGTAGTCATTCACCGTTACTAAGTGAACTCCATTTCCGGTCAAAGCGTTTAAGTAAAGAGGAAGTGTAGCTACCAAAGTTTTACCTTCTCCAGTTTGCATTTCGGCAACTTTACCTTCGTGCAATACCATACCGCCAATTAACTGAACATCATAGTGAATCATATCCCAGGTGATATCTTTACCTGCAGCATTCCATTTGTTAGCCCAGATAGCTTTATCGCCTTCGATAGTAATATAAGATTTTGCAGCTGAGAATTCACGGTCTTTTGCAGTTGCGGTAACTTCAATAAAAGAATTTTCTTTAAAACGGCGAGCCGTTTCTTTTACTACAGAGAACGCTTCTGGAAGAATTTCCAATAAAGTTTTTTCAGAGATTTCATAAGCTTCTTTTTCAAGAGCATCTATTGCATCATAAAGGTCTTCTCTTTTATCGATGTCTTCGATGTTTTCTACTTCCGCTTTAAGCGCAGCAATTTTAGCATCTTTGTCAGCTCTGGCTTCTTTTATTCTGTCTTTAAAATAAACGGTTCTTGCTCTTAATTCGTCATTTGACAGACTCATTAAAGGAGCTTCGAATGTTTTAATTTTATTTAAATAAGGTTGTAAAGCTTTGACATCTTTCTGTGATTTATCACCCACAAAGACTTTAATAATACTGTTTATGAAACTCATGATTTATTGTATTTCTTTTATTTATAATATATGTATTTGAACCAAAAAAAAAGCCTCTGTGATGAGACTTTTTCATTTGGTTTATTTTTTAATATTCATCCTCATTCCAAAGATAATCTTCGTCTGTTGGATAATCAGGCCAAATTTCTTCCATTGATTCGTATATCTCTCCCTCGTCTTCAATCGACTGCAGGTTTTCTACTACTTCCAAAGGAGCTCCTGCTCTAATGGCGTAGTCAATAAGTTCGTCTTTGTTAGCAGGCCACGGTGCATCACTTAAATAGGATGCTAATTCTAATGTCCAATACATCTTTTGTCGATTTAGTTTGTGCAAAAATAAATTTTTTACTGAAAAAGACAAGTAAAAATTGATTTATTTTAATAAAATTTAAGAACGTCTTCGCTAGTACTCAGTTTTCCGTGCCAGTTCTCAGTTTTAAAACTGAAATTTGCTGCTAATTACTGTGCTTTTCTGTATTCAGTTTTCAAGCTGGTTTGCAGTCTGAAAACTAAAAACTGCGACTGTTTACTTTCTGGGAATCCATTTTACTTCCTCCGCTTTTAAGTCTGAGGACAACTTCCGTGCCAAGACAAAAAGGTAGTCAGAAAGTCGGTTTAAGTATGTAATTGCAATTTCCGGGACATGTTCGTTATGGCTCAAATGTACCGCTAAACGCTCTGCCCGGCGACAAATACAGCGGGCTATATGACAATGTGACACGGTTGGGTGGCCACCCGGCAAAACAAAATGAGTCATTGGCGGAAGACTTTCATCCATAGAATCAATTTCTTTTTCCAGTAAATCAATATCCGAATCTATGATCCCCAGATTTTCTAAACGAAGTTTTCCGTTTTTTAATACCTCTTTTTCCTGCGGGGTTGCCAAAATGGCACCAACTGTAAAAAGACGATCCTGAATTTCGATTAAAATGGTTTTATAATGCGAATCCATTTCCTGATCACGTATTAACCCGATATACGAATTCAGTTCATCAACAGTTCCGTAACTGTCAATTCGGATATGGTCTTTCGGTACGCGGGTTCCCCCAAAAAGAGCAGTGGTACCTTTATCACCTGTTTTGGTATATACTTTCATTTTTAAGATGCTAAGGTTCTAAGATGCTGAGATGCTAAGTTTTCTCTTCGTTACGATTAAACGATTAACCAAATAAACGGTTAAACTTCTTTACGTGTATCACTTTCAATTAAGCCGTCACGTAAACGTATTACACGATGTGCATAAGCCGCAATATCTTCTTCGTGGGTGACCAGGATTACGGTATTTCCCTGAGCGTGAATATCGCCAAAAAGCTTCATGATTTCTACAGACGTTTTACTGTCTAAGTTTCCTGTTGGTTCATCGGCTAATATAATTGAAGGTTTGTTTACTAATGCTCTTGCAACAGCTACACGCTGCCGTTGTCCTCCGGAGAGCTGGTTCGGCTGGTGATCCATTCTGTCGGCAAGATTTACTTGTTTTAAAACTTCTGTGGCTCGTGCAGTTCTTTCAGATTTTCCATACCCGGCATAAATCATTGGCAGCGCTACGTTGTCGAGTGCAGTGGTTCTGGGTAAAAGATTGAAAGTCTGAAAAACAAAGCCAATCTCTTTATTCCTGATTTCTGCCAGTTCATCATCTTTCATCTGGCTGACATCTTTTCCGTTTAAAACATATCTTCCTGAAGTTGGCGTGTCTAAGCAGCCCAATAAATTCATTAAAGTAGATTTTCCGGATCCGGAAGGCCCCATTAAAGCTACATATTCTCCTTTTTGTATTTCAAGATTTATTCCCTTCAGCACATATACAATTTCGTTGCCCAATACAAAATTTCGTCTGATGTCGGTTATTTTAATTAATGGTTCAGCCATTTGTCTTACATTTTGGATTTAAAAGTACAAAACACTTTTCAATAAAATGATAAGTAGTGTAGAATTGGATTTTGTTACATAGACTTTTTTAAAGCATGCTTTAATATATGTCCTTCTAATATAAAAAACAGTTATATCATTTTGATTTTATTTTGCATAATTATCATTATTTCTGGTGTTTTATATTTTTAAAATGTTTTTATTTTTTAAAATATGATAATAATGTAATTTATAGAGGGAGGTGATTCGTAAATTTGGATATATATTAATTAAACAAAATCAAGATTATGAAAAATTTAAAAATAGCAGCAGGAATTACATTATTAGTACTAGGGTTGACATCGTGTAAAGATGAAAAACAGGAAAGAGCTCAAAAAACAGTAGAAAACTATGTAGTATATGTGGACTCTGTTAAAAATGTAGCAGTTGCAGACTTAAAAGACAACTGGAAAAGTGTAGAAGCAGAATATGACAGAAGAGCTCAGGAAGCTCAGGCAGCTCTGGCTGATATTAAAGATAATGCTGCTGCGACTGAAAAAATAAATGAAAGCAAAATTAAATATGAGGAGTTTAAAAAGGAACTGACTGCTCAGCTTGTTCCGGCTCCAGGTCCGAAACAACAATTAAGAGATGCTTTGTTTGGTGCGGGAAAAATGGGTGATGATATGAATTTCAGCTGGGTTAATGCTCAAAATATTCACAGTGTTTATCAGCAGTTTGTGCACACAGTAGAAGACAATAAAGATAAATATTCAAGAGAAGACTGGGACGAAATCAAGTTGATGTACGAAGCTCTTGACAGCCGTAAAAATACAGTTGAAAAAGAAGGACTGTCGGCGGAGGATAACAGAAAAATTGCCGGATTGAAAATCAAATTTGCACCAATGTATAAAATAAACAGAATGGGGGCGAAATCTGAAGAAAATAAAGAGGCAAAAGAATAAGGTTAGTTAGGTTTAGATTATTTTGAAAAATGACAATCAGAAATGGTTGTCATTTTTTTTATGCCCGGATTACAAAATGTTCTTTTGGCTGCTCGTATCTGAAAAATACAAATCCCCACTGAAAAGTATCTATCGTAACTTTTACTTTGGGGTGGTTTTTAATAATTTCCCAGGCTCTTTCCATGTCTTCTGACCAATGAATATCATCGAAAATCCAAACCGAATCATTATCTATAGTTGGAAGTAAAAGGTCAAAATAGGCTAAAGTTGCTTTTTTAGAATGATTTCCGTCAAAATATATTAAATCGAAGTTTTCAGTCTCGCTTTTCAGCCTCAGTTGAATGGCTTGAAGATAGTTTTCAAATTCTGTTACAACTGAATCTACGTTATGGCAATCAAACGCTGTAAATTGATTTTGAGCAACATTTGCAGTATTCGGACAGCCTTCTAATGTAATAATTTTTGCGTTTTTATTTCCAAAAGCCAAAGCCGCAGTCGCCAGACCTAAAGAAGTTCCAATTTCTAAAACACTTTTTGGTTTGAAATAATTGGAAACTCTAAATAATAACTCTGCTCGTTTTGTCGAAATTCCAGCTGTCTCTGCAATTTTAGAAATTTGTCTTCGATTGGATTTAAAAACTCTCGAACCTGCTCCAAAATCGGTTACTTCAATGAAGTTTTTATTCTCTAAAAGCGATTTTCTGTACTTTTTTAGAATTGCATATTCCGGTTTTGCTTTTTTATCATAAAAACATTTTGTCAGCAAACTAAAAACAAACGGCGAGTGTACCGCATGTTCGTTTTTAGAATGCCAGAGAAATGTCAAAAAAGATTTTATTTGAAAAAGCATCTAAAAATATTAGTTTACTTTAATCAGTTTTACGTCGAAAATAAGTACAGAACCTCCAGGTATTGTCATGTAATCATAACTACCATAGCCTAAGCGGGCTGGTATTAATAGTACTCCAGATCCACCTTCTTTAAAATATGGAATACCTTCTGTCCATCCTTTGATTACTTGGTTTAAACCAAATGAAATTCCAGTGTCTTTACTTTGATCAAATACTTTTTCGTTTGTAAAATAACCTTTATAAGCAACGGTTACATTCGAAGTGGCTGTTGGCTGAGTACCTTCACCTGGTTCATTAATGATGTAATAAAGACCAGAATCGGTTCTTGTTGCGGTTAAATTATTTTTAGTTAAATAATCTTTAATCTCTTGTTCATTTTGTTCTGTGTAATCTTTTGGCGGTTCAGAATTATCTTTTTCTACACCTGTACAAGAAACAAATAATGCTAAAGTAAATAATACGGTTAATAATTTTTTCATGTGGTATCTAATTTTTTTAAGGGCGTAAATATATGGAAATTAGTTTTTAGTCGCAGTGGTAATCGTAGTCACAGTCGCAGTTTTCAGTTTTTTTAAATCGTATATTTTATTTTCTAATTACATCCAAATTTATTCGGATTGTTAATCATATAATTTATCAGTCTTCCAATTTCAATACTTTTAATGTTTAACTTGTCAAAAGTCTCTTTGCTAATATATTCGCATTTTAATGAAAACTCAAGCCATGTATTTGTTTCTGAATTTTCAGCATCGCTATCGGTCAATTTGCTAATAAAGTGATTTGGATATCTTCTTTTCCTGTATGATTCAGCAATATTAGCAGAAACACTTCTTGAAGATCGACGTATTTGATCGGTTAACGAAAACCTTTCTTCTTTGGGAAATGTTTTTGATAATTCAAAAATTTCCATTGCAAGTTCAAATGACTTTTTATAAGCTAATAGTTCTTTAAAATCCATATTTTAGTTTTTGTAAAATAAAGAATTTTCTCTCTTTTGTACAAAACTGAAAACTGCGACCGCGACTGAAAACTTAAAACCTATCCTTCAAGTTTAGCAGAAAGCTCGAACCAGCGTTCTTCTTTTGCGTCGATTTTTTGGATGATATTCTGAAGCTCATTGGCTTTTTTCTCAATATCGGCATCAGCCACTTTTCCGTCAGAAAATAATTGTTCGATTTTAGACTTTTCAATTTCTAAATCTTTGATTTCTCTTTCGATTTTTTGATATTCTTTTTGTTCGTTAAAACTCAGGTTTCCGGTTGGATTATTCTGTTTCCATTCTTTTTTCTCGGCTTTGTTTTCTTCTTTTTGAGCCACATCGGCGCTGTCTTCGTAAGCTCTGAAATCAGAATAGTTGCCAGGGAAGTTTTCGATTTCACCCTGTCCTCTGAAAACAAATAAATGATCGACAATTTTATCCATAAAATAACGGTCGTGCGAAACCACCAATAAACATCCCGGATAATCCAAAAGAAAACTTTCAAGAACGTTAAGCGTTACAATGTCCAAATCGTTTGTAGGCTCATCGAGAATCAAAAAGTTCGGATTCTGAATTAAAACCGTACACAAGTATAAACGCTTTAATTCTCCACCGCTTAATTTCTCAACGTAGTCATATTGTTTTTTAGCATCAAAAAGAAAACGTTCCAATAATTGCGAAGCCGAAATAATTTTTCCCTTTGTCAACGGAATATACTCGCCATACTCTTTTATGATATCAATAACACGCTGAGCAGGTTTTGGGTTAATCCCGGACTGCGTATAATACCCGATTTTTATAGTATCTCCTGTAACAACGCGTCCGCTGTCTGGCGGAATGGTTCCTGTCAGAAGATTTAAGAAAGTTGATTTTCCGGTTCCGTTTTTGCCGATAATTCCGATTCTTTCTCCACGCTGAAAATCAAAACTGAAATTGTCCAGAATAACACGGTCTTTAAATTTTTTAGAAAGTTTGTGAAGCTCAATGATTTTGCTTCCCATTCTTTCCATATTAATTTCAAGTTCGACCTTGTTTTCTTTGCGTCGGCTTTGTGCTTTTTCTTTAATAATATAAAAATCATCCTGACGTGATTTAGATTTGGTTGTTCTCGCTTTTGGCTGGCGGCGCATCCATTCTAATTCTTTTACAAACAGGTTTTTGGCTTTGTCAATACTGGCGTTTTCAGAAGTAATTCTTTCTTCTTTTTTCTGTAAATAATACGAATAATTTCCTTTGTACTGGTATAGTTTTCCGTTGTCTAATTCAATAATTTCATTACAAACACGCTCCAAAAAGAAACGGTCGTGCGTTACCATAAACAAAGTGATGTTTTCTTTGGCAAAATAACTCTCCAGCCATTCGATCATTTCCAGGTCTAAGTGGTTGGTTGGCTCATCCAGAATCAGTAAATCCGGTCGGTTGATTAGAATTATGGCTAACGAAAGACGTTTTTTCTGTCCCCCGGAAAGATTTTTTACTTTAAGTTTAAAATCTTCCAGCTTTAATTTGAATAAAATCTGTTTGTATTGCGTTTCAAAATCCCAGGCATTGTGCTGATCCATTGCGTCAAAAGCTTTTTGGTAGGCTTCTTCGTCAGAAGGATTTTCTAAAGCTTTTTCATAAGCCTCAATCACTTTAAGGGTTTCATTGTCTGAAGCGAAAATACTCTCCTCGATCGTAAGTTCATCCTGAAGATTATTGTCTTGCGAAAGAAACGCCATTCGGATTCCTTTTCTTAAAACAACTTGACCAGTATCTGGTTCTTCCAAACCATTAATAATGCTCATAATGGTGGTTTTTCCGGAACCATTTTTTGCAATAAAAGCGATTTTTTGATCTTTATTGATTCCAAAAGAAATGTGGTCAAAAAGGACTCTTTCGCCAAATGACTTTGATATATTTTCTACAGATAGGTAGTTCATGTTTTTAATTTGTTTAAAATCAAATAGTTGTAATGTTTTTAAACATACAGGGTCTCTAATTTGGTCTCCAATTTGCGGAGACAGTTTTTCTTTATTGAAGCGGCAAAGATACCGTTTTGAATGTAACAAAAAAAAATAGCGCTAGTCTATCTTTTCCATTTTAATCGGGAATAGCCTATAGAAAAAAAAGCGGGCAAAAAATTATATTTTATTCTTTTGTACCTGGTCGTGACGCTAAATGAACAAATTTCAGTATATTTTTATGGAGTATTTAAAGAAATTGGCTTACAATTCTGGTTTTGATTTCAGTAAACAGGTTTCTAACAAATGCACAGGGAATCCCGGCTTTCTTGATCAGCTTTCTATATTGTAAAAAGGCGTTGTGCCGGTAAAAAAGAATTTTTGTCGGTGTTGATAACACTGGTGTAGAGGATAGGTTCTATATTGTTTTTGACTTCCGAACGGTTTGTCTGCTGTTCTCAAATATTTTGCAATGTGTTTTGAAACCTGCAAAGAATTGAAAAGCAATTAGTTTGTTTAAGTGGTCAGTTCGCCCCGTTATGCAATCCAGCGCTGCGCATGAAGCACCGGCAATGAAATTTTGTTTGGAGTACATAACACGAAATTATTTATTTTGTACGTTATACAAAAAAATCAATAGTGTACAGTCATGTATAATTATAATGGATCAGAGATATCAAAAACAGAACTTCGCAAACTCGTTGATTTTCTGCCATATCCGATTATAATCTGGGAGAGGAGGCAGAATGAAGATCTGGAATTATTCTATAATGCAAAATTCATTGCACAGATCGGCTACAGCTTGAAGGAAGCCTCTTCAAGAAACCTGCTGCTGGAGCTTCTGTATCCCGATAAAATCTACCGTGATGAAATTTTAAGATGCTGGTTAGACCAGGCAGCGGCCATTGCAAGGGGAGAACAGAATTTTATAAAAATGAAGGTGCATCTGACCTGTTCGTCAGGAGAGCGGCGATGGTTCGAAATTAAAGCTTCGGTTTTAAATAATCTATACATTACGGCCTATGTTGATATTAACAGTGATGTGCTGCTGCAGGAAAATTTAAAAAAAGCGAATGCAAATAATGAGATGATGCTGTCTGTCTTGGGACATGATCTGCGCAGCCCTGTTGCCAACCTGATAGGAATTTCCTCCCTGGCGATGGATTTGGATTTTTCCCATGAGGAGCTTGTTCCCATGATGAGGCAGATAAGGGAGGAGTCTGTAAGGGTTTTAGAATTACTGGACAATACTGTTAACTGGGCAAAATTTAATTTTAACAGCCTGCAGGTCCATAGTGTTCCTATAGATTTTAATATTTTGGTAAAAGGGGTGCTGCAGTCAGTGAAACTCTCCTGTGATCGTAAAAACATCACTATTGTCACGGATCTGGACAGAATAAAAAATATAGAAAATGATTTTGAGATTTTAACCATTATTGTGAGAAATCTCATTTCCAATGCGGTAAAATTTACCCCGAAAAACGGTGTTATTTCCATAACCTCTGCCCAAAATGAAGTGATAATATCCGATAACGGAGTAGGTATGAGTGCTGAGAAGCTGGAGATGGTAAGAAACAGGAACAGTCTGTCAAGCCGGGGTACAGAAAATGAAAAAGGAAGCGGACTGGGGCTGCAGCTTGTTTTTAATCTGGCCGAAAAAATCAACTGCAGACTGGAGATTCAAAGTACCGAAGCTGAAGGCACAAGTGTCAGGATTATTTTTTTTAAAAAATAGTCCGGGAGCTTACAGTTACAGTATAAAAAACCTGCTGCTACATTACACCGGAATCTGAGGTATTTTTCATATACGTCTCTTATGTTTTGATTTTGCTGAATTTTACTTATTCAAAATATATTTTTGCCGTCATTCTGCTGCAAAACGTATTCAGGTAAAATCCTGATAGAACAATTCTTTTACGCCCTTATTTAGTAGGCTTTTAGAAACTACAGTAAGAAACAAGTGTAATAATCTGAGTGAGATTATTCCATAATTTGTTATTGATTAGATATCCTGCAAGGTTTTTCAGCCTTGTAGGTAAGCATACTAATGATAAGATACTGGCATGGTCTTAAAAAACTTTCAGAAACAGAAATAATTTATTTGTAAACAAGTTCTGTGCTGTATTAATCGAACTCAGGTTAATAGTAAATTCCGAATAAAAAATCTTGTAAACATTTTTTAGAGACTAAATTGGAACGTTTTTCACAACTTTTGTCCTGTTTTTCAAAACACTTTTAAAAAACGGCCTGTCTAAATTTGTTTAGAGTTTAGATATTAATAGTGTATAAAAAGCAAACACAAGGTTATGGAGTCAAAAGCACGTTTTAAAAGTATTGTGATAGAAATAATCTGTTGTCTGTACATCCTGTTATTCGTTTATGCAGCAGTCAGCAAACTATTAGATTTTGAAAACTTTCAGGTACAGCTCGGGCAGTCTCCTTTGCTAAGTGCCTTTGCAGTATGGGTGGCATGGTTAGTTCCTCTTATCGAACTGGTAATTGCACTAGCGTTGATGATTGCAAAGTTTCGAAGCATTGGTCTTTTTGGGACATTAGCACTAATGACCATGTTCAGCGTTTATATTTTTATTATACTCAATTATAGCTCATTTATTCCGTGTTCCTGCGGTGGAATATTAGAAAAAATGACTTGGGAGATACATCTTGTTTTTAATATAGTATTTGTCCTTTTATCTGTTATAGCCATCATTTTGAACAGGCAGAAAGCCAAAACATCCAATCGTAGTTATGCTGTAGCAAAACAGATTGCCGGCACGATCGTGATGAGCATTTCAGTTGTGGTGGTATTGTTTCTTTCATCAGAAAATATCATGCACCATAACAATCCGTTTCTCCGGCGCTATCCCACTCATGCAGCCGAATTTTCCGGTAGTGTAGATTTAAAATTCAATTCCTATTATTTTGCAGGTTTCAATGCCGGAAGGCTATATCTGGGAAATTATACCAGCCCTTCTCATGTATTAGCAATGAATACAGATTTAAAAGACCGAGAGCCGATAGAAGTATCCTTTAATCCAAAAGGCATTTCGTTCAGGGCTATAACCCTTGCGGTACGCAATTCAAAGTTTTTTTTACAGGACGGAAGCGTTCCCGCACTTTTTAGCGGTAACCTCAAAAACTGGACAATAACAAAAGAACTTAAGGGATTGCCTTATTTTACCCGTGCCATTCCTATCGATAGTACCCATGTGGTATTCAGATCAAATAATGCGGTGAACTCTGCCAATGTACTGGGAATTTACAATGCAGACACCACTCCAAAAATTAGCTATAAAAGAAATTTGCTGCAAAAACAGATCGACGGAATTTTCGATACAGACGGTACATTGTTGTACAGCGAAGAATTACAGAAAATCATATACCTCTACTACTATCGCAATGAGTTTATTGTAGCCAATAAAAACGGAAGCCTGGATTACAGAGGAAATACGATCGACACGATTAAACACGCAAAGATAAAAGTGAAGTCTTTAAAAAAGGGAACAGAACGTGCCATGTCTTCCCCTTCGTTTGTGGTCAATGCGCATGCTGCTGTTTATAACAACCTTCTTTTTGTGCATTCAAAAGTAAAAGGACAGTCCGAAAATGAGGTGTTATGGGAACGTTCCTTTATAATCGATGTGTACGATTTGAATAGTAAAAGCTATCTGTTAAGTTTCCCAATTTATCATCATCCGGGTGAAAAACTAAATTCCTTTATCGTTACCCAAACAAGATTGTATGCTTTGATAGGAAAAAGCCTTGCTGTGTATAAGTTCAGGGATGTAATTCAAAAGGAATTTCAAACAAAGCAAAGACAAAAAAGCATTAAAAATATACTGATCAGTATCAGGAAGCAGATCGAACACCTGTAGAAAAAAGTAGATCGGATTATAATTTTAAAAATCAATACCATGAAAAAGTTATTTTTAAAAAACATGCTGCCATTTGGAGTAGTAGTTTTAGCGATTTCGGGAGCTTTTGTAACCACTTCTATGCAGAGCACTGCAAAAAGCGCTCTTGCACAGGAATGGGGATATGCAGCCACTGCACAGGGTCAGTGTGATGATGTTCCGATAAATTGTGATGATACGTCAAAAGACGAGTTTTGTCACGTATCGGGTACCTCAGGTCCATTGGCATACCGCAATGAATCTAACAATTGTATTGTGCCGCTATACAAACCGGATTGATTCTTTTGTAAAAGGCAATGCAGTTCCGTTCGGAACTGCATTGTTTTAAACCTACTGAATAACCCGTTGGGCGAAATTAAAACTAAGTGTCAGGCTGAGCGGAGTCGAAGCCCTTTCGTGTTCAAAAGCCTTCGATGAAGTGTATCCTGAACGTATCGAATAGATTCAGGATGGCACCCATACCTTAATTGTTAAATGATATTGAAAATAAGTGTCAGGCTGAGCGGAGTCGAAGCCCTTTCGTGTTCAAAAGCCTTCGACGAAGTGTATCCTGAGCGTATCGAATAGATTCAGGATGACACCCATACCTTAATTGTTAAATGATATTGAAAATAAGTGTCAGGCTGAGCGGCGTCGAAGCCCTTTCGTGTTCAAAAGCCTTCGATGAAGTGTATCCTGAACGTATCGAATAGATTCAGGATGACACCCATACCTTAATTGTTAAATGATATTGAAAATAAGTGTCAGGCTGAGCGGCGTCGAAGCCCTTTCGTGTTCAAAAGCCTTCGACGAAGTGTATCCTGAGCGTTATTGAATAACATTTTCAATCCATCCTACACCTTGTTTTCCTTTCAGGAAATAATCAAACCACTCCAGTGTTTTTTGTGTAACATCTTTTTGGTTTTCCGTTTTCATTAAAAGATGTCCCTCATTAGGATACAGCACCATTATTCCTTTTTTGCTATGCCTGCGAAGAGCGGAATAAAACTCCATACTCTGGCGGGAGTCTACCTGCCAGTCATTTTTTCCTGTCCACAGCAGTACGGGCGTCTTTATGTTCTGAACATGCGCAATGGGCGAATTAAAAAGATAACCGGACTGGTTCTCAGAAGGCGGTCCCTGCATATTCCATTCTTCTCGTTCAAACCTCCATACATCAGGCTTTCCGATGTCCTGGTTCACAGTGTGATAGTAACTGTTTAAATCGCTAATAACCCCGCTGGCAATTGCAGCAGAAAACAACGGTGTCTGGGTGATAATAAAGGCTGATTCGTACCCTCCAAAAGAATGTCCCATAATTCCGGATAGTGCATGAAAAAACATTAGAAAATAACAGTTAAAAATTGATACCAAAAGGCACAAGGGTATGTATATATCCAAAAGACGTGCAATGCATACTGGGTAAAGAGTATCCGCAGGCGAGATTATATTTGCAGAAAATCAAAAGGCATTTCAACAAAGAAGCACATCAATTAATCTCGATCGAAGAATTTTGCGAATATTCTGGACTTAAGATAGAACATGTAGTGCGTTGCATATTGTAATGATGAAACAGCAAAAGGGCTGGTAAATTTTTGGAAATAATTTGAGCGGGTTCAATTATTGGTATGGTAAGTTGTCAGCCTGCCGAGTGTAGTAGTAAGATTAACCCAATAAATGATTTGAAATACCCGGGCGATAGAAAAAAAAGTTTTCCCAATTCCGGTGAACAAAAATTCAGGAAAAATAGTAGTGAATGTGGCAGTTATCGGACTAAGAAACGGGTGTCATCCTGAGCGGAGTCGAAGGCTTAAGGACTCAAAAGAGCTTCGGCTAAGTTTAACATCATTTAGAACCTAAGGAACAGGTGTCATCCTGAGCGGAGTCGAAGGCTTAAGGACTCAAAAGAGCTTCGGCTAAGTTTAACATCATTTAGAACCTAAGAAACGGGTGTCATCCTGAGCGGAGTCGAAGGCTTAAGGACTCAAAAGAGCTTCGCCTAAGTAAAACATTATTTACAACCTAAGGAACAGGTGTCATCCTGAGCGGAGTCGAAGGCTTTTAAATACAAAACAGTTTCGCCTAAGTAAAACATCATTTACAACCTACGGAACAGGTGTCATCCTGAGCGGAGTCGAAGGCTTTTAAATACAAAACAGCTTCGCCTAAGTAAAACATCATTTACAACCTAAGAAACGGGTGTCATCCTGAGCGGAGTCGAAGGCTTTTAAATACAAAACAGCTTCGTCTAAGTTTAACATCATTTAGAACCTAAGAAACGGGTGTCGTCCTGAGCGGAGTCGAAGGCTTAAGGACTCAAAAGAGCTTCGTTTAAGTTTAACATCATTTAGAAGCTAAGGTACAGGTGTCATCCTGAGCGGAGTCGAAGGCTTAAGGATTCGAAAGGCTTCGTCTAAGTTTAACATCATTTACAACCTAAGAAACAGGTGTCATCCTGAGCGGAGTCGAAGGCTTAAGGATTCGAAAGGGCTTCGTTTAAGTTTAACATCATTTACAACCTAAGAAACAGGTGTCATCCTGAGCGGAGTCGAAGGCTTTTAAATACAAAACAGCTTCGCCTAAGTAAAACATCATTTACAACCTAAGGAACAGGTGTCATCCTGAGCGAACCCGAAGGCTTAAGGATTCGAAAGGGCTTCGTTTAAGTTTAACATCATTTACAACCTAAGAAACAGGTGTCATCCTGAGCGAAGTCGAAGGCTTAAGGACTCAAAACAGCTTCGCCTAAGTAAAACAATCATTTACAACCTAAGGTACAGGTGTCATCCTGAGCGAACCCGAAGACTTAAGGATTCGAAAGGGCTTCGTCTAAGTTTAACATCATTTAGAACCTAAGGAACAGGTGTCATCCTGAGCGGAGTCGAAGGCTTTTAAATACAAAACAGCTTCGCCTAAGTAAAACATCATTTAGAACCTAAGGAACAGGTGTCATCCTGAGCGGAGTCGAAGGCTTAAGGATTCAAAAGGGCTTCGGCTAAGTTTATACTGTGTGAAGCCGAATGGACACAGCCTGACACTTATTTTAATTTCACCCAACAGGTTAATTATTATCAGTGAATGCTCCTGCAAGGTCTTTTTTGGGAGACATTGTAGGTGTCTTATTCATCAGTATATGCACCTGCTAGGTTGAAAAACCTTGCAGGATATCTGATTAATAATAAATTATGGAATAATCAAACCAAGGTTCTTATTTGTTTAATTTATAATAAAACACACTAAAGTCGTCTGGTGGTTTTAAATTGCGGCAGATGAACGCTCACAGGGTGCCCGCATCAGCGAAGTTATGGCTGAATATACGGTCCGAGTACAGCACTCAAATCCAAATAATGAATCTGTTGTTGAACATTAATGACAGGTTTTTGAACCAAAGATTCATTGGTAATAAAATAATGAAGCCCGTCTTTGGTTGCAATTCCTTCTGTTTGATGAAAAGGAAGTTTTAAATCGATACGTCTTTTATTTCCGGATAAAAAATCATGATCTTTAAAATCGTAGAGCAGATATAAAAACGCTCTTCCGACTTTAGTGTAACCGCATAAAGCAATTAATTTTTTATTCTCCAGATAAGTTGCGCCGGTAACCAAACCTTTGGTGTCTAGTACAGATTTTAATGTGGCAATTTGTGATCCTGATTGATTTGGAAGTGTATAAATAGCAGTTTTAGAGGATTTCCACTGCTTGGTAAACAAATAAATACTGTCTTTGGAAACAATAAAAGCTTCGCAGTCAAAATCGGTTTTGTTGGGTTTTGAAGATGAAAAATCTGCCTGATCGGAATACGAAAACAAAATGGTTTCAATTTTTGGGTTATGCTCTAAAAAAGATTTTTTTTCAATTTTAAGAATTTTCAGGTCAGTTCTGTTTCCGGAGTAGTTATTGCCAAAATCTCCAATATAAATATGTGTGCTGTCCTGTGAGATTTCTTCCCAATCATGATTGATAACGTCCGGAAGAATAACTTTCTTTTTAATTTTTCCCAAAGAATCCAGTCCGTAAAGGGTTTGGTCATGATCGTCGTTATGTGTCCATAAGCGCTGATCGAAATAAATAAGTCCCGAGGTTTCTTTTAAGGAATCGCTAAGCCTTAAGGAATGTTTCGGTTTTGTTTTAAGGTGCTCATACTCACAGCTTCCGTCGTTGATAACAGCGTTAGGGTTGTATTGTTTAGAAATCGGGTCTGTACATCCGGAAACCTGACTGTAACCGGCATGAATAAACAAAAGAAAAAATAATAAACATTCCTTCATAATCATAAGGCAATAAACAGAAAAAATAACAGTTATATTTAGATGTTGGACTGAAGATTTTTAGCGAATGTACAGAGAAAATGCCTAAAACAAGGCATATTTTTTTGTGTGATTGTACGAAATGAAAGAATTTTAGTGTTTATAAAAAAGATTATTCTTATTTAAATTGAGTTAAATTAAATTATGTTTATTTTTTTATTACAATTTTAATAATAGATGTAATTTGTTGATATGGGTATATGATTGGTAATGAGATTAATGTATTTTTGTGTGTCTATTATTCGTTGTACAGAGGTACTTTTAAGCGTATAATCTAAAAAAATGTCAATACATTTGTACCTGTTTTTATTTTCTAATGCCCCTGTCAAATGGGAGTTAGAAAAGCGTAGCTGTGTTGAGACATGGTTATTTTAACAAATTTGCGAAGAAAAATAGTGTTATTGATTTCAAAAAAGTGCAAACATAATTTAACATTATTAACAATTCTTCGTATAAGTAGAAAAAATGTAATTTCTTAATTTTTTTATTAATATAAATTTAACAAAACCCCAAAAATACCTCTTATGAAAAAAATGTTTCTTGCTTTATTTTTAATTGCAACAGTTTCACAAGCTCAATACAGGTTAAGATATGATAAGCTTTTTATGGAAGCCGGATTTGGTATGGCTGTTCCTTTGTCTTTGGTTTCACCTTCTGGAGAAAATGGTCCGCTGTCCTTGGTACATGTCCAGGGAGGCTTGCGTTATATGTTCAATGAAAATGTGGGAGTGATGGGATCTGCTGGTTTTGATCAGTATAATCAGGGAATTAAAAAAAGCGATCAGATTGTAGCGAGCTTAGAGCTTTGTTATAACCTGGGAAATCTTATTGAAATATCAAGAAATTCGGGAGGACAATTTGGATTACTGGTACATAGTGGTGTCGGAGCTGGTGTAATGTCAAGCCAATATTTCAATCGCGATAAGATTGGAGCTTTGATGATTGGTGCAAGACCTTATATTTTTATAAATGAAAAAGTTTCCTTTTTTGCAGATCTGACCTACAAATCGACATTATCGCAAAAACTGTATTATAATGGGGATTTGGTTGGAAAAGACCTGACAGGTAGTAATCTGGGTATCACTTTTGGCTTTATGGTAGCGTTGGGACAAAACCGTTTCCACGCAGATTCGGCTTATTAAGCAAAGAATTATTTAATTTATTTTTCGCATAAAAAACAATGAAGATAGGAATTACCTTTAGTGCCTTCGATTTACTGCATGCAGGGCATATTACCATGCTGGAAGAAGCCAAACGTCAGTGTGATTATTTAATTTGCGCGCTGCAGACTGATCCTACATTAGACCGTCCTGAAAAAAACAGACCTACACAAACAGTGGTAGAAAGATATATTCAGTTAAAAGGCTGCAAATTTGTAGACGAAATCGTGCCCTATGCGACAGAACAGGATTTAGAAGATATTTTGAAATCTTTTAAAATTGATGTTAGGATTTTAGGCGATGAATACCGTGAAAAAAACTTCACCGGGCGTCAGTATTGCGAATCTAAAGGAATTGAACTCTATTTTAATGCAAGGGATCATCGTTTTTCAAGCAGCGGATTAAGAAAAGTAGTAGCCGAAAAAGAAGCATTAAAAGTAATCTAAATAATATGAAAAGTACAGCAAAAATTTACATCGCAGGACACAAAGGCATGGTGGGAAGCGCAATTTGGAGAACACTGTCAGATAAAGGATTTACAAATTTAATAGGCAAGTCTAGCAAAGAGCTGGATCTTCGTAACCAGCAGGCAGTAATTGATTTTATGGCCAGTGAAAAACCAGATGTTATTATTGATGCAGCGGCACGTGTAGGAGGTATTTTGGCGAATAATGATTATCCCTATCAGTTTATTATGGAGAACATGCAAATCCAGAATAATCTGATTGATGCGGCTTTACAAAATGACGTAGAAAAATTTATTTTTCTGGGAAGTTCCTGTATTTATCCAAAATTAGCTCCGCAGCCGTTAAAAGAAGATTATTTATTGACAGATACTTTAGAGCCAACAAACGAGTGGTATGCTATTGCTAAAATTACGGGTGTAAAAGCTTGTCAGGCCATCAGAAATCAGTTTGGAAAGGATTATGTGAGTTTGATGCCCACAAACTTGTATGGCACACACGATAATTTTGATTTGAATACCTCTCATGTTTTACCCGCAATGATCCGAAAATTTCATGAAGCCAGAGAAAACAATCATGCACCAGTAACGCTATGGGGTAGCGGTACACCAATGCGTGAGTTCTTATTTGTAGACGACATGGCTCAGGCAGTAGTGTTTGCTTTAGAAAACAAATTACCTGATTATTTGTATAATGTAGGAACAGGCGAAGATTTGACAATCAGACATCTTGCAGAAACGATTCAGCAGATAACAGGCCATAAAGGAGAAATTATCTGGGATGCCTCAAAGCCTGACGGAACTCCAAGAAAATTGATGGACGTTTCCAAAATGCATGATTTAGGCTGGAAACATAAAATAGAACTTACAGAAGGAATCCAAAAAACCTACGAATGGTTTTTAAATAATATCGAAGCATTCAAACAAGTAAAAATGTAGTTTTTTTATCTAATTAGTAAGAAGTGAAAAGTAAGAAGTGAAAAGTAAGAAGTAAGAAGTGAAAAGTGAGAAGATAAAAGTGAATTCAAAGCTTAGAAAAATCGAGCAAAGCGAGAGACAACTCACAATTCACAACTCAAAACTCACAACTCAAAACTCAAAACTCACAACTCACAACTCACAACTCACAACTCACAACTCACAATTCACAATTCACAATTCACAACTCATATACTCAAACCCATGAGCACACAAAAAGTAGCCCTTATAACAGGAATCACAGGTCAGGACGGATCTTATTTAGCGGAATTATTATTAGAAAAAGGATATCAGGTACACGGCGTAAAAAGACGTGCCTCTTCTTTTAACACACAGAGAATCGATCATATTTACCAGGATCAGCATGAGGTACATGTGAACTTTAAATTGCATTATGGTGATTTGACAGATTCGACTAATATTATCAGAATCATTCAGGAAGTACAGCCGGATGAAATTTATAATTTAGGAGCAATGTCTCATGTAAAAGTATCTTTTGACTCTCCTGAATATGTAGCAAATGTAGACGGAATAGGGACTCTAAGAATATTAGAAGCAGTAAGAATTTTAGGGTTGACTGATAAAACCAGAGTGTATCAGGCTTCTACTTCCGAGCTTTACGGGGGTATGGTAGAAAACAAAAACGAAAAAGGGTTTTATGACGAAAACTCTCCGTTTTATCCACGCTCTCCTTATGGGGCTGCCAAGATCTACGGTTTCTGGATCACAAAAAACTACCGTGAAGCGTATAATATGTTTGCTTGTAACGGTATTTTGTTCAATCACGAATCTCCAAGACGTGGAGAGACTTTTGTGACCCGTAAAATCACGATGGCAACGGCTGCAATTGCAAAAGGAAAACAGGATTGTTTGTATTTAGGAAATCTTAATTCTCAAAGAGATTGGGGGCATGCCAAAGATTATGTAGAAGCAATGTGGAGAATTTTACAGCAAGATACACCTGAGGATTACGTCATAGCAACAGGAGTTACGACTTACATTAGGGATTTCGTGATTATGGCTTTTGCCGAAATAGGAGTAACACTGACTTTTGAAGGAGAAAATGAAAGTGAAGTGGCTAAAGTAGCATCTTGTAATAACCCATTATACCAGTTAGAAATTGGCAAAGTAGTGGTTCGTGTAGACCCGGAATATTACCGTCCTACAGAAGTAGATCTTTTAATTGGAGATCCTACAAAATCGAAAACCAAACTAGGTTGGAAACCTCAATATGATTTAGCTGCTTTGGTGAGAGAGATGGTGGAGAGTGATTTGAAATTGTATTAGAAATATTTTTGAAATAGAAATTTTAACTAACGAATTAAATTTTTGAAGTTTACTATTTCAATTGTTTGAAATATTTTTTTGACACAAACAAATTATCAAATTGAAAAATATAATTAAAAAGATTTATAGTAAAACTGGTATTAAGAGTAACCGTACAAAGAATATTACCAAACATGTCGTTATTTCATTTTTCTATAAAGGAGGGAGTATAATTTCTTCCTTAATGATTGTTCCACTTACCATTAAATTTTTAGACACTGAAAATTATGGAATATGGTTGACACTAAATTCTTTCATCGCCTGGTTTTCATTTTTTGACATAGGTTTGGGAAATGGTTTAAGAAATAAATTTGCTGAAGCCAAGGCAAAGGGAGACTTAACCTTGGCAAAAGCTTATGTAAGTTCAGCTTATTTTACAATTGGTTGCGCTTGCTTGCTTTTAATGATTGTCTTTTTGGGTTTGAATTTTTTTATTGATTGGACTAAAATTTTTAATACTAGCCCTCAATTGCAAAAAGAATTAGCTTTGCTTATGCCGATTGTATTTATTTTTTTTTGTTTGCAGTTGCTGTTAAAATTAATAACGACTATTTATACGGCGGATCAGCATCATTCAATGCAAGGTAAAATTAATTTTTATACTTCTATAGGTTCTTTAATGGTTGTATACATATTGATAAATATAGCGCAAAGTTCTTTATTGTTATTTGGAATCATATTCTCAGCTATACCTGTAATAATACTTATATGGTTGAATTTATTTGCTTTTTCAGGTATTTATAAGCCTTATAAACCAAGTTTAATTTTATGGAAAAAAAAATATTTAAAAGATATTTTTGGATTAGGGATGAGTTTTTTTATAATTCAAATTGCAGGGATAGTTTTATTTTCGACTGACAATATTATTATTACTCAGATTTTTGGTCCAGAAAAGGTAGTTCCCTTTAATATTGCTTTTAAGTATTTAAGTATTTCAAACATGGTGATTTCAATTATATTGACACCCTACTGGTCTTCAATTACAGAAGCTTATGTAAATAATGATTATGACTGGATTAAAAAGTCTATGCAAAATTTAAGTAAAATTTCATTAGCAGCAATTTTCATTATTGCTGTTATGGTTGTCTTTTCTCCATTAGTTTATAAACTATGGATTGGGACTAGTGTAAATATACCATTTTCATTAACTTTTTATATGGGGGTGTTTTTTGCTTTAACGATTTTTTATGCTCCATATACATATTTTATTAATGGGACGGGTAAAGTTAAACTGCAAATGTATTCAATTTTAATTACAGCTTTTATAAATATTCCATTGTCAGTTTTTTTTGCTAAAAATTTAGGAATGGGTGTCAAAGGAGTTATAATTGCTACAATAATATGTTTAATTCCTCATGTTATACTATGTCCTTTGCAATACATGAAAATTATAAATAAAAATGCTCATGGGATTTGGAATAAGTAACATTATAAAGAATCTTAGTTTACATAGGATTTTTCTTTTAATTAAAAAAATGAAATATATGCGTTCTTTTAAGAATGTAAACGCAATTATTTCTATTGGGTGCGATATTAGGAACTCTAAATTCGGGAGGCATGTTTTTCTTGGAGAAAATGTTTGTCTAATTGATTCAGAAATAGGTGATTTTTCATATATAAATAGTGAGTCTCAAGTGAAAAATACTTCGATTGGAAAATTTTGTTCGATAGGTCCAAACGTTAAAATAATTTTAGGAAAACATCCTTCAACATTTGTTTCGAGTCATCCAATTTTTTATGCAGATAATAAACCTTTTCATACGTTTTCAGATAAACTATATTTTGAAGAGTTTGGTCATGTTACAATTGGACATGATGTTTGGATCGCAGAAGGTGTTATTATTCCAAATACAGTTAAAATTGGTAATGGAGCAATAATTACTTCTAGAGCTGTTGTCACAAAGGATGTAGAACCTTATTCAGTTGTCGGTGGAATACCTGCAAAGCATATTAAATTTAGATTTGATCAAAATATTATTGATATTATAAATCAATCGGAATGGTGGAATTGGGATAGTGAAACTTTAAAAAAGAATTTTAAATTGTTTCATAATCCTACTAATTTTATTAATCATGTAAAAAAAAATCATGTTTAAAAAAATAATTAGATTTTTTGTGCTTTATCCTGTTAATGTATTGAGGTATATATATTTTTTCTTTATTAATTTTATTATTATTGAAGTTAACAGAGTTAGTTTTGAATCTTTTCCTAGAATCAAAGGAAAGCTAATAATTGTTAATCGTGGTAAATGTTTTTTTGGAAAAAAGTTGAAATTTAATAGTACGATTTACTCAAATTTTGTCGGATTGTATAAACCATGTACAATTGAAGTTTCGCCTGGAGCAGTTTTGAGTATAGGAGATTTTTCTGGCTTTTCAGGGGTATCTATTTTCTGTTCTAAAGAGATTGTAATTGGTAAATATTTATTCTGTGGTGGAAATGTTTCAATTTGGGACACAGATTTTCATCCAATTGATTATGAACAAAGAAGAATTGGTAGTGAAGGTGTGCAAAAAAAATCAATTTTTATTGGTAATGACGTTTTTATTGGTGCAAATAGTATTATATTAAAAGGTGTTTCAATTGGTGACCGTGCAATTATAGGAGCCGGTAGTGTAGTTACAAAAGACATTGGGAATGATGAAATGTGGGCCGGAAATCCTGCAAAAAAAATTAAATAATATAAATGAATCATCTCCAAAATAAATCACATTTTCTGAATGTTAGTTTATTTCTAAGTATTTTCTTTTACTCTTTATTTGGATTATTATTTTCAATCTATAGTGTTAATTTTTTTCGGATTCCACAAACCGTCGCTTTAATTGGTTTTATTATTGTATCCATTTATTTTGTAAAACAATATCTACAATCTTCTAAGAAGATACTATTTACCGTTTTTATTGTCTGTCAGCTTTTCATTGTTGTTAGAATAAATAATATTAATTTGGAATCTCTTAGAGTAATATTATTTGACCCTCTCCATTTTTGTTCATATTTAATACCTTTTGTGATTTTTTTGCCTGTAAGACTTAGTAGTCTTAAAGAAATTCTTAGAAATTTATTTCTTTTTTCTTTAATATTTATTTTATTACATCTTTACTTAATTTATCAGTATCCTATAAATAATTTTACAGATATAATTGTAATTTCAAGCTTGGCACCTGTAGGTATTATTTTGTTATTAGCCCGTTATACAAATAAAAAAATCGTTTTTTTATCTTTTTTGATCGTATTGACTATTTTGATAATTGGTCTTGTCTATGGCAGAAGAAGTGTAGTTGTAAATGCTTCCTTATTTTTTTTGTTTTTCTTTAATATTAATGTTTTAGGAAATGATAAAATTAGATTTGAATTTAAAGCACTCTCTGTGTTATTTGGAATTTTAGCGATCGTATATTTAATCAATTATTTTATAGGAAATGTAAATGCAAATAATTTTGAAATTTTTAATCGCCTCGATGAAGATTCTCGATCGGATGTATTTGAAGCTTTTATAAAAGATTTTGATTTTTCTGATTATTTGGTTGGAAGAGGGATTGATGGTGCATACTATAATCCTATAAAATACTGGAATTTTTCAAATGATGATTACAGAGAAGTTAATTATAGAACCAATATAGAAAGTGGCTTTTTATATATGATTATGAAGGGAGGATTAATATATCTTGTTACATTTTTATTAATTCTTTTGCGAGCTATGTATATGGGTTTTTTTAAATCTAAAAATTCTTTATTAAAAGGTCTGGCAGCGTATTTATTAATATACTTTTTTGATATGTTTGTGTATGGTCAACCTACTTTTTCAATTAAATATTGCTTAGTGTGGATATCTATTTCCGTTTGTTTATCTAAGAAAATGTTGAGTATGAATGAAAAGAAATTACTAGAGTTTATTAAACCAACTAAGCATATATTGACTCATAAAAAAAATAATTTTTGATGAAAATATTAGTAATTTATAAAGGAGGCTTTCCTAATGGTTTAGCAATGACCAAAAGGCTTCAATTATATGTAAAAGGTTTGAAGGAATTAAAAAATGATGTCAGGATTGTAATTCCACAAGCTACAGAGAAAAATGGAAGTAAGAGGAACGAATCGATTACCGGTAATTTTGAAGGTGTCCCATTTAAATATTTATCTAAATCTACTGAAAGATCACAATCTTTCCTTTTAAGAAGATTTTTTGATTTTTTTGATTATTTAAAGTTAATGCAATATATTCTTAATAAAAGAAACAATTTCGATGTAGTTTTTTTAATAGATGTAAGAGATAATTGGAGGATACCGATTTACTTTCTTTCAAAATTAAGAGGAGCTAAAGTTATTTATGAATTAAACGAGCATCCTTTGGTCTTTTCTTCAAAATTTAAATATTGGTTTGAAAGAAAAATTATTTTTAAATTATTTGATGGGTATATAGTTATTTCAGAAAATTTAAAAAACTTAGTAGAAACATTTAAAAAGAGCAGTTGTGTTTTATTAAAAGTGCCCATAATTACTAATACGTTGGTATCTCAAAAAGCCGATTATGATGTAAATAATCAAAAAAACTACATTATTCATACAGGAGGGTTAAGCGATAAAAAAGAAGGTGTTATTGGCTTAATAAAAGCCATTCATTATGTCAAGCATAATCATAATGAACAAATTGATCTTTTTTTTACCGGATATTTGCAATCATCTGCTGATAGAGTAATAATTGAGGAAACAATTAAAAAATTAGAATTGCAGGAAAATATCAAGTTTTTAGGGTATTTAAGTGATGCTGAAGTTTTAGAATATCAACAGAATGCTTTATTAGGCTTGATAAATAAGCCTGATAATCTACAAAATAATTTTTGCTTCCCTACAAAATTAGGAGAATATATGTCTATTGGTAAGCTTGTTTTGGCTACAAATGTTGGAGAATATATGAACTATTTAAAGGATGGTTTTAATTCTATAATTCTTGAAGAAAGCACTCCAGAATGTTTAGGAGAAAATATTATTAAAGTGCTTAAGAATAAAGAATATTATGTAAATATTGGGATGAATGGGAAGATCACTGCTGATTTAAATTTTAATTACAAAGTCCAATGCAAGAATATAGACTCTTTTATTAATACATTATTTTGAAATGTTAAACTTAGTGATTGTTACTAGACAATTTCCTTATGGAAAAAGTGAAACTTTTTTAGAATCTGAAATTCTAATTTTAAGTAAATATTTTAAGAGTATTACGATTTATCCTTCAACAAGTTCAATTGACGTAAGGGAGCTGCCTTCAAATGTATTTGTAAATAATCTGATTTGTAAAGATTATGAGAATAAATTTAAATGGTGCTTGAAGGCGATTATGACATTACATTTTTATAAAATAATTTTCACTAATTTTTCAAAGATTTTGAGTTTGAAGAAGGCAAAAGAACTTTTTAAATATTTGGTTTCCTATACTATTTATAGTAATAAGCTTCCAACTTTGATTTCTGAAAACAATAATAACTTAATTTATTCTTATTGGTATAACGCTTTTGTAGATTCATTTTGTGAGCATAATAAAGCTGGTAGAAAAATTGTTACTCGTGTTCACAGAGGAGACTTATATGAGGAAATTTCTCAATTATGTTTTTTTCCTGGTAGAGAATGTAGTATTACTAAGGTAGATAGGGTATTTTCAATTTCGGACGATGGATATTCGTACTTAAAAAATAAATATAATACGAATAATATAAGTGTGTCAAAATTAGGTGCTATAGATAATAATTTTATTGCTAAAAGTTCTTCATCCAATAAGTTTTCAATAGTTTCTGTATCGAATGTTATTGCTGTTAAAAATGTTGGTTTAATTGCGAGTGTAATAAAAAAATTTTCTAAAAAGAATCCAGGTGTTGAGATTGTTTGGAATCATTTCGGAGATGGGGATATGTTGCCAGAAATTAAAAAGGATATATATAATGAAAATTTAGAAAATTTGAAATCTATTTTTCATGGAAGAGTAAGTAATAAGAAAATTTTTGAATTTTATTCAAATAATGCTGTAGATGTATTAATAAATTTAAGTTCCTCAGAAGGAATACCAGTTTCAATGATGGAAGCAATATCATTTGGTATTCCTATTTTAGCAACAGATGTAGGAGGAGTATCTGAAATTGTTAATGAAAAAACAGGATTTTTAATAGATTTAGAAACAAATCAAAATGTTATTTGTAATTATTTAAAGAAAATGTACGATAATCCTAAAGACAGAATGGAAGTCAGAAATTATTGGTTGGCGAATTATTCTGCTAGTACTAATTATAAAAAGTTTGCAGAAGAACTTGTTTTACTTTCACAGATATGAAAATCCTTCGTGTCATTTCATCAATGCATCCAAGTAATGGAGGGCCTTGCCAGGGTATACGCAATGCTACGCCTTATTTTGATAAATCTGGAATTACAACAGAAGTAGTTTGTATGGATGATCCGGATACCAGTTATCCTGTAACAGATAATTTTACCATTTTTAAAGTAGGCAATGGTAAAACCTCTTACCAATATCAGCCAAAATTGTTAAAATGGTTAAAACAACATATTGAAAAATATGATTTTGTAATTGTTCACGGACTTTGGCAGTATCATAATTTAGCAGTGTATAAAGCAATCAGGTCTTTAAGGAAACAACAGTATGTTCCCAAGGTTGTAATTATGCCACACGGAATGCTGGATCCTTATTTTCAAAAAGCAGCAGACAGAAAATGGAAAGCTTTGCGAAATCAATGGGTCTGGGAATTCATAGAAAAAAAATGTATTAATCAGACAGATGCTGTTTTTTTTACTTGTGAGGAGGAAATGCGATTAGCAGCTACTACTTTTAAAAAATACAATCCTAAAAAAGTATGTAATGTAGGGTATGGCATTCAGAGGCCACCGGAAAACAATATTACGCTTAAAGAAGAGTTTTATAAAAACTGTCCAACAGCTGAAGGGAAAAAATACTTTCTTTTTTTGAGTCGTATCCACGAAAAAAAAGGGGTTGACTTACTGATTAAGGCATACAATCAATTATGTGTAGAAGGTTCAGATTTCCCGGATTTGGTTATAGCTGGTCCAACGGAGTCTGATTATGCAAAAGAAATGATACAACTGGCTGTAAATAATCCAAAAATACATTTCCCGGGGATGTTATCAGGCAAAAGCAAATGGGGGGCATTTTATAACTGCGAAGCCTATTTTTTACCAAGCCATCAGGAAAATTTTGGTATAGCTATTGTGGAGGCAATGGCCTGCAAAAAACCAGTTTTAATAACCAAAAATGTAAATATTTGGACAGAAATCCATGAAGGAGGCGGTGGATGGGTAGTCAGTCTCGAAGAAAATAACGCGCTGAAAAATGTGCTCTCAGAAATAATAGAACAATCCGATGAAAATTTAGAAATGAAAGGATTAAAAGCTTTTGAAACGTATCTGAACAAATTTGACATCGATGCTTGTGCGAATAAATATATTCAAACCTTAAAGAATATTTAATGGAAATTCCTAAATATGTTGATACAATACCGAAGTCAGATAAAGCTTATCGATTGCTTTGGCGTTTAACATCATTATTTTTATTCAGACCTTTTTCTTTGCCTTTTTTCAATGGCTGGAGAATTTTTTTATTGAAACTTTTTGGAGCCAAAATTGGTAAATATTGCAACATCTATGCATCTGCTTATATTCCGTCACCAAAGAATTTAACAATGGGCATCCATTCTACATTAGGACCTCAGGTACAATTACATTTAGGCCAGACTATTATAGGAAACAAAGTGACAGTGTCTCAGAGAACTTATTTATGCAGTGCAACGCATGAAACCACTTCATTAAATGTTCCTTTGGCCATTGGAGAAATAAAAATTGAAGATTTTGCTTGGATTGCTGCTGAAGCTTTTATAATGACCAATACATTGATTGGTGAAGGAGCGATAATTGGAGCAAGGGCTGTGGTAATTAAGGATGTTGATCCTTGGACGATAGTAGCAGGAAATCCTGCTAAAGTCATTAAAAACAGAATAATAACGGATTAATTTTGCTAATGTATAACTATGATTTCAATATTAATACTCACTAAAAACGAAGAACAGGATTTACCGGGCTGTCTGGCATCAGTAGCCTGGAGTGATGATATACATGTGTTCGATTCTTTTAGTGATGACAAAACAGTCACTATTGCAGAAAACGCTGGTGCCACTATTACGCAGCGGGTTTTTGACAACTGGTCAGCACATCAGAATTGGGGATTGGCAAACATAAAATTCAAATATCCGTGGGTACTTTATATTGATGCTGATGAAAGGGTTTCGGAGTCATTATTAAATGCAATAAAAGCACTCAAACCAGATACGAACTCTGAATTAGTTGCATACGAATTGAGAAGAAGGGATTTTGCATGGAACGGGAAATGGCTAAAACATGCACAAATGTCCCCATTTTACCTGAGATTATTTCGTCCTGACAAGATGCGTTATGAAAGATTAGTAAATCCGGTTTCAATTCCGGAGGGTCCGACTGGTAAAATCGAAGGGTTCTTAGATCATTATCCATTTAGCAAAGGTTTTAGATTCTGGATTCAGAGACATTTAAGTTACGCAGATATGGAAGCTTTAACAAGGGTTAAAGATTTAGATCAGGGGGTTACTTTTTCTTTCAGAAAGGCTATGTTTGGTAAAGACTTTACAGAAAAAAGATACCATCAGAAAGGATTGTTTTACAAATTGCCCGGACGTCCTTTAATAAAATGGCTTTATATGGTCATTGGCAGAAGGGCATTCTTAGATGGGAGTGCGGGTCTGACGTATGCCACTTTACAATCTATTTATGAGTATTTTATTGTTTTAAAAAGCAAAGAATTACTTAGCAAGAAAAAAGAAATAAAATAATTTCCTTAGTTAATCATAATTTATGAAGGTCTCCGTTATTACAGTTTGTTACAATCGAAAAGCGACTATTGAACAATCAATAAAGAGTGTGTTAGATCAGGACTATCCGGATATTGAATACATAGTAGTGGATGGTAATTCATCAGATGGGACTCAGGATAGTATTAGAAAATATTCGGATAAAATTGCCCAGTATATTTCAGAACCGGATAAAGGAATGTATGATGCAATCAATAAAGGATTAGCGATGGCTACTGGTGATATTATAGGATTGATGCACTCGGACGATGTATTTTATGATCAGCAAGTAATTGCTAAAATAGTAGATACGTTTAAAAATAATCCGGATTCAGATGGAGTGTATGGAAACGGTATTTATGTGACCAACGATGAAGAACAGAAACTGGTAAGAAACAGAATTGGAGGGGAATATGATTATAAAAAGCTGAAATCAGGCTGGCTGCCTTTGCATCCAACAGTGTACATCAAAAAAACGATTATTGACAGCTATGGTAATTATGACCTGAAATTTAAAATTGCTTCAGATACCGAGTTTTTATTGCGCTATCTTTTTAAGCATAAAATAAAAATGAGCTATCTCAATGACTATGTAGTAAAAATGCGAATGGGAGGCTTGAGTACCGATTATAAAAGAGCATTTAAGGTGTTAAAAGAAGATTATCAAATATATAAATACCACAATATATCCGGAATAAAGGTAGTGTTTCAAAAAAAGATAATGGCCTTGATGCAATATATAAAAAAATAAGTTATGCTAATGATGTATTCTAAAAAGAGGTTTACGGTTTTATGAAAATATTAGACATCCTTTCCCGTTACCGTTTCTCCCGCTATTTTAAACTTTTATTTGTAGTGTGGGACATGATACTTTTAAACTTTTCTATTGTCCTGTCTGCATGGGTGCGGTTTGGTAATCTGGACAAGCTTTTTATCAAAGAAGTACAAACAGTTTCCTTTTTGTCTAACCTGATCTGGATTGCCTTGTTATTGCGCAATGATTCATACAGGATAGTCAGAATTGAGCCTTTAGAATCGATTTTAAAACGTACCACAAAAAAATTCATATTCCATATCGCCTTAATAGCTTTTTTTGTGCTCTTTTTAAAGTATTCACAAATTTCAAGGCTTAGGTTGTTGTATTTTTATTCTTTTTTCTTCTGCTTGCTGATGCTGTCCAGATTTTTATCTATGGAGCTTTTAAAATACATTAGGACAAAAGGATATAATTTTAAAAGTATCATTATTATCGGCGCCAATGATACAGGCGAACGAATACGTAAAACCTTATCCAAAGACTTGACGTACGGGTATCGTTTCTTAGGTTTTTTTGACGAAAAAGTAGATCCTTTTGCCTTTATTTCAGGACCCATATTAGGGGGGTTTGAAGACGTAGAAAAATACATAACCACTCATCAGGTAGATGAAATGTACGTGGCATTGCATATCGATAATGTAAATGTGATCAATAAATTAATAAAAATATGCGAGCATCACATGGTGCGTATTAAGTTTATTCCTGATTTTCAGTTGTATACAAAATCAAGTAAGGTGGAAATTTCATTTTATGAAAATACCCCTGTGTTGATGTTCCGTACCGAACCACTGGAGTATACTGTAAATCGTTTGTCCAAGAAAGCATTTGACATTGTGTTTTCTCTTGGGGTTATCGTATTGATTTTCCCATGGCTGTTTCCAATAATTGTGCTGCTCATTAAGATAGAATCACCTGGACCTGTTTTTTTTAGGCAGGAACGTTCAGGTCGTGATAATGAATCTTTTTTTTGCTGGAAATTTAGAAGTATGCGGGTAAACAAACAGGCAGACAAATTGCAGGCAGCTAAAGGAGACCAGCGTATTACAAAGTTTGGGGCCTTTATGCGTAAAACCAGTCTTGATGAATTACCGCAGTTTTTTAATGTTTTTTTAGGAGACATGTCTGTAGTAGGACCAAGACCTCACATGGTCAATCACACCAAACAATACACGGATCTGATAGGAAATTATCTGGTTCGGCAATACACAAAACCGGGGATTACCGGCTGGGCTCAGGTGAATGGCTACAGGGGAGAAACCAGGGAGCTTATAGATATGGAAAACAGAGTAGAATACGATATCTGGTATATTGAAAACTGGAGTATCTTGTTGGATATCAAAATTATAATCAAAACTGTCATTAACGTAGTGAAAGGGGAAGAAAATGCGTATTAGGCCTGAGTTCCTTTTTTAAAATAAAAATTGGTATAACAGATAAATCAGTTTGTCGATTAACCCAATAGATTAAATTTGGAAAGAAACTAAAAGCGATTCCTTATATTTGCGGTATAAACCAAAATCCGAATGAATTTCAATTTTTTTAAATGTAGAAAAAACAGTCTGTTTTACTTCACTGTGTTTTTGTTTTTTTCCTGTGCCTCAAAAAAAGATATAGTATATTATCAAAATATCGACGGGACCAATATTTCGCAAAATATAACCTCTTATGAAGTAAAAATTCAGCCGGATGATTTACTGATGATTATCGTTTCTGCTGAAGATCCGGAAATAGCGATGCCCTTCAATTTAACGTCGGTTACAATACCAAATGCAAATAATTTAATGGCTGTAACGGGTCAGCAAACACTGCAGTCTTATTTAGTTGACAAATACGGGAATATTGAATTTCCTGTTTTAGGAAAATTACAGGTAGGGGGATTGACAAGGACAGAAGTTTTAAAGCTGCTTAAAGAAAAAATTTCGGTTTACATAAAAAATCCAATTATCAACCTGCGGATTATGAATTTTAAGGTTTCTCTGCAGGGAGAAGTCAATCTGCCTGGGACCTATACTGTCGCTTCCGAAAGAATTACCCTGATCGAAGCTTTGTCTATGGCAAAGGATTTAACTATTTATGGGAAGAGAGATAATATTTTAATTATCCGCGAAATCAATGGTGTGAAATCATATAACAGAGTAGATGTTACTAAAGCCGATTTTATCAATTCTCCTTTTTATTACCTGGCTCAAAATGATGTGATATATGTAGAGCCTAATAATACAAAAGTAAATGCAGCTGCAGTAGGGCCTAATACTTCAGTGATTATCTCGGCGATTTCTATTTTAGTATCGCTTTCTGTATTGCTCTTCAAATAAAAAATATAAAAAAGAATAGATGCAAGATTTTTATAATGAGGTTATAGAAGATGAAACTAATGATGTAAATCTTCGGGAACAGCTGGATAAATATGTAATCCACTGGAAGTGGTTTGTTTTGAGTGTTTTTCTTTGTTTGGTGTTGGCAGTTTTGTATTTGCGTTACACCACGCCCAGTTATGAAGCCAGTACTTCTATATTGGTAAAAGATGAGAAAAAAGGAGGGATGCTTTCGGAGTTGTCTGCTTTCTCAGATTTAGGCTTGGGTGTTGGTTCTGTCAGTAATGTGGATAATGAAATAGAGGTTTTAAAGTCAAGAACCTTGGTAGAATCGACAGTCAAAAAGCTTAATTTAAATATTAATTTGCAGGTTGAAGGTAATGTGGTAGACCGGGATATTTATGGTCGCTCTCCAATAGATGTATACTTTCTGAACAAAACAGAATTGTTTGATGAGTCCAATATAGTTTTAAAATTGGATTTGTTATCTAATGAGACTTTCTCTTTAGAAAATGAATTAGTTGAAAAAGTAGTGAGCGAAAATGTTATTTTATCCTCTAAAAAGCAATTTAGGTTCAATGAAAAAATAGTTACTTCTATTGGAACGTTGATTATTGGAAAAACTGCATTTTATAATAAGAATAATATTGGTAAAGGCAAGTCGATACGGATTATAATAAGTCCCCTTGAAAATGTTACGGCAAATTTTAGGAAAAGAGTAAAAGTAGAACCTGTTAGTAAAACAAGCAGTGTAGTCACTGTATCCATAACTGACCCCGTTCAGAAAAGAGCGGAGGAATTTCTGGATAATATGATTCAGATTTATAACGAAAATGCGGCAGAGGATAAAAACTTTATTTCAGAAAACACATCCAAATTTATATCCGAACGTTTGCAATTAATAACTCAGGAATTAGACGGGGTAGAGCAGGATGTGGAAAGTTTTAAAAAATCAAACAGACTGACGGATATCGAATCAGAGGCGAAACTGTTTATTGAAGGGTCAAATGAATACGATAAAAAAGGGGTAGAAACTGAAATACAACTGAATGTCGTTTCGTCATTGCTTGATTTTATTAAAAAAAGCACCAATTCAGATTTGTTGCCAACCAATATTATAACAGAAACCGGAGAAGCGGGAGGATTAATTACCTCGTATAACCAGCTGGTTTTAGACCGCAACCGGATTTTAAAATCGGCTACAACCGAAAATCCTTCTGTTGTAAAATTAGATCAGCAAATTTCCGCATTAAAAGCAAATGTGGCCACAAGTCTGAAAAGAATGCAGTCTAATTTGCAAATCCAAAACCGTGATTTAAAAAGTCAGGAGAATATTCTGAATAGTAAAATAGGAAAAATACCGGTACAGGAGCGTCAGTTCAGGGTAATTGCCAGACAGCAAAAAGTAAAAGAAGAATTGTATTTGTATTTATTGCAGAAACGGGAAGAAACGGCCATTTCATTAGCAGCTACTGAACCTAATGCTCGTATTATAGATGCAGCAAAAGCCAATAAAATTCCGGTGAGTCCAAAGAAAAAAGTCATTTATCTTGCCGGCTTTTTAATAGGTTTGTTAATTCCTTTTGGGATCATATACGGTTATGATTTGCTGGATACCAAAATCAAAAGCAGGCTGGATCTGGAAGGAAAAACCCAGATTCCTTTTATTGGAGATATTCCGACTTCAGATAATAGTAATGAGTTGATCAAAGCAGAAAGCAGAACCAGTTCTGCCGAGGCGATCCGGATTGTGAGGACCAATCTTGAGTTTATGCTGACCAATGTTCCTGAGGGTATTGCGAAAACCATTTTTGTAACGTCTACATTCCCGGCAGAAGGTAAAACATTGGTATCGGTGAATCTGGCGGCTACATTTGCCTTGTCAGGAAGAAAAGTGTTGCTGATAGGGATGGATATTAGAAATCCAAAATTTTCAGATTACTTCACAGTGCCAAATTTTGGGTTGACAAATTATTTGTCTTCAAATGACACGGATATCAGTAAATATATTGTGAAGCATCATGAGTATGAAAACTTCTTTATATTGCCTTCAGGGGTTATTCCGCCAAATCCTGCCGAATTGTTAATGGGCAAGAATGTAGACAGGCTTTTTGAAACATTAAAGAAAGAATACGACTATATTATTGTAGATACAGCTCCGGTAAGCCTGGTTGCAGATACATTGTTAGTGGCTAAAAAAGCAGATACTTTTGTGTATGTAATGCGCGCCAACGTTCTGGAGAAACGCATGATATCAATTGCAAATACTTTTTATAAAGAAAAGAAATTACCAAATATGTGCCTTGTTCTGAATGACACAGATTCAACCAAAGGATATGGCTATGGTTATGGGTACGGAGTGAAAAAAGAGAAAAAGCAATGGTATAAAAAAATCAAAGACATAAGTTAAGAAAGATATATATTGTAAAAAAAGGTTCAAAATAATTTGAACCTTTTTTTATGAAATTTAGTTTGGGATTTTATTTCAAAATTTGAAAAATTGATTGTTGGATATGATTTTTTTTAAGTCTTCGGAGTCTTTTAATTTTATCCTTTGTTCAAATGCTTTTATGTGATTATCGTGATGAACATCGGTACCCACAAAATTATACATTCCTTTCTTTAATAACTGTTCGGCAATTTTAGTGACTTCTTCACCATAGTATCCTACGGCAGCCAGTAAATTTAGTTGAAACAAACAGCCAGCCTTTTTTAACTTGTCGTATTCGGAAATGTTTTTGTGATAAAACAAGTAACGTTCAGGATGTGCTAAAACCGGAATGTATCCTGCTACCTGCAAATCGAATAAAATTTTATACAATTGCACAGGAGCGTTCATATACGACATTTCAACCAATACATAATTGTCTTTTAAGGTAAGAAGCTTTTCATCTTTAAAATGCTTCTCAAACCAGTCGTCCATAAAATATTCTGCAGCCGCCCTAAAAGGGGTTGTAATATTACTTTCAATTAGTTTTTTGCTGGTTTCATTATGGTTTGCCTTAATAGCCTCAGGGGAATTATTCCAGATATAATGACTGATGTGTGGAGTAGTAATAAATTGGGAAACACCGATCTTTTCTAATGACTTTATTAACCTTTCAGTGTCGGATATTATTTTTGCACCATCGTCAATTCCCGGCAGTAAATGCGAGTGGATATCGATATAATTGTCTGATAAAAGGTCCTTTAAATAAGGTTTTTGTTTGAAGAATGATAACATAAGGCAAAAATAGCAAAAAATGAAATATGACTTGTGTCAGTTATTAATTTAATTTTATTAGCGGAGAATGAATGTGCTGTGATTAATAATGTTTTAAATTTGTAAAAGAAGTTTTAGAAAAGTATGACGCCAATTTATAAATTTTACAAAATCTGGATTTTATTCTTTTTATTTCCGGTCTGTCATGCCCAGAAAGATACGCTTTCGTATAAACAAAAAGATATTCTTGATGTAGTTTATAAAATTTTCAATAAGAATGACACTCTCAAAAAAAACAGGGATAAAAAAATTGCCTTCTCCTTATTGCCTGCTCCTGTAGATGTTAGTTCCAGTTCAGGACTTGTGGTTTCTTTTTTAACAACTTTTTATTTGGGTGACTCAGAAACGACAAAAATGTCACAGGTTTCTTTTGCGCCTTACTTTAGTTTTACCAATCAGTACGTTTTTCCGGTTCAGTCCTACATCTACACTAAAAATAATGAATGGAGTTTTATAGGCGATTATCGTTTTTTGATTTATCCGCAGCCTACATACGGACTTGGGAATAATTCCGGAGAAGAAGAAATGTCAACGTTAAATTATGAACAATGGCGTTTCTATCAGTTTATTACAAGAAAAATAAAGGGAAATTTTCAAATGGGATTAGGTTTTTTGTTGGATGATTACCAAAATATTAGTGAGGAGTCATATATTGACACAGAAACCGACTATTCAAAATATATGAATGGCGATTTTTCAGATGCCAGTTCTTTTGGTTTGGCAGTTCAGGCTTTGTATGATTCCAGAAAAAATATAATAAATCCGGAACAGGGGGCTTATATAGAAGCTGATTTTAGGGTAAATACTACTGGAGTAGAAAATAAGAGGTGGAAATCTGTTTATTTTGACGCCAGAAAATATCATTCATTTAGTAAAACCAGACATAAAGTTTTAGCCTACAGGGCTTTTTACTGGTCAGTTTTTTCAGGGAAACCTCATTATCTGGATTTGCCAAGTATCGGCTGGGATCGTGACGGAAGAACTGGAAGAGGCTTTACAAGAAACAGATTCAGGAGTAATGCCCTTATTTATTTTGAAACAGAATACAGAACAGATATTTCTAAAAATGGTTTTTTAGGCGCCGTATTTTTTTCAAATATTTCATCGGTTTCTAAGTTTCAGACTTACCAGTTTAATCAATGGAACCCGGCTATAGGAACTGGTATTCGGGTTAAATGGAACAAAAAAAACAACAGTAATCTGGCATTGGATTATGGTATTAGTAAAAACGACTGGTCTTTACGTTTGGGTCTGGTTGAAAATTTTTAACTTTCCCCAATATTTCAACTAAATTTTTTCATGCAATTATCGGTTATTATTCTTAATTATAATGTACGTTATTTTCTGGAACAGTGTGTATTAAGTGTTCAGGAAGCACTTTCAGGAATTGACGGTGAAATTATCGTTGTAGACAATCATTCTGATGACGATAGCTGCGTCATGATGAAAAACCGGTTTCCGGAGGTATGCTTAATTGAAAACAAAGAAAATTCAGGATTCCCCAAAGGAAATAATATTGGAGTAGCTCAGGCTAAAGGAAAATACATTTGTATTCTTAATCCGGATACAGTGGTTGCAGAAGATACCTTTGTCAAAGTGCTGGCTTTCGCTGAAAAACAAAAAAATCTGGGCATTGTGGGATGCAAACTTATTGACGGAACGGGTAATTTTCTGCCCGAAAGTAAACGCGGAATCCCGACGCCCTGGGTAGCTTTCACAAAGATTTTCGGGTTGTATAAAATTTTCCCAAAGCAAAAGCTCTTTAATCAGTATTATGCACAGCATCTTTGCGAAAACCAGACAGGGGAAGTGGCTATTTTAGTAGGCGCCTTTATGCTAATGGAACGCGAATTATATATAGAAACAGGCGGTTTTGATGAAGATTGTTTTATGTATGCCGACGATATAGATTTGTCTTATTCTGTACTGATGAAACAAAGGAAGAATTATTATTACCATGAGACGGCCGTTGTGCATTACAAAGGCGAAAGTACCGTAAAAGATGAAAAATACATGAAAAGATTTCAGGAAGCAATGGAGTTTTTTTATCAGAAACATTTCAGAAAATCCCTGTTTTTTTCAGTTTTTATCAAAATCGGAATTTTCTTTTTTTCGTTTGTGAAAATGTTTCAGGGAAAACCCCGTCCAATTTTGCTGCCGGAACACTATATTTTCTATTCTTCTAATGAAAATAAGTGCAATCAGTTGTCCTTGGTTTTAAAAAATAAAATCAGTTTTCTCGATTTCAAAAAGGAAAAAATGGTAAATTCGTGCCTCGTTTCAGAGGGGAAAAGAGTTGAAGTTATTTTAGATAATCAGTATATTTCTTTTAAAAAATGTATTGAAATCTTAGAAACTGTTAAACATAAGAGTGTTACTTTTAAAATTTTACCCAAAAAGGCCAATTTTATTATTGGAAGTAATTCTAAAAATGAACGGGGTGAAATGATAAAAATTGAGTAAAAATTATATTTTATGTAATTTATATTTAAAATATTCAGTAATTTCGCAATCTGAAAATCAAAATCACCTTTTAGGTTAATAATATGGCAAGATTTGAATTGAAACTTCCGAAAATGGGAGAAAGTGTAGCTGAAGCAACCATAACAAACTGGTTGAAAGAAGTTGGAGACAAAATTGAAGCTGATGAAGCTGTACTTGAAATTGCAACAGATAAAGTTGATAGTGAAGTACCTAGCGAGGTATCAGGGATTTTGATTGAGCAATTATTTGGCAAAGAGGATTTGGTTCAGGTCGGACAAACTATAGCAATTATTGAAACAGAAGGCGATTCATCTGAAAGTAATTCATCTGAAGTTAAATCTGTAGATGAAGTTGTAGTTCCTGTTGAAGCTGTTGAAATTGAAAAAGAAATTGAAGCGGTAAAAGATACTGTTTCATTTCTTCAGGATTTTTCAGGTTCAGATAAATTCTTTTCGCCTTTAGTAAAAAATATAGCCAAAGAAGAAGGGGTTTCTGTTACTGAGTTGGAAAGTATTTCAGGATCCGGAAAAGATGGACGTGTTACAAAAGATGATATCCTAAAGTATATTGAAAATCGTAAAGCTGTTGGAAATGAAGCAAAAGCAGAGGCTTCTCCAAAACAGGCAGAACCAGTAGTTCAAAAAAGTACTCAGGCAGTTCCGGTTTCTGTAAACGGGGAAGACGAAATTGTTGAGATGGACAGAATGCGAAAACTGATCTCGGGATACATGGTGGCTTCTGTGCAGACATCAGCACATGTGCAGTCGTTTATAGAGGTGGACGTAACAAACATCGTAAAATGGAGGGATAAAGTAAAAGCGGCTTTTGAAAAAAGAGAAGGGGAAAAACTGACTTTTACTCCAATTTTTATGGAAGCGGTTGCAAAAGCAATAAAGGATTTTCCGGGAATCAATATTTCGGTTGAAGGAGATTATATTATCAAAAGAAAAAATATAAACCTGGGAATGGCGGCTGCTTTGCCAAACGGAAATTTAATTGTTCCGGTAATTAAAAATGCAGATCAGTTAAATCTTGTGGGTATGGCAAAAGCGGTTAATGATTTGGGGAATCGCGCAAAAGCAGGAAAATTAAAACCAGACGATACGCAAGGTGGAACTTATACAGTAACCAACGTAGGAACTTTCGGTAGTGTTTTTGGTACTCCAATTATCAATCAGCCACAGGTTGGTATCCTGGCATTAGGTGCAATTCGTAAAGTGCCTGCGGTTATTGAAACTCCTGAGGGTGATTTTATAGGAATCCGTCAGAAAATGTTCTTATCGCATTCTTATGATCACAGGGTTGTAGACGGAGCTCTGGGAGGTAGTTTTGTAAAGAGGGTAGCGGAGTATCTGGAAGCTTTTGATGCAGACAGAGATTTCTAAAATGATACAATTATGATATTAAAACCGGCAGAATTTTAAATTCTGCCGGTTTTTTGTTTTCATAAATGATGATTCGTAAAAAATAATTTTAACATTCGTTTGCGCTAATAATTTTGTGATATTTCGTCTTTAAAAATTACATTTGTAAACTTAAAAAATGAAGATGGAATTAAAACTGAACAAACCAATTTGCTTTTTTGACCTTGAAACAACTGGAATTGATATCGGAAAGGATCGAATCGTAGAGATTTCGATATTTAAAGTTTTTCCCAATGGAAATAAAGAAAGTAAAACATGGCTGGTTAATCCAACAATTCCAATTCCTCCGCAAACAACGGCAGTCCATGGTATAACGGATGAAAAAGTAGCCAACGAACCCACTTTTGCAGAACTGGCTTCGCATATTCATAATATGATAAAAGACAGTGATCTGGGCGGATTTAATTCAGATCGGTTTGATATCCCGTTACTGGCTGAAGAATTGCTTCGTGCCGGAGTAGATTTTGATATGAAAAACAAGGTTTCTGTAGATGTGCAGACTATTTTTCATAAAATGGAGGAGCGTACGTTGAGTGCTGCATTAAAGTTTTATTGTGGAAAAAGCCTTGAAAATGCTCATTCGGCAGAGGCGGATACTATGGCAACCTATGAAATATTAAAAGCTCAGTTAGATCGTTATCCTGAATTGGAAAATGATATGAAAGTTTTATCTGAATTTACGACCCGTAAAAAAATAGCAGATTTTGCAGGAATGATTGCTTTTGATGAAGATAATGAAGAGATTTTTACCTTCGGAAAACATAAAGGGGCAAAAGTGGAAAAAATACTGGAAACAGAACCGGGTTATTTCAACTGGATTCAGAATGCAGATTTTCCTTTGTATACCAAAAAGGTTCTGACTGGAATTAAATTGAGAAAATTAAACACTAAATAAGTTTCTAAGATGTCGGCTATTGAGATTCTTAAGTTTCTTAATGGCGTAGCGTCTCAGTGTCTTACCAACTTAAAAAGAAATGAAAATCATCTGTATCGGTAGAAATTATACCAATCATATCGAAGAATTGAAAAATGAAAGGCCAACAGAGCCTGTTATTTTCATGAAACCGGATTCGGCGGTTTTATTAAAACAGCATCCGTTTGTGATTCCTGAATTTTCAGAGGATATTCATCATGAAATTGAGGTGATTGTAAAAATTAATAAAGTTGGTAAATATATCGAGCCTAAATTTGCTCATAAATATTACGATGAAATAAGTGTAGGGATTGATTTTACAGCTCGTGATTTACAGTCAAAACTAAAAGAAAAAGGTTTGCCCTGGGAAAAAGCAAAGGCTTTTGACGGTTCTGCAGTGGTGGGGGATTTTTTGCCTAAGACCATTTTTAGTTCTGTTGAAAATCTTAATTTTGAACTAACCAACAAAGGAGAAGTGGTTCAAAAAGGGAATACGTCATTAATGCTTTGGAAAATAGATGAACTTATTGCTTATGTGTCGCAATATTTCACGTTAAAAATTGGTGACATTATTTTTACAGGAACACCTGCTGGGGTTGCGGCTGTTCATCCAAATGATGTTTTGGAAGGCTTTTTAGAGGGTAAAAAATTATTTAGAATTCAAATAAAATAATGGCATTAAAATACAATTTATCAAAAGTATACGCGCTTTCAGATGATTCGGAGTTTGTGGATGAAATTCTAAGATTGTTTGTTACAGAAGTACCGGAAGATTTAAAGCAGATTAAAGAAGGTATTAAAAAAAAGGATCATAAGCATGCCTACGCTTATGCGCACAAGATAAAACCTACCCTTGATTTAATGGGTCTTAATGTTGCTTTTGAAGAAATTTTGCAGGTAGAAGCCTGGACAAAGTCTGAAGGTAAAAAGAAAGAGATTGTGGAAACTTTTAAGAGCATTCGAACGCAGGTTAAAGAAGCGATTAAGGAAATAAAAAAAGACTTTGATCTTTAATGTTGTGTTTTTTTGAATTCTTTTATTCTGAAATGTATTTTTTTTGAATTGTTGAGTCGTTTCTTCATATTATTATAAAATCCTATAAACATTTTCTTCAATACTTGTCATTACTTATAATGCAGGTAAAATATTCCATCAGAATGAAAGCAGCTATTATTACCATCGGGGACGAAATTCTAATTGGTCAGATTGTAGACACAAACTCAGCTTTTATCGCCAAGTCATTAGACAGGATTGGAGTTGAAATCAGGGAGATGATTTCTATCAGTGACGATAAAAAACAAATTCTGGATACTTTTTCGACATTACAGGATAAAGTTGATATTGTAATGGTAACCGGCGGATTAGGGCCGACAAAAGACGATGTTACCAAAAAAACATTCTGCGAGTATTTTAATGATGAATTAGTTGTTAATCCTGAAGTTTTGGCGCATGTGACGCAGTTGATAGAAGGGTATTTTAAACGGCCAATCACTCAGATGAATAAAGATCAGGCTCTGGTGCCTTCAACTTGTACGATACTTCATAATAAGGTTGGTACAGCGCCAGGTATGTGGATGAAAAAAGAAAATACGGTTTTTGTGTCGCTTCCGGGAGTGCCTTATGAAATGAAATATTTGGTAGAGGAAGAAATAATTCCTAAAATAGTTCGGGAATACAAACGTCCCTATATTATTCATAAAACCATTCTGACTTACGGGCAAGGGGAGAGTTTAGTGGCGGAGCGTATCGAGCAATGGGAAAATAATCTTCCCGATTTTATAAAATTAGCCTATCTGCCAAATCCGGGTCGGGTTCGTCTTCGTTTAACTGCAAGAGGAACTGATAAAGAGGAACTGGAAAAAGCAATTGAAGATAATGTTCAGACGCTGGATGCTATAATTCATGATATAATAGTAGGTTACGAGGAAAATGAAACAATCGAAACGGTAATTGGTAAACTGCTTTCAAAACAAAATAAAGCCATTGCAACAGCAGAAAGTTGTACAGGTGGAAGAATTGCTGCGCTTCTCTCTGCGGTTCCCGGTTCGTCAGGTTATTTTAAAGGCGGTGTTGTTTCGTATGCAACTGAAGTAAAAGCAAATGTTCTGGGTGTTCCGCAAAATTTAATAGATCAGTTTTCGGTAGTTAGTGCTGAGGTCGCATCAGCTATGGCTTTGAATGTGAGAAGCTTACTGAAAACAGACTACGCCATAGCAACCACAGGCAATGCAGGGCCGTCAAAAGGCGATTCTGATGCTGAAATCGGGACTGTTTTTATTGCTTTAGCAACACCAAACGGAGTAATTACAGAAGAATTTAACTTCGGACAACCTCGTGAAAAAGTGATAGATAGGGCTACTGTTAAGAGTCTGGAAATATTGCAGAAAGAAATTTTAAAAATTGTGTAATATTTTTTTGCTACAATGGTTTATTTTTCTTTTCTTTGCACCCTGATTTTGAATAACGATAAAAGATAAGTATAATGTCAAGAGTTTGTGACCTTACAGGTAAAAGAGCGATGGTAGGAAATAACGTTTCTCACGCTATGAACAAAACTAAGAGAAAGTTTTCTGTAAACTTAGTTAAAAAGCGTTTTTATCTTCCAGAAGAAGATAGATGGATTACTCTTAGAGTAGCAGCATCTACGATAAAAACAATTAATAAAAATGGAATCACTGCTGTTTTGAAAAAAGCACAGTCAGAAGGATTTATCAAATAATCTTTTCCTAAATAAATATATAGCAAGATGGCAAAGAAAGGTAATAGAATCCAGGTAATTTTAGAATGTACTGAGCACAAAACGTCTGGTGTTGCAGGAACTTCTAGATATATTACAACTAAGAACAAAAAAAATACTCCGGATAGATTAGAGATTAAAAAATTTAATCCAATCTTGAAACGTGTAACTGTTCATAAAGAAATTAAATAATAATTAGAGATTTTATGAAGTCTCAATTAGAGATTTTGTTTAATTTCAAATAACATTTGAATCATGGCAAAGAAAACCGTAGCATCGTTACAAACAGCTTCTAAGAGATTGTCAAAAGCCATCAAAATGGTAAAATCTCCTAAAACTGGTGCATATACATTCGTAGAATCTATTATGGCTCCTGAAGAAGTTGATGAATTCTTGAAAAAGAAATAATTACAATTACATTATATAGAAAAGCTACTTTCACTCCGAAAGTAGCTTTTTTATTTTTATATTTGTTTAAAATTTAAAGAAGCATTACAAATTGGCTTTTTTTAATAATGGATTCCCGCTTTTTGCTATAATCTTTTATTCTGAACTCCGGAATAAAAGGATTTTCGCTTTAAACGTTGTTCACTGAACTCTGATTGAAATGAAAATTAGGTGAAGTAATCGGGGCTAATTAAAAACAATTGGTCTTCTTTGAAGATTTGGATTTCAGATAATCAAAATCTAGAAGTCTAAAACAATCTAAATAACCTACACAAAATGAGTTTTTTTAAAAAATTATTTTCTACTGATAAAAAAGAAACCTTAGATAAAGGTCTTGAAAAATCAAAAACTACTTTTTTTTCAAAGTTAAGTAAAGCTATAGCCGGAAAATCTAAAGTCGATGACGATGTTTTGGATAATCTGGAAGAAATTCTGGTAGCTTCTGATGTTGGAGTAAACACTACTTTGAAAATCATCGAAAGAATCGAGAAACGTGTTGCGGAAGATAAATATTTAGGAACAGACGAATTGAATCAGATTCTTCGTGATGAAATCGGTGCTTTGTTGTCTGAAACCAACACAGGCGAAGCAACAGAATTTGAAATTCCGAAAGACAAAAAGCCTTATGTTTTGATGGTTGTGGGAGTAAATGGGGTAGGTAAAACAACTACAATTGGTAAGTTAGCTTATCAGTTTAAAAAAGCGGGTTATAAAGTAGTGTTAGGGGCTGCCGATACATTTCGTGCCGCTGCTATCGATCAATTGCAAATTTGGGCAGACCGTGTGGATGTGCCAATTGTAAGACAAAATATGGGAAGTGATCCTGCTTCTGTAGCTTTTGATACTTTGCAGTCTGCAGTTGCTCAAAATGCCGATGTGGTTATTATTGATACCGCAGGCCGTTTGCACAACAAAATAAACTTAATGAACGAACTTTCAAAAGTAAAACGTGTGATGCAGAAAGTAGTTGCGGACGCACCTCATGATGTGCTTTTGGTTTTGGATGGTTCTACAGGTCAAAATGCTTTTGAACAGGCTAAACAATTTACAGCTGCAACTGAAGTAACTTCTTTGGCTGTTACAAAATTAGACGGAACTGCAAAAGGAGGTGTTGTAATTGGTATTTCGGATCAGTTTCAGATTCCGGTAAAATACATTGGTGTTGGCGAAGGAATTGAAGATTTACAAGTCTTTAATAAATATGAATTTGTAGACAGTTTCTTTAAATAATTTTCTTAAGTAATAAAATGAGTTTTTCTTCTTTTAAAAATCTATCTCCAGTTGCATTTTATTTTGCAAGTGTTCTGTGTTTTGTTTTGGCAAATGTTTCAAAAGATAAAAGTTTGTCTTTTTATTATATTCTATTGGTTTTGGGACTTGTTTTCTTTTTCGCTGGAATGCTGAAAAGAATCCGTACAAAACGATAGTTTGTAATTATTTCTCTATTTGATTTTATGAAATATTACTGCTTCATTTTACTGTTTGCTCTGTTATCCTGTACGAACAAGAAAAATGATAGGGATGAGAAAGAATTTCAAGGAGAACCTCAAAAGGTAATTGTTATTCAGCCTTTGGGTAATTTTAAACTCAATCAGGCAGAAAAAATTTTCTGGCAAATCAAGTCTGTCAATTCGGATGTGGTTTTAAGACAAAATATTCCTTTTCCTGAAAATTCATTTTACAAACCCAGAAACAGGTATCGCGCCGACAGTATTATTAGAAATCTTAAAAATAATATCGGTGTAGATTCAGTAATTGTGGGATTGTCACATGCTGATATCAGTACAACTAAAAACGGAATTAAGGACTGGGGCGTTATGGGCCTGGGTTATAAACCCGGAAAGGCCTGTGTCGTTTCTGATTTCAGATTGTCAGTAAAAAATAAAAACGAACAATTTTATAAATTAGTTCTGCATGAATTGGGGCATACTGCAGGTTTGCCTCATTGTAAAATTAAAACTTGTTTAATGCGGGATGCTAAAGGCGGAAATCCTTTTGATCAGGAAAAAAGCTTTTGCAGAGAATGCAAAAGCTTTTTAAAAAGTAAAGGATGGCAATTAATCTAAAATGCTGATTCGGTATTTTATTGATACAAAGCATTAATTTTCTCCCATAAAACTTTATCAAAATCAGAAAGAGCCAGATTGACATCATCTGCAGCATCTCCCATTCTGATAACGACCATTTTCTTGCTTGGAATAACGTAGATTTTTTGGTCGTTTTTTCCTAAAGCCATAAACATATCGTTTGGTGCCGTTGGAATTATACTTCCTTGAAAAGTAAGCTGTGACTGAGGTAAGTGATAATTCGCTTTTCCGTTCAACCACCACAAGTAGCCATATCCTAAATTAATGTTTTGAGATGTAGTCGTAGCTTCATTGAAATAAGCTTCATTTAGAATAGTAGTATTGTCCCATTTTCCTTTGTTCAGCATCAATAACCCAAAACGTGCCATACTTCTTGTGTTGCTCGTGTAAACGCTGTTTACATCTATTTGAACCCAACTGCCATTCATACCAATTTTATCCCTTAATTTAGTATTGAAATAGGTTGACCAGTTTTGCCCGCTTGCGGCTGCAACAACGTCCTGAAGTTTTACGTAAACATTATGATATGCCCAGCGTGTTCCTGCATCGGCTTTGTAGACTAAATCGGCAGGTTCAACATCATCTGTGCTGTCATCAAGGCCTGAGGTCATCGTTAACAGATGTTTGCAGGTAATTAGATTTTCTTTAGCAAGTGTTTCGCTTGTCCAGCCGTTGCCCAGATATTGTGAAACTTTGTTATTGATGTTTAACAAGCCTTCCTGCTGGGCAATTCCTGTAACAGTAGCCGTTAGTGTTTTTCCGGCACTTGCCCAATACCAGGGTTTAGTTGCAGAATGATCACCGAAGTAATTTTCTAAAACGATTCTTCCATTGACTAATAGAATAAATGATTTGGAGTTTTTGAGTTCTAAATAATCTAATAGTGGCTGAACCGCGTTCTGATTCCATTTTAGGTCCGAAATAGATTGGGTTTCCCAGGTATTTCCTGTCAGAGGTGGAAAATACATGCTTTGAGTGGTGGATGTGTCAGTAGTGCTGTCTTCTTTACTACAATTGACGAAGAATAATAAAATCAGGATTTTACAAATTGTTTTAGTCATGGTTTATGTTTTTGGTTTGGGGTTTGACCAAAAATATGTAAAATAGTTTAATGTGTTTAGCAGATTTTTATCTCTTTTCAACTTTATAAAGTTAACTTTGTAGTTCTCTAAAAATCTTTTGAAAACGGGAGCCCTAGCCCTGATGGAAGCGGCATCCTTTTATGGCAGGGTTTGCCATAAAAGATACAGCGGACAGCAGGAAACAGCTTCTTATTAAAATGTATAGTATGAAAAAAACTTTTATGATTTTGGTTTTGTCGCTTTTGTTTGTGGGCTGCAAACAGGATATTAAACCGGCAGATATTGCAAAACTGAATGGCTATTGGGAAATTGAAAAAGTGGTTTTTGATAAGGGTGAGGAGAAGGCTTACGGAATGAATGAGAATTTTGATTATTTTTTGATTAAAGGTGATAAAGGTACCCGAACCAAAGTGATGGCGCAGCTTGGCGGAACTTTTTTGACAACGAATACTTTTGAAAATGTTTCGGTTCGGTTTACAGATAAAGGAACTTTTTTGGACTATAAAACGGAGTATGCGAAATGGAGTGAAGAGTTGATTTCGATTTCGGATGAAACTTTTGTAGTAAAAAACGACCAGAATAAAGAATACCATTATAAAAAATCAGGACCAGTAAATTTATTAAACGATGGCAAAAAGACTAAATAACGAAAGTACGATTGGAGCTGTTTTGCAGCAGATTATTCAGGTGAATAAACTGCAACCCGGTATGGATCAGATTGATGTAAAAGAGGCATGGGCCAATTTGATGGGTAATGGGGTGAAAACGTACACCAAAAATGTTGTTTTGAAAGGGAGTACGCTTTACGTAGAACTTGGATCGGCTGTTTTGCGTGAAGAATTAAGCCATGGAAAATCTAAAATCGTTAAAATGATTAATGAAGAATTAGGCCGTGAGGTTGTGAAGGATGTGGTTTTGCGTTGAGTTTTGTCACAGTTTTCAGTCACAGTTTTCAGTGTTGGACTCTCTAGAAAATAAAAAATCCTGTTTGTGCAAACAGGATTTTTTTATGAATTACAATCACTGAATACTGTGACTGCGACTGGAAAACTAATTATTAGAATTGCTCTCTGCCAGCAAAATGAAACGCACTTTCGATAGCAGCATTTTCATCGCTGTCAGATCCGTGAACGGCATTTTCTCCGATAGAAGTTGCGTATGCTTTACGGATAGTTCCTTCAGCAGCTTCAGCAGGGTTTGTAGCTCCGATTAAAGTTCTGAAATCTTCTACAGCGTTGTCTTTTTCTAAAATAGCTGCAACGATTGGTCCACGTGACATGAATTCTACCAATTCTCCGTAGAAAGGTCTTTCTGCGTGAACTGCGTAAAATGCTTTTGCATCAGCTACAGTTAATTGCGTTAATTTTAATGAAACGATTTTGAAACCTCCGTTAGTAATCATTGCAAGGATATTCCCGATATGTCCGTTTGCAACAGCATCCGGTTTAATCATTGTAAAAGTTCTATTTGTAGCCATTTTTTGTGTTTTTTAAATTTGGTGCAAAAATAGAACTTTTTTGCGAATTGATTTTAATAAATTCATAATTAAAGCACTGCAGAATGATGTTTTAACCAAGAAAAACTTTTTTTTAAAGCATATAAGTAATATAAGTTCATTTAAATACCTGTGCGGAATATCGATTGCAATTAAGCCATGCTTCTAAAATGAACTTATATTACTTATATGGTGAAAATTTTAAACCTTGAATATTAATTTGTTTCTGTAGAAAATCCATAGAATAAAGGTCCAGATTCCAACATAAACTAACGCTCCGGCTAATGAAGCTGTCATTGGATTACTGAAAAATGGCGCAATCCAGAAGCGATATAAAAATTCTAAAAGATTAGTCTGCACTTCGGGATTTTTTGGATTCCGGAATTGAATCATGACCAAAGCCTGCGGAATAATCTGTGAACAGAAGAAAACAATCATTGGGTTTACTCCCCATATTAAAAATGGTTTAAATCCTTTTTTGTAATCGGCAATATCAATCAGATAATACAATATGGTAAAAAATACGGTTGCTAATCCTGTTGTAAATAAAACATAACTGCTTGTCCAAAGGGATTTGTTGATTGGAAAAACCAAATCCCAAATTAATCCTAAAACAATCAGTCCGGCGCCGATTCGGCCCATTTTTAGTGCTTTTTTTATTTTTGGACTTTCACTTTGCAAGAACTGTCCAATTAACAATCCGATGATTCCGTTTACGATAGACGGAATAGTACTTAAAATTCCTTCGGGATCCCAGGTTTTGGTTGCGGAGTACATGTGATCTTTTAGTAAAATACTATCCAGCCATGAAGCCAGATTAGTTCCTTTTTCAAGATTAGCGGCTCCAATTCCGGGAACGGGAATCAGTGTCATTATACCCCAATATCCTAATAATAAAACTGCTCCGGTTATAATTTGTGTTTTTAAAGTTGTTTTTAAATATAAAAGAGATACCACGAAATATACAATGGCAATTCGTTGTAAAACTCCCGGAAGACGAACATCATGATAGGCTTCGATACCACTGTAAGCCAGATACAGATAAATAAACAGAATCGAAAAAGCTAAAATGTTTTCTACTTTAGAACTAAAACTTCCCATTAAGGCATAACCTACGGCAATAGTTATGGCTAAACGAACAATGAGAAGCGGGATTCCTTCAAGACCAAACAACTGGATTTTTTCGAAAAAGTTGAAGAAAATCCCCAAACACAACATTCGCAGTGAACGAATCAGGATTTTACTAAAAGTAGTATTGTCATAAAATTTATCAGGCATTGCAAGCGGAACGGCAATTCCCATAATGAAAATAAAAAAAGGAAAAACTAAATCGGTTGGCGTACAGCCGTGCCAGCTGGCGTGCAATAATGGCGGATAAACATTGCCCCAGTCTCCGGGATTGTTTACAATTGTCATTAACAAAATAGTGAGTCCTCGAAAGACATCTAGCGAAATTAAGCGTTCTTTTACCATTGGTTTTGGGTAAATGGATTAATTAATAATTTTAAAAATCGCTATTTGGTTTAGGGAATAATAATTTTGAGAAGAGAGTGGTTATTTGTTTCTCAGAATTATTACAAAATTATTTTTGCTGCAAATTAATATTTTTTTGGATTTGTAATTCAGTAATATATGTTTTTGTTTATATGGTAATAATATCAAAATTATGTTCCAAAGGTTTTAGTTTCTGAATCAAAAGCGGAATCAGTTGTTCTCCTTTTTCTAAATAAAATTCAGAAAAATTTGCCTGACGTTCCTGTAAGCTATTATTTGGGAATAACTCAAATTGTAAATCGGTTATGCGCTGTAATTCGTCATCTAATTTTCTTTTTTGGGCTTTTAGTAAACGTTTTTCCAGATTTTCCAGCCCTTTTTTTTGTTTGATTTCCTGTGCTTTTACAGCTCCCGAAAATGATTTATCCGTTTGATCTGCTAACTCGTAAAGATATTTAAATTGTTTCTCTAATGTTTCTTTTTGATCAGACAAATCAATTGGAAACGCAGATAATTTATGTGTGATTGTATTGACCAAATTAGCAGGTTTAGTAAACAAATCAGCCCAGCTTAAATTTAAATTATCGGCTTTTTTGGCTTGTTTTTCAGTGGCTAAAAGGACAGAGTTTCGAACTAAAAGAATTGGGAAAGTAATATTTACAGCATCAAAAAATGATTTCAATTCCAGCCAGTAAGCGATTTCTCCGCCTCCACCAATATAACACAGATTGGGTAAAATAATCTCCTGATAAAGTGGACGCATGATTACGTTTGGGCTGAATTTTTCAGGATTGCTTTCCAGTAATTTCAGGATTTCGTCTTTTGAAAATGAAATTCGGGTATTATTTACGTAATATTGATCTTTTTCAAAAATGATTCTTTCGCGCAGCTTATCTTCGATATAAAACAAATTTATCTCGCGCGGATTTACCTGAACACTGTAATCCTGAAGCTGTTCAATGGTTTTTTGAACCGTTTTGAAAGAAGTCTGCTTTTCTAATTCTTCTTTTACAAAAGGGATAAAAGCACGTTTTAAATCTGTCTCGTCAGCATCTATAATGACCAAACCATAACTGGAAAATAAACTGTTTGCCAAAAAGCGGGTTGCATCAGCCAGTTTTTCATGTTTTAAATAAGCTTCTTCAAATAGTTTTTTAAGCACATTTGCATTGGTACTTGAACCTAACTCTTTAGAGTAAATTTCAAAAAAATCAGTTAGGCCTTCAGTTGAAAGTCTGCCAACAGGACCGGTGCTTTCTTTGTTCCATCTGAATTTTTTCCCCTTGAAATTAAAATAATTGATCTCTTCAAAATCATGGTCTTCCGTTGCCATCCAATAGACCGGGACAAAATTATAAGTAGGATATTTTGACTTTAATTCTTTGGTCAGATTAATTGTCGAAATAATTTTATATAAAAAATACAAAGGACCGCTAAACAAATTTAACTGATGGCCGGTAGTGATTGTAAAGGTATTTTGAAGTGCCAGAAGTTCAATGTTTTGCTTAGTCAAGTCTGAAATTTCTATTCCGGCATGTTGTTTTTTTAAGACTGAAACTAGCGGAATTCGATTGTCATTATCGAAATTTGATTGCTTTTCTATGATTTGTTTTTCGAAATTTTCAAGTGTTGGAAAGCGATTGTACAGCGGTTTTAATTCTGGTTTCTGATCTAAATAGTCTTGCATCAATTTAGAGAAATACCCTGAGTTTTGATAGCTGATACAGTCGGTTGGCATAATTTTGAATTTATTTTTGACAGCTGTAAATTTAATGAAAATATGCAGTTAAAAATGGTTTTAACGATTGCTTATGATTTGATTTTTGTTTTTTTGTTTAAAAACTTTGTAATCAGGTTTTTAGTTTTTTAAAAGTTGTGTAACATTGAAAATTTATAAAATTTGTTAAAAAGAATAGGTGTTGCGAAACTAATTGTTCTAAAACTAAATTATTCACAATGAAACTATACTTTTGTAATCAAAAAAAGTTATATCAGTTTTCACATGAAAAATAATCCTAATCAAAAGAACTCTTTAAAACATGTTCTTTTTGGAAGCCTTATTGGTACCACAATCGAATTTTTTGATTTTTATATTTATGCCAATGCAGCCGTATTGGTTTTTCCACAATTATTTTTCCCTGGTTCAGATGCCACCATGGCGACCCTGGAATCTCTGGCGACTTTTTCAATTGCCTTTTTATCCCGTCCGTTGGGTTCTGCTTTTTTTGGACATTACGGAGATAAGATTGGACGTAAATTTACCTTAGTTGCAGCCTTATTAACTATGGGGATTTCGACAGTTACCATCGGATTTTTGCCTGGGTATGCCAGCATTGGTGTTGCCGCTCCGTTATTATTGATGCTATGCCGATTCGGGCAAGGTGTTGGTTTAGGAGGAGAATGGGGAGGAGCTGTTTTACTTGCGATTGAAAATGCACCACCCCATAAACGTGCCTGGTACGGAATGTTTCCGCAATTGGGAGCACCAATTGGATTGCTGCTTTCAGGAGGAACTTTTTTAGTATTGACGGATTCAATGAGCAATGAAGATTTTATGAATTACGGCTGGAGAATTCCTTTTATAGCCAGTTCACTTTTGGTTATAGTTGGTTTTTATATCCGAACCAAAATCTCTGAAACACCATCTTTTGAAAATTCTAAAAATGCACACGAAGAAGTAAAAGTCCCGTTTTTAACTTTGGTGAAATCCTATAAAAATCAATTGATTTTTGGAACATTAGGAGCTGTAACAACCTTTCTGGTATTTTATTTAATGACTGTATTTACCCTGAGCTGGGTTACCTCAGATTTAGGTTATGTAAAAAGAGATGCTTTGTTGATTCAATTGTTTTCGGTATTGTTTTTCGCTCTTTTTATTCCAATTTCAGCTTTGGTTGCGGATAAAATCGGGCGTCGAAAAATATTAATTTACACTACAATTGCCATTGCTGCTTTTGGATTTTTCTTTTCATTATTCCTTAATTCCGGAAGTCCGTTTTTGGTAACCGCTTTTGTCTGTATCGGAATGTCTTTGATGGGATTTACTTATGGGCCTCTGGGAACATTTTTATCAGAGTTGTTTCCTACCACTGTTCGTTATTCAGGTGCATCCTTAACGTTTAATCTGGCTGGAATTTTAGGAGCAGCATTTGCGCCCATGATTGCCATTTGGCTGGCAAGTACGTATGGTTTGAATTATGTTGGTTTTTATCTGACCATTGCAGCTATTATTTCTTTAGTTTCCTTTTTAGTTATTTCTAAAAAAGTACACCAGTTTTAATATTACTAAAAACTAATTTATAGGGAGGTAACGAGTCATTCGTTACCTCTTTTTTTTTGGAAAAATCTTAAAATAGTTGATTAATTTATGTTTTATGAAATTTTATTTACGCCTTAAGTGTTTGTATTTTAATGTTTTGAAAATTTTTTTAAGAAAATTTTGTGATTTAATTTGTTTATTAAAAAAATAATTCACAAAATTTGCATCAGAAAATAAGTAATTAACTATTAATAAGCGAAGACAATGTTTGTATTAAACCTTACCTCTCAAAACATCGCATCAGGATCAGATTCTGTTGGCATGTGTCTTCGTGGCTTTTCTCAATCATAGCAAATCAATTTTAGAGATATGAATAAGCCCGAAGGAAAATAACTTTCGGGCTTTTTTTTATTCTAGACACTTCAAAAATTCCCGAATATCAGAACTGAATTTATCTGTTTCAGATAAAATGTTTATCAAAATCTATTTGCTCAGATTTTGCATGATGTTTTGAGCATATTCTTATGCCTTAAATGTTTTAAGATAAAGCATTTCATCTTGCGAAAAAAAACAGGCAATATTGATTTGGAAGAATTTCAATAGTAAAAAACAAATGGGAAATAAATTATCCGGAAAAGACCTGATTAAAATAGGCTTTCCAAAAAATAATAGTATCAATATTGCCTTGGGGCAAATCAACCGATACAGAAAACGAGAAAAAAAAGAGAGTATATTAACCGAAGCCAAAGAAGTTTTACTGTTTCCGGAAAAATTTACCGGACACGGAACCTGGGGAAAAGTGGCGGAAGGATTGGTAAATCCGGTACAGGTGAGAATGCATCAGCTTAATAATACGAGAGCGCCTTTCTCTATATTCGGAGAAAATGAGATTGATGAACAGGCGAAATATCAATTGTATGACGCCTTAAAATTACCAATTTCAGTAGCCGGAGCTTTAATGCCCGATGCGCATTCCGGTTATGGATTACCAATTGGCGGAGTTCTGGCCACAGATAACGCTGTCATTCCGTATGGAGTTGGAGTAGATATCGGCTGTAGAATGAGTTTGTCAATTTTTGATATTCCGGCTTCTTTTTTTAAGGGAAAAGAGCATCAGCTGGAAGCTATTTTAAAAGACAATACCAAATTTGGAATGTATGAAACACACACCATTCGGGCAGATCACGAAGTATTCAACCGAAGTGAATTTCAGGATATTCCGCTTTTGAAAAACCTTTTAAATAAAGCGTATAAGCAATTGGGAACCTCGGGCGGAGGAAATCATTTTGTAGAATTCGGAATTGCAAAAATCACCAATCCGCTCAACGAATGGAAGATTGGAGTTGGAGAATATTTTGCAGTGCTTTCGCATAGTGGTTCAAGAGGTTTAGGCGCTAATATCGCAAAACATTACACCTATCTGGCAACCAAACAATGCCCGCTGCCTAAAAATGTGCAGCATCTGGCTTGGCTCGATTTGAATACACACGACGGTCAGGAATACTGGCTGGCTATGAATTTAGCTGGGGATTATGCCAAAGCCTGTCATGATGATATTCACCGCCGAATTGCAAAAGCAATTGGTAAACGAGTGGTTGTGACCATTGAAAACCATCACAATTTTGCATGGAAAGAAATCGTAAATGGCAAAGAAGCTATTGTGCATCGCAAAGGAGCAACTCCTGCAAATGCTGGTGAACTGGGAATTATTCCGGGTTCGATGACCGCTCCTGGATTTATTGTTCAGGGAAAAGGGAATTCGGAAAGTTTAAATTCGGCTTCTCATGGTGCGGGGCGATTGTTTTCTCGTAAAAAATGCAAAGAATCCTTTACCCAAAGTGAGATTAAAAAAGTCTTGAAGGCAAATGATGTGACTTTAATTGGTGGTAATATTGACGAAGCACCAATGGCTTATAAAGATATTAATAAAGTAATGGCTAACCAGACGGAATTGGTAGATGTACTAGGCACATTTACACCAAAAATCGTTAGAATGGACAGATAATTATGGAAAAAATAATTCAAATAACATCAGGACGCGGCCCGGCTGAATGCAGCTGGGTTGTGGCTCAGGTGCTGAAAACTTTCCTTGAAGAAGCAAATGACAATAAGATAAAAACGACTTTGCTTCAGCGGGAAAAGGGAATCGAAAACGGAACTGTCGAAACAGCTACAATTTTACTGGAAAGTGATAATCTGAATACGTTTATAAGCTCATGTACAGGAACCATTCAGTGGATTGGGCAAAGTCAGTTTAGAAAATTTCACAAACGCAAAAATTGGTTTATCGGAATTTTTGAAGTTGATAAAGCGACAACTACCGAAATTTCGGAGAAAGATATTCAATATCAGGCAATGCGCAGTTCTGGTGCAGGAGGACAACATGTAAACAAAGTAAGTTCGGCAGTACGGGCAACTCATGTTCCAACCGGAGTTAGTGTAGTTGCAATGGATTCGCGATCGCAGCACCAGAATAAAAAATTGGCAACCGAAAGATTGCTGCAGAAGTTTAAGAACGAAACCGTTAAACAATTCAAAGCCGAATTTCAGGCGCAATGGATGAACCAATTGCAGATTCAGCGTGGGAATCCAATTCGGATTTTTGAGGGATCTGATTTTAAGAAACAAAAACAAGTTAAAAATTACAAACAGGAACGGCAAAGATTAAAACGGGAAGATTATTTCGACCGCGAGTAAGAATAAAATCTTTGCATTCCGAATAGAAAAATTATGAAAACAGTAGATAAATATCTTTTTCAGGCATTAGACAATTATCCGTATTCACTGGAAGAAACCATCGAATCATTGGATTACGCTTTGTCTTACGATGATAAAAATACCATGGCGTTATGTTTATACGGGCAGGTTTTTTCAGATCAGTTGTTCAAATATGAAGAAGCCAAAGAGTATTTTCAGAAAGCACTTTCAATTAATATCCATGCTTTAGAAGTGTATCCTTTTTACATTCATACCCTGATTTTGAATGAAGATTATGAAGAAGCAATGAAGCTGATTGATTTTGCATTGACAGTTAAAGGAATCAATAAAACGGAGATTCTTTTGAAGAAAGTAATACTTTTTGAGTGTCAGCAGGAATTTAAGAAAGCATTGAAAGTGATTAAAAAAGTAAAACTTACCACAATCAATACTTGTTATGATTATACGATTGAAGAAACTGAAAAAAGGCTGAACAAAAAACTGAATGGTGATTCGAAAAAAGACAAGTCGGCCAAGAAGAAAAAGAAGAATAAGTAAAAAAGAAAGGATGTCAATTATGGCATCCTTTCTTGCTTTTTAAATATTATCGTTTAAGACTAAAATGTCCTCTATATTCTGTCCCGTTGTATCGAGTGAGCGTAAACCAATAATCCGAAGCGGGTTCATCCTGTCCGAGATAAGTCCCGTCCCAAGAGGTGTTTACAGTTAATTCTTTGATGAATTTACCATATCTGTCGAAAATTCGAATTCCGGTATTAGGTTTTAAATAAGCAAAATCAATTGTCCAGCTGTCATTATAGCCATCATTGTTGGGAGTGAAAAATTTAGGAAAAGGAAGTTCTTCAACATAATTAATGCATTCACCAATCGTCGCATCAAGGATAGTGATGGTTACAGGAATTCTGTCGCTTTCACAATTATTTATAGTTTGGGAGGCGTAATAAGTAATTCCGTTTTCGAGTAAAGTTGATTCGGATAAAGAAACAGATGATGAAGCACTTTCAAACCATTGAATATTTTGTCCAGCTATATCAATGTCCTTAATTTTTGCATTTTTTTGGATGCAGAATGTTTGTGGGGAATCAGCAATTGGAACCTGAGTATCCTGTATTTTTACAGTAACGGCCAATCTTTCACTTTCGCAGTTGTTTAATGTTTGGGTAACATAATATATACCATTTTGAAGTAAAGTTGTTTGTGCTAAAATATTTCCATTCGTTGCCGAATCATACCATTTTATAGTTGTTCCTGTGATGTTTAGATTAGCAATGGTTGCATTTTGGTCAATACAAAATTGTTGGTTACGATTGCCGGATGGTAATGCTGTGTCATAAACTTTAACCAAAATCGCTGTTCTGTCACTTTCGCACCCTATAGTTTGAGAAGCATAATAGGTTTTGTTGTTTTCTAATAAAGTTGTATTGGGTAAGACAGCTGTAGCCGAGTTTGTGTCGTACCATTTTATGTTTTGACCTGATATTTGAACATTGCTCAATGTTGCAATTTCTTTTTTACAGAAATATTGATTTGGATTTCCTGTTGGTGCAGAAGGTGTATTTACAATTGAAACTGTAATTCCGAATCTTGGGCTTTCACAGCTATTTACAGTTTGCGATGCATAATACGTTTGACCATTTTGAAGATTTGTAGTTTCGGCTAATAAAGAACCATTATTTAATGCATTATACCATTTTATCTGATTTCCTGTAATTTGAATGTTGTTGATTGTTGAGTTTTGTTTCGAACAAAAGGACTGATTTGCATTTCCAGTTGGAGCTAAGGTTTTTTGAATATTAATGGTTACCGGAGTTCTTTCGCTTTCACAACCATTGATTGTTTGTGAGGCATAATAAACAGTATTGTTCTGAAGTACTGTTGTATTTGTTAAAAGTACTCCTGCAATTTGAGAATCGTACCATTTTATGTTTTGACCTGTGGTGGCAACTGAATTTAAAACAGCATTTTGTTCAAAACAGAAAGTCTGAGGGGTTGTCAAAGTAGGTTTTGGAGTAAAATTTGTAAAAGGAGTTATGACAACTGTGGTCGCATTTGAAACGCATCCTTTATTGTTTTTTATCTTAATAAAATATGTTTTAGGATCTAAATTTGATCGACTTGCGTTGGTACTCCAGCTAACACCATCATCGAAACTATATTCGGATGCTGTACTGGTAATGGTTATAGTACCTTTAAGATTATTACAATCAGGCTGAATTGTTGTGAATGCAGGATTAGCAGGATAATCTGTTGGTGGATTAATGGTTACAGATGATGGAGCAGATTCGCAACCGATACTGTTTTTAACACGAACAAGATATATTCCAGGAGTTAAATTTCCTGAATTTGGATTGGTTGAATAATTTGTCCCATTATCAAAACTATATTGAGAAGCTGTACTTGTAATTGAAATTGAGCCAAAAGGGCTGGAGCAGCTAATAGGCTGAGAAATATTTAAAGCTGGTGCAGAAGGAGCATTCGGCGGTGTTTTGATAGTTGCTTTATACGCAAGAGAAGCACACCCATTTGTATATTTTATTCGGATGAAATAATTTCCTGGCGATAAACTAGCAGTATTGCTGGTATCCCAGGTAGCACCATCATCAAAACTATATAAATTAGCAACAGTAGAAACCATAATACTGCCCTTGGCTGAATTACAACCTGTTGGGTCGGTTACTACAACTTGTGGAGCTTCAGGAATGGTTGGTGCAGTGTCAATAGTAACCGGTGTACTTAGAGAAACACAACCGGTATTATATTTAATCATTATATTGTAGGTTCCTGCCGATAAATTAGATTTTGTATTGGATGTCCCAAATGTGATTCCGTTATCAAAACTGTAAAAATCGGCTACGGTATCAATGGAAATTGACCCTGTAAAATTGGTGCAATTTGGCTGAGTAACTGTATAAGCAGGAGCCTGAAGCGGTGATAAAGCTGAAATAGTTACTGAAGCTGCATCTGAAACACAACCCGCTGCATTTTTAATTTTTATGAAATAAATCCCCGGAGAAAGATCTGTTTTTGTATTAGAAAAAACGTAAGTTAATCCGTTGTCATAACTATAAGTCGAAGCATTGGTAGTAATTGTAATAGCACCTTTTGAGGAACTACAGTTGGGTTGGGTAGTAGTAAATGCAGGGGCTGCAATTGTACTGCCGGAACTCAAATTGACTGTAGTGGTTAATGATTCACAACTATAAGAGTTTGTTTTAATTTTAATAATGTAAGTACCAGCCCCTACATTTATTTTTGTAGGGTTTGTTGTCCAGCTGTTTCCATCATTAAAACTATAACTTATAGCTGGTGTTGTAATGGTGATACTACCATCTGTGGCTCCGCAAGAAGAAGGCTGAACTCTTTGTACAGCAGGTGCTGCAGGAATTGCAGGAGGAATGCCGATATAGGCATAACTGCTGTATGAAGTACATCCTGAAGTGTTTTTTATTAATATATTATAAGTGCCAGAAGCTAAATTTTTCTTTACAGGATTAGTAGTCCAGGTTGTCCCTCCATCAAAACTGTATTGATCTGCAGTAGAGTTGATTATTACAGTTCCGCTAGGGGTACTGCAGGTAGGTGGAATGCTGGTAATATTTGGCGAGGGCAAATAATATTTATTGATGTAGAAATATTGTGAATTTGACTTACAACCCGTTGCATTTTTAATGAGTATAGTATAATTTGATGATGTAGGATTTAGTAAAATTGGATTGGTAGTCCAGGTTGTTCCTCCATCAAAACTATATTGGTCGGCCGGAGTAGTGATGGTGATGCTTCCTCCATTTCCACAGCTAGGCTGCACTACTTTTACATTTGGATTGGGAAGATAATAAGGATTGATAGATATCGGTATACTATTAGATTTACAGCCAGTTGCATTTTTTATCATAATGTTGTAATAACCAGAAGTGAGTCCGGAAAGAACAGGATTTGTTGTCCAGGTATAACCGTTATCAAAGCTATAAGAAGCTGCAACTGTCGCAATTGTAATTTTTCCATTGACACCACAACTTGGCTGCATTACTGTAAAATCTGGATTTGGTAAATAATACTGTTGTATACTCGTGGATGTACCATAAGGATTAGATGTGCATCCTGCTGTGTTTTTTACTACCAAAGAATAATAGCTGGGGTTTAGATTAGTAAATACCGGATTGGTACTCCAGGTATTTCCTCCATCTATACTGTATTGTGCTTCAGTTGAAGTAAAGGTTATACTTCCTCCATTTCCACAAGTGGGCTGTGTTGTCTTAAAAGTAGGCACAGGTAGATAAAAAGTTTGAAGATATAATGAGTTTGAGTTAGACACACAACCTTGAGCATTTTTAATCATTGGGGAATAATAATATCCTGGTGAAAGATTTGAAAAAACAGGATTAGTAACCCAATTTATACCGTCAATACTATAATAATCCGCAGTTGTATTGATTTTAATGCTGCCTTTTGTTGTACAGGTAGGTTGAGTTATCGTCAAATTAGGCTGTGCCAACTTAGAGGAATCCATATAAATGGGGATCATATTGGACATGCAATTAGCTTTTTTAATCAATAAATAATAATATCCTTGTTTTAAATTATTAAAAACATTGCTGGTACTCCAGGTTGACCCATAATCAATACTGTAAGAATCTGCAGTAGTATTGAATGTAATATTGCCAATATTTCCACAACTTGGATTAGTAACGGTATAGTCCGGATCAGGAAGTCTTGGTTCGTTAATTAAAACGTTTACACTGTTAGAAATACATCCCAAATTATTTTTAATTACAATATTATAATAGTTATAAGAATTCAGATTTGATTTGGTAGGAGAGGTTCCCCATGTGTAGCCTCCATCAAAGCTGTAAAAATCGGCAACTGTTTTTATAGTAATACTACCCGAAGTAGTACAAGTGGGCTGAACAACAGTGTAAGTAGGTGAATCTATATTTGGATTGTTTAAATAAGTATAATTTGAATAAGAGGTACAACCAATACTATTTTTTATAATTACTGAATAAGAACCTGGAGGTAAGGATTTAGAGTTAAGAGTTGTCCAGGTTGCACCATTATCAAAACTATAAAAATCAGATAATGAGTTGACAGTGATTTTTCCGTTTCCACCACAAGTTGGCTGTTCCACACTAATAACCGGAGAGCTCAGGTATGGCTGATACAAATAGACATAGCTAGCAGGACTAATACATCCCGCACTGTTTTTTACCTTTATTTGATAGTTGCCAAAAGGTAAAATTTTAACATTATTACTTGTCCACGTTACTCCATTATCAAAACTGTATGAATCAGCTATTGTAGTTATAGTAATACTTCCATCTCTTCCACAAACAGGTTGCTCTGTTGTGTATTCAGGAGATACATTTTGAAAATTATTTAAATAAACATAAGTATAATTGGAAGTACAGCCCAACGCGTTTTTAATCCCGACAGAATAGCTTCCTGTATTTAAATTACTCTTTGTGCTGTTTGTAACCCAAGTGGTTCCTCCGTCAAAAGTGTAAAAATCTGCGAGAGTATTGATAGTAATACTTCCCATTACAGTACAGGCAGGCTTTGTCGTAGTGAAGCTTGGAACTTCTAACGTATTACTACTAAGGAGTACATTGTTGGCTGAAGAAATACAACCTTGTAAATCTTTGGTACGAATTTTATAATTTCCAGGCATAAGACCTGTAGCAACCGAATTATTGACCCAGGTTACACCGTCATCAAAACTATAATATGTGGCAGGAGTTGTAATGGTAATGCTGCCAGTATCTCCGCAAAACAAAGGATTTGTATAAGTGTAATTTGGATACGAAGTAGAAGCTGCTGTAATTGTTACACTTTGAGAATACGAAGTACATCCATTTACGGTCTTTATTTTTACTAAATAATTTCCGGGATACAAATTGCTCCTGGTGTTGTTTGTACTCCAGGTTGCGCCATCATCAAAGCTGTATTGTGATGCCACTGAAGTTACTTTTATAGTTCCTGTGGTAGAAAAACAAGAAGGTTGTGTAATCTGCAAGACAGGAGATACCGCAGTTTGGCTGGGTTCAATACTAACACTCGCATCACTGCTGCATCCAAAAGAATCAGTAACTGTAACGGAATAATTACCTATAGAAGTTACCGTAATACTTTGAGAGGTTTCACCTGTATTCCAAAGATATGAAGATCCGGAAGAAGCTGTCAATACAGTGCTTCCCGAGCACACATTTAAAATACCTGTAATATTTGCCGTGGGATTTCTTACCTCTAAACTGGCTGAAATTATTTTGTAACAAGAGGCATCTTTACTTACCCTAACAAAAATAGAAGCGCTTGAACTTGAATAACTTGTGAAATTAGTGATTCCATTAAGGTTGGCTTCTGCGTCATTATAATTTTTGAAATAACTAAAATTTAAACCTGTAGTAGATGATACTACTAATGAATTTAATTTTGACAAATCAAAGTTTTCGCTTCCATCCCGATTAGTATCACACTGCGATATTTTGGCATTCGTTACATTAATATTACAGCTTGAAGTACAATTCAAAAAAGAAATATCCCAGCCAGAATTGGCGTCAGGATCGGTGGCAGAATTAAATGAAGTTCCTGTACATGAAGTTCCGGAAATATCATAATCTATTTGTACTCCTACATTATAATTTGCACTGGTAGTATTAGGAAAATCGGCAGCCTTGAGTGTAAAACAAAACTTTTTATTTGTAGTGTCATGACTTGACGTAGTTGATGTACTGTAAACAGAAACGTTACTACTGTTATAAACCGTTAAAGTGATATTTTTTACTGATGCAGAAATTCCTCCGGAATTAGGGATAGTATAAGTGCCACAAACTGAAACAGGTAGACCAGGACAAACTTTGTTTAAAGGGTCAAGTTCTATTGAACCCTGAAAATTCTCTGCAGAATGTATTAAACAAATATCATCAACATACATATACCCAAAATGCCCGCCCAATCCGCATCTTGAAGCCATAAATTCAACTGTAAATTCTTCATTATTAGGAATTGATGAAATGTCTAAAAATCCGGATTGCCAGTTGGTTGTATATAAAGTAACATAATAAGAATCTTGACTCGGAACTTTGGAGAAAATGCAGTTTTTTTCATCTCCCACCAAACAAAATTCATTTACAACTGTTTTGTTTTTGTCTAATATCCTTGCTTTTACAAAAGCCTGGTTATCGGTGTGGCTATTGTCGTATACACTTTGCAATACGGCTTTGTAGTTGAATTTTAAATAATTTTCATTGTTTGTTTTAAACCTTTTACTTTGAACAATAGAGCCATAAGTAGAGGAGTTTTCATGATTAATTTTAAGAGCATATTGATCAAATGCTTTGATATCACCTATGTAAGGGTCTACCAGATTTGCCGAAACCCCCGTTGCCATAATGTTCATATTAGCAGGGTTATAACGATTGATATATGAATCGGCAGTATTGGTGATGGAACGGCATTGTGTTGGACCAGGAGGATCTCCTATTGTATAAAGAAAATTCTTTAGATAGCTATTACCATTTACAGTTTCATATTGCTCAAAACCTCCATTAGTACACATTTCTACAGCCTGAAGTATTGCAGCTGTTTTTGAAGTTAAATTTCCATTTTTTGAATCCGTTACTTTTTTTAAATTCAGGGTTTCTGCTTTCTTTTTTTCTTCCCTGAGTTTCAAGAATTCTTTTTGCTGTTCTAAATCCTGAATTAAATGCCCATGTTTATCTTCTAATAAAAAAACATTGGATGCATTGGGATTGATTTCTTGTGAAAAAACAAAAAAGCATTGAAGAAATAGAATAAATGAGAGTGTAATTTTATAATTCATTAACAAAATTTTGTAGGCAAATGTAACTAAAAAACTAAATTCTAAATTAAAAAAATAGTGTTTTGTAAGTTTTTATATTAAAAAATAAGAGGACAATTTATACACGTCTTTTTTTTGTTAAATAATACTAAAATATCCCGTATTTTTGCAGAAAAATAACTCCTTTTGAAAACAAAACTTTTTGTAATCACACCGCCTTTTACCCAACTGAATACACCGTATCCGGCAACTGCTTATATAAAAGGTTTTCTCAATACCAAAAATATAGAATCGGTTCAGGCAGATTTGGGTATTGATGTGATTTTGGAATTGTTTTCGAAAAAAGGATTGGTTGATTTGTTTCAGGTTTCAAGTTTCAGGTTTGAAGTTTCTAATCAAGAAGTTTCAGATAATTCTAAACGCATTTTTGCTTTACAGGACGAATACATTAAAACTATAGATGCTGTTATTCAGTTTTTACAGGGGAAAAATCCAACTTTGGCACTGCAGATTTGTCAGGAAGATTTTTTGCCTGAAGCTTCCCGTTTTGCACAGCTGGAAGAACTCGACTGGGCTTTCGGAACGATGGGAACTCAGGACAAAGCAAAACATTTGGCCACTTTATATCTCGAAGATATTTCGGATTTTATTGTCGAATGTGTCGATGAAAATTTTGGTTTTAGTCGGTATGCAGAACGTTTAGGGCGAAGTGCCAATTCTTTTGATGAATTATACGAAGCTTTAGAGCAGGAACCGACTTATATAGATTCAATTTTAATTTCACTTTTGAAAGCTAAGATTGAAGTGGTAAAACCAACATTGTTTTTAATTTCTGTACCCTTTCCGGGGAATTTATACAGTGCTTTTCGATGCGCGCAATGGGTCAAACAAAATCATCCCGAAATTAAAATTTCAATGGGTGGTGGTTTTCCAAATACTGAATTACGATCACTTTCTGACAAACGTGTTTTCGAATTCTTCGATTTTATCACTTTGGATGACGGCGAAGTGCCAATTGAAGAATTAATTTTCAATTTAGAAAACCCGGATTACAATTCATACAAAAGAACTTTTTTACTGGAAAACGGAGAAGTTGTCTATAAAAATAATTCTCTAAAACACGATTACAAACAATCACAGGTAGGAACTCCGGATTATTCTGATCTGCCTTTGGATAAATATATTTCGGTTATCGAAATCGTAAATCCGATGCACAGAATGTGGAGTGACGGACGCTGGAATAAACTCACCATGGCGCACGGTTGTTATTGGGGAAAATGTACTTTCTGTGATATTTCATTGGATTATATCAAAGTTTATGAACCTGTTGCGGCAAACTTACTTTGCGACCGAATAGAAGAATTAATTGAAAAAACGGGGCAGAACGGCTTTCACTTTGTTGACGAAGCCGCTCCGCCAGCCTTGATGCGTGCTTTGGCTCTCGAAATCTTGAAAAGAAAACTGGCAGTAACCTGGTGGACCAATATTCGATTTGAAAAAAGCTTTTCAAAAGATTTATGTTTATTGCTAAAGGCTTCCGGCTGTATTGCTGTTTCCGGAGGACTGGAAGTAGCTTCAGACCGATTATTGAAATTGATCGATAAAGGAGTAACAGTTGAGCAGGTTGCAAAGGTTACCCGAAATTTTACCGAGGCCGGAATCATGGTTCATGCTTATTTAATGTACGGCTACCCCACACAAACGATTCAGGAAACCGTTGACAGCCTCGAAATGGTGCGCCAGTTGTTTGAAGCCGGAGTTTTGCAATCCGGATTTTGGCATCAGTTTGCGCTTACGGCTCACAGTCCGGTTGGATTGTATCCGGAACAATTTGGCGTGACCAAAAAAACAGAAGCCATCGGAACTTTTGCCAATAATGACATTGAGTACACCGATTCAACTGGAATCAATCATGATAAATTCAGCTTCGGATTAAAGAAATCACTTTTTAATTTCATGCACGGAATCTGTTTTGATTACGAATTGCAGGATTGGTTTGATTTTAAAATTCCGAAAACAAAAATCCACCCTGATTTTATTTTTAATGCTTTAGAAGAACAAAACGATTTCAATACCAAACCCAATGCAAAAGTGGTCTGGCTGGGCGGAAAACCTTCAACAGAAAACTTTACAAAATCAAAAAAAGGAAGAAGCTGGGAAATGATGTCACTGACTTTTCACGATAAAAAAGAAAGTTTTACGATTCAGACAAATAAAGAAGAAGGAGAATGGCTTGTTGAAATCCTAACGAAAATCGCAGTTTCAAACAATAAAAACTACACTTTTCAGGAAGTAAAAACTGATTTCGAGACCAAATTAGAAGATTTTGAATTGTTCTGGTATTCCAAACCAATAAATACTTTGAGGGAATTTGGTTTGCTTGTGCTTTAAAATCTGAATTTAATTTTTGGTTACCCAATAATGAAGATCTCTTTCTAAATCGTATATCATTCTTTTTACACTTCTTCTAATAACGAAATAAGGAATTCCTAACATTAAAGACATGTGGAATAAAAGAAAAGGTACAAGGAAAAAAGGTACAGTATTCTCAGCTGGTGAAAAAATAGTAGCGAAAATAAATATAGAATAAAACAAAATTGCTATCCCCAAAAATAAAAACATTCTATTTCTAAAGCCATTAATCTCTGCATTTATATTTAATTGATTATGGTCTTCTGTAAATTCACCAGTTACTTTTGCAAATGAATAATTAGTGTCAAATAACTTTCTTCTTTTTCTTAAGTGAAAAACATGGTTAGTAATGTTTCCTTTATATTCATTTCTGCTCGATTGAAAAACTTCAAAAGGAACGAAACTCAAATCAGATTCATCGACATTATTTCTAAATTTTTGAATAAAATCTATTTTTGAAACCGGAAGCTGTATCTTAATGTCTTTAACTAATTGTATTTTTCTTAAAAAGTCGTTCATTTATATTGATTTGGTTAGCGAACCAAATATAATATTTATATGAGAAAGACGAAATAAACAATATCAAAATGATGTTCTTATTTGTGAATTATTTCTAAGCTAATATTCCACACATTCCCCATCATTAGGGACAGCGGTTTTGGATAAAAGATTATTTTCAGCCAGTGCTTTTTTTAATTCTTCTCTCTTTGTCGGGCAATGATTTAAAGCTTCTAAATGATTCGCAAAAACTTTCCAGGGTGCCAGTGCGGCAAATTTCAGGATATCATTCATTCTCATTAATAAAGGCTGACCAAAATCTAATCTTGCAGTTCCACAGGCTACGGTGGCGATGTCGGGTTTTAGTTCTATTAATACTTTTTGCACATCATCAGTAAAAATAGTATCAGAGCTGATGTAGATTGTTTTTTCGTTGAGAAGTTCTATAAAAAAGCCCATCACATTTCCCATCAGTTTGGAGATAAAACCATATCCGTGAACGGCAGGAATTCCTGTAATTTTTCCGTCCAGAAAATTTTGAGGTTTCCAGTAATCAAGGGTTTGTATGACGGTTAAACCTCTTTGGGTTATCTTTTTTTCATCTTTTACGCTGCAAATTACCGGAATTGATTTTCTTTTTAGAAAAACTTCACCGGCTTTATCAAGATGATCCGGATGCAAATGCGTTATCAGGCAATGGGTAACTTTACTCAAAATTTCCCTGCTGTTTTTTGGAAGCGCAGTCAGCGGATTTCTTTTTGGCGGATAACGAAAAAGAGTAAAAGGAGGAATAGTTTTCCTTTTCCCTAACATGGGGTCAACTAATATGACATGTTTTTCTGTTTCAATAACTAAAGTAGCGTTACGTAAATGATGCAGTTTCATATCTGACAAAATTAGAACTTAAAAATACAATGATTTTTCAAATTATATTTACAGAATTTTCCTTGTTTTTAACGTAATTGTTATTATTTAGGGTTGTGCAAGCAGAGAGATTAATTATTCAGTCGTAAACCGAAATCCAATTCCATGCAGGTTTTCAATAGAGATCCCCTTTTCGTTGGCTAAAATTTTACGAAGACGCGAAATAAAAACATCCAGGCTTCGTCCCATAAAATAATCGTCTGTTCCCCAAAGGGCGGTTAATATCTGTTCTCTTTTTAAAACACTGTTTTTGTTGTCCAGAAACAGTTTTAATAATTCGGCTTCGCGCTGTGTAAGACCAATTTTTTCATCTGTATTAAAAAGAATAAAATTTTTAGTATCAAACTGATATTTACCGATTTCGTAGATTGATTTTTCGGCTTTGCTGTTTTTCTGAGAGCGCTTTAGAAAAACTTCAATCTTTAGCATTAATTCTTCAATACTAAAAGGTTTTACCAGATAATCATCAGCACCAAGACGAAGTCCTTTAATCCGGTCTTCTTTTAAAGTTTTTGCCGAAAGAAAAATAATTGGAACATCAGTATTGAGTTTTCGAATTTCTTCTGCCAGTTCAAAACCATCCATTTTGGGCATCATAATATCAAAAATACAAATGTCGAAATCTTCGTTTTTAAAACTTTCTAAACCTGATTTTCCATCAGCACAATGTGTGACAGCATAGTTGTTTTGTTCCAGATTATCTTTGGTCAAAAAAGCTAGTGTTTCATCATCTTCAGTATAAAGAATTTTAAAGTTACTCATTTTTATAAGGGATTGACAAAGTTATGGTGATACCGTTTTTGGCGTTTTGAGTTGCCGAAATTTTCCAGTTCTGAAGGTCGCAAATCTTTTTTACATAATACAAACCTAGTCCAAAACCGTTTACTTCATTGCTTTTTTCGTTTTGAATCCGGTAAAATTTATCAAAAATAAACGAAATATTTTTAGATGAAATCCCGATTCCATTATCTTCAAAAGCCAGCTTCAAAAGTTGATTTTCTGTAAAAATACGAATTGTAATTTCAGGATTTTCATTACAGTATTTTACAGCATTGTCTAATAAATTATAAACCAGGTTAGTAAAATGAAAAGTATCAGTTTCTATTTTATATTTTTCTGAATTAGTTTTAATTTGAATAGAAACTTCAGGGTATTTCAACTGAATGTTCTCTATTGTTTCTTCAATTGCAGGGATAATGAAAAGGGTTTCTTTTTTTAATTCCAGTGGTGTATAATCAGATTTGGCAATGTTTAAAATTTGTTCAATATGCTTGTTCAATTTGTGACTTTGGCTGATGATAATGTCAGTGTAAGTATGCAGTTTTTTGTCTTCTTTAATTTTGTCCTGCCCGATTAAATATTTAGAGGCGATTAAAATTGACGACAAAGGCGTTTTAAATTCATGCGTCATATTATTAATGAAATCACGCTGCAGTTCTGAATATTTTTTTTGCTGAAGAAGTGTCAGAATAGAATAGACATAAATCAGTAAAATAAAAATTAAAACGATAGACAATACAAACCAAAAACGCATGGAACTGAACAGGTAGGTAGTTTCATGTGGAAAACGAACGGCAAAATAATAAATCAGATTTTTGTGTTTCGGAAAATGTACAGATTGTTTGACTTTTCCTTTATCCGACAAAGAAATGTAATTTCCATAAATCATTTCGTCACTTTGACAGTTATACATGGCGTATTCAAAATCTGTCGTAATATTCATTTTTTTAAACTCAGTTTTCAGATAAAACTCCAGAATATCGGGTTCAAAATCGTTGTCAATATTTACAATGTAATAATCATTGGCAATTTTTTGTACCGGATTTTGTGCCGGTAATTCATGATTGGTGCCTTCGTAAAGTTTTTTTGCAACTTCCAACAAAGCAATATGTGTTTTCTGGCTCAGCTTTTTCTGTTCTAATGTAAAAGCTTCTTTTGTCCAAAGCAATTGAGCGATCAATATGCCGATAATGGCTATTAACCCGAGGATGATGATGCTGTTGAGTCTGTTTATTTTCAAAGTAAATTAACTTTTAGAAAGTGTAATATTAATCAAATTTTAAATTAAAAAGTGCAGTTAACATGTCATTAACAAACATTTGAAACCGGTTAACAGCGAAATGTTTTTTTGTAAGGTACTTTTGAAATATAAAATTAAACCATTCACCAACTTAAATAAAAAGACTATGAAAATTATTAGAATTTTGATGCTGATCTTAGCTTTAGGATTAATGTCATTCTCAGCAATTGTACCTGTTAAGGCATTGATTTCAGAATCTGCTACAGCAACTGCTGACGGAACTATTGTATGGAAAACTGAAAGTATTGACGTAGGTCAGATTCCTCAGGGAACACCAAAAGCTATTGTTTTTGAATTTAAAAATACAGGAAAAACGGCTGTTGTAATTACAAATGTGCAAGGTTCATGCGGTTGTACTGCTACAGATTATACCAAAGAGCCAATCCTTCCTGGGAAATCTGCAAAAGTTACGGCAACTTACAATGCAGCAAACAAAGGGGCTTTTACAAAAACAGTGACTGTTACAACAAGTGCTGAAAAAACGGCTAAAATCCTGACTTTGAAAGGAACTGTTATTTAAAATAAAGTTGATTATATAAAGGGGGAAAACTCCGGTCATGTCATGTGTCCGGAGTTTTTTTTATGGCAAAATTATTTTTGGAATGAATTTGTTTTTACCAAAACTTTTCTATTTTTATTAAAAAAATCATTATGAAAATTTGGTACAGGTTTGCTGTTATTATGCTTGTTTTTATTGCTGTTTCATGCAATTCAAAAGGGGATAAAAAAGAGGAAAGCCAAAAAGTAGACAAGGTTGTAATTCCAGAACTTAAACTTTCAATAGATAGTCTGGCGATTGCCGGATTTTACGAAGCTTATCCAAAACTGAAAAATTTTCAGGATGAGGTTTTTTCTTTATACAATAAAAAACAATCAACTCAATTGTGGCTTGATAATAAAGGAGTTGTGGAGTTCGGGAATACGTTGTATGATAAATATAAAGGTTTGGAAAATGAAGGTTTGAAAGCCAATTTTCCGTACAAAGAAATCAATTCGATTTTTGAAAACAATTCGGTAAACAAACTTTCAAAAGTGAATACCGATTTGATGATTACGAATCTGTATTTCTATTATGCTGAAAAAGTATACAGAGGTTTTGACGAAAAAACATCTATTTCATTAGAATGGCTGCTTCCGCGAAAAAAACTGAATTATAAGGTTTTAACCGATTCTCTTTTTGAAAAATCAACGATAAATGATGATAAAAAGAGCAAGATGTTCAGCCAGTATTACAAGCTTCGGGATGCGCTTCATCAATACAGGGAGATTGAAAAGAATGGAGGCTGGAAAACAATTGAAATCGGCGAAGATTATAAAGGTTTGAAATTAGGAGATTCTTCGACAATAATTGGTCAAATCAGAGAAAGGCTTTTTGTAACCGGAGATATTAAGGAGGATAACAAAAGTGCCGTTTGCGATACGGTTTTGATGAAAGCAGTCAAAAATTACGAATTACGTCATGGTTATGTGCCAAAGAATACTATTTTATTAGAGCATATCAATGATTTGAATATTCCGGTTTCTGATCGAATCAAAACGATTATTGCCAACATGGAGCGCTGCCGTTGGATTGATCCTGAATTGGAAAAAGGCCAAAAGTACATCGAAGTTAATATTCCGGAGTTTAGATTGTATATAGTCGAAGATGGTAAAATTACCTTTATATCACCGGTTGTGGTGGGCAGGACAATGACAAAAACAGTTGTTTTCAGCGGAATGATGAACAATATTGTTTTTAGTCCGTACTGGAATGTTCCGCCAAGTATCATCAAAAGCGAAATCAAACCCGGAATGGCAAAAGACAAAAACTATCTGGCAAAGAAAAATCTGGAATGGAACAACGGAGCGGTAAGACAGCTTCCTGGGAAAAATAATTCACTCGGGCTGGTTAAGTTTTTATTTCCAAATTCCAGTAATATCTATCTGCATGATACACCTGCAAAAAGTTTATTCGAAAGAGAAAGCAGGGCTTTTAGCCATGGCTGCGTACGTGTAGCAAAACCGCGTGAACTTGCCATCGAATTATTAAAAGTAGATCCAAAATGGACTCCGGAAAGAATTGACAAAGCCATGCATGCCGGAAAAGAAAGCTGGTATACTCTGAAGAAAAAAGTTCCGGTTTATATTGGCTATTTTACCGCCTGGGTAGATCGCGAAGGACAGCTGAATTTCTATAAAGATATTTACCAAAGAGACGAAAGCCTGATTAAATTATTGACGGAAGAGTAAACTTTTAGAAATTACAATTTGCGGTGCTTTTGAGTAAATACCACAGTTAATAAACTTATTCAAAACTAAGTTTTTTTTGGTTCTTCGCCTAAATTGGTGGAATTGAATAAATGATTCTCATTAATTATTTAGTTGTTTTGTCATTTCGACCGGAGGGAGAAATCACACAAGAAACTCCGTAAAGTATGTCTCCAATCTTTGTCGATATACGAGTGTGATTTCTCCCTCCGGTCGAAATGACAAAAAGAGCAACCTCTTTATTACGGAAATCCACTAATTTAGACGAAGAGCCAGTTTTTTATTCAAGGGACAAAACATCAACACATTTATAAAATCGTTTGGTATAATGTTCTTCATCAAGTCCCGTGATCGTCACTTTTTGTGCTTTTCCTGAGGAGGCGTGTATAAATTTGGACTGCATTCCGTTGGCTTCGCAGATGATGCCCACATGTCCTATAACACTTCTGTCCTTGTATCCATAAAAAACTAATACATCTCCCACTTTAAATTCCTCGGGTTTCAAGGCTCTGCCTATATTTTTATATCCACCTGAACTTCTTGGCAAGGTTAAACCAAAATTTTTGAAAACATAATAGACAAACCCCGAGCAGTCAAAACCTTTATTTGGATTGCTGCTTGCATATAAATATCGTGTCCCCAGATGCTGTTTTGCATACGAAATAACAGAATCCCGTTCAATTCCAGTCTGGATTTTTTTTACCGAATCAGATTGCGTTTGATTTTCTTTTTTTAAAGTAAAAGAAGAAAACAGAATAGTAAGCAGAAGAAGTAGGACAGGAACAGTAGTTTTCATTTGAGGGGGTAAAATATTAGTTTATAAAGGTAAAGCCTTTGTTTAGAATATCAAAAAGGAGCTGAATTTGATACACGTTTTTTGGTGTTTTTTTATTGCTTTTTGACATTTTAGTATCTTTCTGTAAAATGTAATTCGGATATATTTGTGAAATGTATTTATATTTTAACGAATAAATTATGTTTATCAAAAAAATACCACTTTTAATTCTGTTTTTACTGATTTCTGCGGTGTCAGTTTCTCAAAACAAAGCAGAAACATTTTTGTATGCAGGCAGGGTTGATATTTTAAAGGATAATAAAGTCGTTTTAATCGGAACGGCTTCTTCAGTATCATTTAATTTTACAGGTAATGAATGTGCTGTTTCCCTGCAAAGTATTGATTCGTGGGAACATCAAAATTATATTGTTCTGGAACTTGACGGAAAATACCTTGGGAAATATACTGTTCAAAAAGGAGCTCCTCAGTCTTTTCCTGTAAAAGTTACTTCGGATAAAAAAGTACATAATCTAAAGATTTATAAAGCTACAGAAGCTACTATGGGGAATGTAGTTTTTTTGGGAACTACAGCTAAATTAACTGCGATATCAGCCAAAAAGAAAAAGAAAATAGAGTTTATCGGAGACTCAATTACTTGTGGAGCAGCAAATGACCCATCAGAAATTCCTTGTGATAAAGGGGAATATTTTGATCATCATAACGGTTATTTCGCTTACGGCCCAATTCTTTCCAGAACTATTGATGCGGATTATTTGTTGAGTTCAGTGTCAGGAATCGGTATTTACCGTAACTGGAACGATCAGGGACCTGAAGTGCCAATTATGCCGGCTGTTTACGAAAATTTGTATTTAACAAAAGACGCTTCAAAACCTAAATATGATTTTGCTTTTCAGCCTGAAATTATCAGTATTGCTTTAGGAACCAATGATTTTTCGAATGGTGACGGCACAAAAGAACGTTCGGCTTTTAGTCCTGAAAAATATGTTTCGAATTATATCAATTTTATAAAAATGTTGTACCAGCATAATCCAAATTCTCAAGTAGTTTTAACTAACAGCCCAATGGTAAATGGTGAAAAAGCAGTAATTTTTGAAGACTGCCTGAACAAAATCAAAGCCGAATTTGATGCAGATAAATCACACAAACCAATTCTGATTTTCAAATTTAAGCCTATGACACCAAGCGGATGTTCAGGACACCCAAATATTGAAGAACACAAAATTATGGCTGCTGAATACGGACCATTTTTAAAAAAACTGCTAAATGAAAAATAATATATTTAAGTTTGTTTTTTCTCTGATTTCCGGTACGATGATGGCAAACGTTTCCCTTCCGAATATATTTGGTGATAATATGGTATTGCAGCGCAACTCCGAAGTCAAAATTTGGGGCTGGGGAAATCCAAAAGAGGAAATTAAACTGGTTTCCAGCTGGAACAATCAGGAATATAAAGTTATGACAAACAATCAGGCGCAATGGGAACTTAAGATCAAAACGCCTGAAGCCGGAGGACCTTATACGATTTCAATAAAAGGTTATAATGAGGTTGTACTAAAGAATATTTTAATTGGCGAAGTCTGGGTTTGCTCCGGTCAGTCGAATATGGAAATGTCTGTAAGCTGGGGAATTGATAATGGAGAGGAAGAAGCTAAAAATGCTGCGAATCCTAATATTCGTTTTTTTACAGTTCCGAAATTAACGGCGACAACACCACAGAATAATTTATTAGGCAACTGGACAGAATCGACTCCGGAAACCATGAAATACTTCAGTGCGGTTGGCTACTTCTTCGCCAAACGCTTAAGAGAAGATTTAAAAAACGTTCCCATCGGATTGATTTCCTCCAACTGGGGCGGAACTCCCGCAGAAATCTGGATGCCCGAAGAAGTCGTTCAGAACGATGCTGTTTTATTAGAAAATGCCAAAAAACTAAACGAGCAGGAATACGGACCAAGACAGCCAGGACGTGCTTACAATGCTATGATTTATCCATTCGTTGGATTTAAAATTGCCGGAACTCTTTGGTATCAGGGAGAATCTAATGTGGGTTCAGAAGTTTATGATAAAACATTATCGGCTCTGATTACGTCATGGAGAAAATTATGGAAGGATGAATTTCCGTTTTATTATGTACAAATAGCACCTTTTAAAACAGGCAGTAACAACTTTTCAAACGTTACCCTTCGAAATTCCCAGCGAAAACTTTTAAAGGAAATCAATAATACCGGAATGGTCGTGATAAGTGACGTTTCGGATACGATTGATATTCACCCGAAGGATAAAAAATCTGTTGGAATTCGTTTAGCAAATTTAGCATTGGCAAATACTTATAGAACCAATTCAAATTTGGTAAACGGGCCACTTTTTAAAGACATCAAAATCGAGAACCACAAAGTAACTGTCTCTTTTGATTATGCTGACGGATTATATTTTAAAAACAAAGTGACTAAACAGTTTGAAGTTGCCGGAACCGATGGAACTTTTTATCCTGCGGAAGCTTCGATAAAAAATAATCAGGTAATCGTAACGAGTAAAAAAGTACCGAATCCTGCAAAAGTGAGATTTGCATGGGGAAATACAATTCAGTCGGATTTGTTTAATAAAGCGAATTTGCCGGCTTCCTGTTTTATTTCGGAGTGAGAGAATATAGAAGAAAGAACAAAGAGTAAAGATTTTAGACTTTAAGTTTTTTGCATTTTTTTGTCATACTGAGCGGAGTCGAAGTCCCGCAAAGTGAAATACAAACTTTAATCAAGACTTTAAAAGCTCTGGATTACCCGTTGCGTGAGGGATAGGAGAGGAAAGCCCACAGCCCTGACGGAGGAAGGGCGAGGACTTGAAACGGATAGCCCGACCCGTAGGGACACGCCCAAAATATGAAACTAACTATCATGAAAAATAAAAGAATACTAATTATTGGGGTTTTTGCCCTGTTTACTGCTGGAAATATGAATGCACAGAAGAAACCGTATCTGGATAAAAGTAAAACGATCGAACAACGAATTGACCTGCTTTTGCCATTGATGACTTTGGAGGAAAAAGTGGGACAAATGAATCAGTATAATGGTTTTTGGGATGTAACCGGCCCTGCTCCAAAAGGTGGAAATGCCGAATTAAAGTACGAACATTTACGAAAAGGATGGGTGGGAAGCATGCTGACAGTGCGCGGTGTGAAAGAAGTTCGTGCTGTACAGAAAATTGCCGTTGAGGAAACCCGATTGGGGATTCCGTTGATTATTGGTTTTGACGTAATTCACGGTTATAAAACGTTAAGCCCGATTCCGTTGGCGGAAGCGGCAAGCTGGGATTTGGAAGCGATAAAAAAGTCAGCAGCGATTGCAGCAGATGAAGCTTCGGCATCCGGAATTAACTGGACTTTTGGACCCAATGTAGATATTACAAACGATGCCCGCTGGGGACGTGTAATGGAAGGAGCAGGGGAAGATCCGTACCTTGGAAGCAAAATTGCGGTTGCCAGAGTAAAAGGATTTCAGGGAGAAACGACTGCTGATCTGGCAAAAGTAAACACCATTGCTGCCTGTGCGAAACACTTTGCGGCGTATGGGTATGTAGAATCGGGACGTGATTACAATCTGGTTGATATTAGTAATTCTAAATTATTCAATACCGTTTTGCCTCCGTTTGAAGCTGCTACCAAAGCAGGCGTGAGAACCTTTATGAACTCGTTTAATCTGGTAAACGGAATCCCGGCAACGGGAAATGTTTTTCTGCAAAGAGATATTTTGAAAGGAAAATGGAAGTTTGATGGTTTTGTGGTTTCAGACTGGGCTTCGGTTCGTGAAATGATTCCGCATGGCTATGCAAAAGATGGGGCAGATGCTTCATTAAAAGCCGTTACAGCAGGTTCAGATATGGATATGGAATCTCATTTGTATGTTGCTGAACTGGCGAAATTAGTTAAGGACGGAAAAGTAAAAGAAGCTCTGATAGATGATGCCGTGAGAAGGATTTTGCGTGTAAAATTTGAGTTAGGATTATTTGACGATCCATACAAATACTGTGACGAAAAACGTGAAAAAGCAACTATCGGAAATAAGGCAAACAATGACGGAGTCCTGGACATGGCGAAAAAGTCAATTGTATTATTGAAAAACGATAAAAATTTGCTTCCGCTAAAAAAATCCGGACAAAAAATTGCTTTGATAGGCGCTTTGGCAAATGATAAAAACAGTCCGTTGGGAAGCTGGAGAATTGCTTCGGATGATAATACGGCTGTTTCGGTTTTAGAAGGAATGCAGCAATATAAAGACAATCAGCTGGTTTTTGAAAAAGGAGCCGATTTGATTGTTGGAAAAGCAACTTTTCTAGATGAGGTAGTTTTTAATACTACAGACAAAAGCGGATTTGAATCAGCAAAAACCGCAGCTAAAAATGCTGATGTTGTGGTGATGGTTTTGGGTGAACATGGTTTTCAGAGTGGAGAAGGACGCAGCAGAACAAACCTTGATTTACCTGGATTACAACAGGAATTATTAGAAGAAATTTATAAAGTGAATCCAAACATTGTTTTGGTTTTAAATAACGGTCGTCCATTGACTATTCCGTGGGCAGCAGCACATATTCCGACAATTGTTGAAGCCTGGCATTTGGGAACACAAACCGGTAATGCAGTGGCGCAGGTTTTATACGGAGATTACAATCCGAGCGGAAAACTGCCGATTTCTTTCCCGAGAAATGTGGGACAGGTTCCTATTTATTACAACAATTACAGTACAGGCAGGCCTGTAAATGCTGATAAAAATGTGTTTTGGTCACATTTCTCAGATGTGGAAAAAACGCCTCAGTTTCCTTTTGGGTTCGGATTGAGTTATACTAAATTCGATTATAAAAATCTGAAAGTAAATAAAACAGCTTTCGCTAAAGGAGAATCAGTTCAGGTGAGTGTTGAGGTAACCAATTCAGGTAATTATGATGGAAAAGAAGTTGTTCAGTTATATATTCACGATGATTTTGCCAGCATTGCAAGACCAGTTGAGGAATTGAAAGGTTTTGAATTGGTAAATTTAAAGAAAGGCGAAACGAAGACAGTAAACTTTACTTTGACGGATGCAGAACTTGGTTTTTACGATAACAATGGAAATTATCTGGTTGAACCTGGAACTTTTAAACTTAAGGTAGGAGGAAGTTCTGATTCAGGTTTGGAAAGTGGATTTGAATTGAAGTAAAAAGATTCTTAAAATATTTTTTCACGCAGATTTTGCAGATTCAGCAGATTTTTTATCTCCTTAATCTGTGAAATCTGCGTAATTTTTTATTGTTAATAGGAGAATCTAGATTATGAGGGAATTGATTAGGCTTTTATGTAAAAAAAAGACGCACTGCAGTGTGTCTTAGGGTAAAAAATATGATTATTAATTATTTTATAATCATCGCCAATCCACCACCGCTTGCTAATCGGTATGTTAATTTGCTTGTAGAATCAACGGTTATAATTTCTCTTTTGTAATCCTGAGCAGCCTTATCAGCATTCAATCCATCAGAGAAAATTTCAGCTTCAAATTTTTTACCTTTTTCAAGGAATGAAAAATCAATTGTAATGTCTCTGGAATCCCAGCTTGTGATGGCTCCTAAATACCAAATATTGGCTTTTTTACGGGCAATTGAAACGAATTTTCCAACTTCGCCATCTAAAGCTACAGTTTCGTCAAAAACGGTTGGAATTTTAGCTATAAAATCAGTGCTTTCCTGTTCTTTCATATATGCCGTTGGACTGTCAGCCATCATTTGCAAAGGCGCTTCAAAAATAGTGTAAAGAGCCAGCTGGTGACTTCTGGTTCCCTGACTCATTGGGGTTGAGTGGCTAGGCTTAAATTCACTTTTCGAAGCGTTTCGCATAGCGCCAGGAGTATAATCCATTGGTCCAGCCATCATACGGATAAACGGAATTGTGGTATCGTATAAAGGGACATCATCATTTGGTGTCCATTTATTGTTTTCTAATCCCTTTACACCTTCAAAATTTAGAATGTTTGGAAAAGTACGCTGAATTCCAGTTGGTTTGTACATGCCATGAAAATCCAATAGTAATTTATAATCAGCAGCTTTTTGCGCAATATCATAAACTGAATTTACCATCTTGGCATCGTCACGATCCAGAAAGTCAACTTTAAAACCTTTGATTCCCAAATCGGCATAATTATTAAAAATTCCGACAGTGTTTTTTGTCAAAGCCATCCAGGAGCTCCATAAAATAATTCCAACGTTTCGTTCTTTTCCGTAAGCGATTAAAGCTTCCAGATCAACATTCGGATTGTGCTTCATGATATCATCCTCAAGACTCCAGCCTTCATCCAAAACCACATATTCGACTTTGTTTTTTGAGGCAAAGTCAATATAATATTGATACGTCTGCGTGTTGATTCCGGCTTTAAAATTGATATTGTAAATATTCCAGTCGTTCCACCAGTCCCAGGCTACTTTTCCGGGTTTAATCCACGAAATGTCTTTGATTTTTGAAGGCTCAGATAATTTTTGAACCATGTCATTATTGGCTAATTCCGCATCATTTTCAGAAATTACAATCGCCCTCCACGGAAAAGTTCGGGTTCCTTTTGTTTTCACGATATAATCAGCCCTTTCAGTAATAAGGCGGTTGATGTTATTGAATCCGCCATTAGTTTCCTGCAAAGGATATTTAGAAAAACGAGCTTCAAAACCCGATTTCGATTTGTTATTTGTTACAAACAATCCCGGATAATCTTCGAGATTAGCTTCTAGAAAAACGGCTTTTTTATGGTTTTTATAATCAATTAAAAAGGGTAAAAATGCCAAAGTATCTTTTGCAAAGTCACTGATTTTTTTGTTTTCGTAATGTGCTTCAAACGAAGAAATATAAGGGTCTTTTGGATTTCTTAAATCACGGACATAAGGCATCAGAGTATTGTAATCCTGATCAAAATTCAAAGAAACTTCTTCAGTTTTTACGGTAATGTCTTTTTTCTTTTTAGTAATGAATCTGTAAGCAACACCATCATCAAAAGCCCGATATTCGATACTGAAATCATTTTTAAAATTTAGTATCAAAAGATTGTATTGGTTTTTTATAGAGCTCTTTTTGTAAAACGGAGATTCAAAAGTCTGATTTACTTTTTCTCTTTTTGAATTCAAAAGCGTAGCATTTTTTCCTAAAATTTCATTTTGATCGAATGTCATAGAAACAGGAGATGGTGCCAGAATTAAATCTTTTTCGTGCGAAACTGACCAGGTTATTTTGTCGTTAATTACAATACTGATTTTTATTTTTCCATTTGGAGATTCCAAAGTAAAATCCTGAATCTTTTGTGAAAAAGAAGGATTAAAAAGTAAAATCAAAAAGACACTAAATAGTTTTTTCATGTTGTATGTTTTAAAACATATAAGTGATTGTAAGTTCAATCAAACTTTACGCTTAGTTTGTTAAATGAACTTATAATCACTTATATGGTAAAGAAATTTATTTTTTCTTCAACTCCAGATTGTATTTTTTTACAATTTCTAATGTTGATTTATCATCATTAAAAACCGAGTTTAATCCCTGAGGTTCCTGCGGAGGATCGGTTGTCAAAGGTTCTCCCGGGTTCCATTTTCCGGTTTCGTTAACTGCTTTTCCTTCACCGCCAAATCCCCAGAAATTGGCTGCCTGTAACGGACCTTTATTGGCAACACTTTCTGCAACCCTTCCAAAAATATAATTATAAAACTTATCGCGGTAAACTGAAGGCGCTCCCGCATTCAAATTTTCGTTTTCCCTTGGTAATCCAAACTCTTCTATAATAATTGGCCTCTGTAAATTATTAGCAACTTTAACATGGGCATCAATATATTTTCCGGCATTTGCAATAGTGGCAGGAATAGTAGCTTCAGCATTATCGGCTTTAAACCAGTTCCAGTTTTTAGGCCAGATGTGCATGGTCAGATAATCGATATTTGGGTTTTTGTGAGTTCTCTCAAAAATATCAATACTATCATTCGAACTGTTTAAACCTTCAGAGCCTGTCGAAATCAGATGGTTTTTATCTAAACTATCCATTAAATTGACAATATTGTTCAGCCAGGTTGTAAATTTAGCTTCATTTTCAACCGTAAAAAGTCTTGGTTCGTTACCAACCTGCCAGGCCATAATTGTATTGTCTTCGGTATATTTCTTTTTAGAATATTTATTAGTTCTTCCCATAATAAATTTCACATGATCCTCTAACGCTTTCATGCAAGGATCGCAGCTGTGAAATTGCTCTGTGTACGACATAAACTGAGGCCATGTATTCGGAGCGATATTCGGAATCGGAATCGCACCTTTGCCATTCCATTCCAGATATTGCGACATTCCGCCGGACCATTCCCAGTTATTGGTCAAATACAAAACCGCATACATTTTGCGTTTTCGCATTTCATTCATCAGGAAATCCAAGCCGTCAAGCAAGTCTTCATCATATTTTCCCTGCTCGTATTGCAACGCCGGACGTACCGTAAAATCATATTTCCCGCCATCGGCACCTACTAAAATACGTAAGTTGTCGATTCCGTTTTTTTGCATCAAATCCAATTCGCGAAGGAGTCTTTTTCGGTCACCTATTTTTTTAGAGGCAAGCATACTTCCGTACCAGTAATTCGTGCCTATGTAGCTATACGGTTTATCTCCTTTGTAAAATTGCGTTCCTTTTACAGTAATTCTTTCCTGCGATTGGCACGCCATTGTAGAAAAAAGTAATGCTAATCCTAGGGTTTTTAAAAGTTTGTTTTTCATAGGTATATTTTTAGAAGCTAATCCTGCTATCCGTTTCAATCTTTTGTGCCGAACCCCGGCACAAAAGAATTTTCACTTCTATCAGGGCTAGGGCTTACGTTTTTAAGAAACTATTTTGGCAATTCATACATTTTCGGCAACGAATTCAATAATGCCGATTTAGGCTTTGAGGCAAATGTTTTAAAATCAGCTGCATTCGAAACAGAGTTAACAGGTACATAATAGCCGTTTGCATCATTATACCAAAACATTACATAATTTACCTCAATAATGTTAGCATCAAATATTGGATTATCATTAAGTGCCGAATATAAATAACCTGAAAACCAATCTGTAATAGGTGGTGTGGTTGATGTAACCCGATAACCGGTTTCGGTCAAAGCCACAATTTTTTTATTCGTTAAAACCATATTAGATAACATTTTCAGTTTTGCGTTGGCTTTATTAACTCCTAAACTTCCCTGATTATTAAAATCGCCATAGTTATCCATTCCTAAAACATCTACATACGCATCACCCGGATAACGGCTTAAATAACCTTCGGCTGTTGTGTATGAATTGTCAGGAGAGAAAGCGTATAAAAGATTGTGTACGCCCTTGGTATCTCTGAGGTATTCAACGGTAAATTTATAGTTGGTTTTATATTCTTCGGGAGTACAAAAATTAGCACCCCACCAAAACCAGCTTCCGTCAAATTCGTGAAAAGGTCTGAAGATTACGGGAATCAATTCGCCTTTAGAGCCTTTTAAATTTAGAAATACGCTTGCTAACTTATCCAGTTTTTTCTTGTACCATTCGTGGTTGGCTCCTCCTGGCAAAATACTTTTAAAGGCCTTACTTTTTTGGTCGGTTGTCATTTCGTCCGTATAAAAAGTATCTTCATTATAAGGTTCTCTCAAATGCCAGGAAAAAGTATTAATCATTCCTTTGGCATAAGCAGCTTTTGTATCGCTGATAATTTTTTGTTCTTGCTGATAAAACCAGTTATTAGATTGATTATTATTGTTTTTATCGGTAATAAACATGAAATCCGAACCCAAAAGCGCAGGATCATAACCCGTATTTTTTTTAATGTCTGAGTCGCCTCCCGCATCCTGATAAAAACTATTAAAAGCATCCTGCTGACCAATGGCTACTTTGGTTTTGCCTAGTTTTTTAAGGTTGTAAAATAAAGCTACAGTTTCTATTGTGGCTTTTTTATCAACGATATAATTGGTCACATTTTTTGTTGTTAAGCCATCTGTGCCTAAAACGGGCTCTTCAGTTTCCTTATCTTTTGATTCGTTATCAGATGAACAGCCAATCGCAGCAACAAATAAGCAACTTAAAAAGACTATTTTTAGAAATGTGTTTTTCATTTTAAATTTTATTTAGATAGCTTAACTTCAATATTGTCAGCTAATAGAGTTCCGGTGCAAACACTCATGGCAACCATAATTCGGTATTGTTTTGCGCCTTCCGGAATTTGAAATGTTTTTTTGAAAGACGTCCAGTCTGTAGTTCCGGTAATCATTCCTATTGCCTGGTCATCGCCAGCCTTGGTCGTTTCGTTTTTTTTGAATTCAATGATAAACATGCCGTTATTCCAAGGATCTTTACCTTGTTGAATATCTTTTGCTTTCAGCCAGCCCGAAATTTCGATGGTTTTGTCGCCTTCATTGATGTCAGCTACTTGATCAATTGCTTTCCATTCAGCAGTTTTTGAAGTGATTTCTACCGCAGCAATTCCATCTTTTTTATCTGATGTTGAAATTGTTCCGTTTCCATTCCATGAATTTAGATTGTCTTCGAAATTGCCGTTAGAAAATTGTTTTAAAGGTGTAATTGTTTTTTGTCCTTCAGGAATAGTGGTAATCGGATGAAGTCTAAAATATTCTTCTTCAGAAAGTGCAATAGCTTTTATATCATCAAAAAAAGCAGAACCGTTTATTTGAGCCAAAGCCAGCATTATCCTGATATTTTGTGCTTTTTCAGGAACTAAAATCGTTTTGGTATAATTGGTCCAGGCTAGCGTTCCTTTTACCTGAGCAATGTTTTCAGAGCTTATTTTTTTTTCGTTTCCGGTAGTAAATTCGGCAATGATTAACCCTGCATTGTAGGCTTCTTTGCCGCCTTCAATCCCATCGGCTTTGACCCAGCCGCTAAACTCGATCGCATACGTTTTTTTGGGAATGTTTACAATCTGATCGATAGCTTTCCATTCGGCACCTGTAAACTGATTGATGACTGCACTGTTTTTACCTGTTTTTTTATCATAAGGAGAAATAGTAGCTACATCACCACGCCAGTTTAGCGTTTCAGATTCAAATCCTCCGTTTTTTATCAGATTGGTTTGTGCAAAGTTTGATATAGAAATTAAAAAAAAACTAAAGATAAAAAGTGGTTTCATAGTCAGTATTGTTAGCGTTATTTTTTTACGGAATTCTACTGATTAGTTCTAAACAGGCTCTACCGTTATGATAAGGACATTTCCAAAAACCCGCTTTGTCTTTTTTCATCACGGTATAATCGTGATAAATTCCCCAAAACCATTCTCCGTTTTCGTGATCGATAAGGTGTTTTTTCGTGAATTCCCAGTTTTTAGTGACTACATCCAGATATTTTTGATCACCGGTTAGTTGATAAGCGGTATAAAATCCAATTTGCAACTCTGATTGTGGCCACCAGTGTTTTTCTTTGATTAGATGATTGTTTTTTAGTTCTAATTCATACCATAAACCGCCATCGGTATCGATTCCTTCTGTGGTTGCATCGGCAATTTGAACAGCATATTTTTGAAACCTGTCAATAATTTCTTTGTTCTCAATAATTTCAGCACATTGCAATAATAACCAGGCCGCTTCGATATCGTGACCGTAGGATATAACGTCTGCATTTTCATTCCAGTTTTCATCAAAAAACAAATGTAAATGTCCGGTTTCGATATTGATAAAATGTTTTTCGATGGTAAGCAGTAAATTTTCGATAACCTCTTTTAGCTGTTCATTTTTCCAGACCTTGTACAAATTTGCATAACCTTCTACGATATGCAAATGCGTATTCATGGTTTTCTTTTCGTTGGCGTCTTTTTCGCTTAAGCGTAAATCATCAATAGGTTGCCAATCTTGGGTAAAAGCTTCCAGATAACCATTGTTTATTTTGTCAAAGCTGTGTTTTTCAATTTGTTGGTATAATGAAATGGCTAATTCTAAAGCTTTTTTGTTTTGAGAAATAGCATAGAATTCCGATAAGCCATAAATAGCAAAAGCTAAGGCGTATATTTGATTTTTAGTGTCTTTTGGAGTGGTGTCAGCATTGATACTCCAAAATAAACCGCCAAATTTTGTATCGTAAAAATGTGCCGAAAGATATTCAAAAGCTCTTTCGGCAATTTTTTTATGATTTTCATTTTGAGTAACCGGATAACTGGCAGAAAATGTCCAGAGAATCCGGGCATTTAAAACAGAACCTTTTTCTGTATTAAGTATGATTTCGTTTTTGTAATCAATTTGACCGACAAAACCTCCGTTTTTATAATCAATGGTATTGTTTTCCCAATAGTCAAGGATACTATTAAGTTCTTCGTGTAATTCGGTTTTTAATAAGTTTAATGACACGATAAATTATATTGCGTTATTTTTTTCGATTTGATTAATAATTGTTTCTACTGAACCCGCAGAAATAAAAGTATCAGCAGGAGTATTAGTTACATAATCGACTAATTTTTCTACAGAAGAAACAGCAACATGCATCCTCGTATCTGATGACGCGTAATAAATGTAAACAGTCCCGTCGGTATCTTCAATCCATCCGTTAGAAAATAATACATTCGATACGTCTCCTACTCTTTCAATACCTTCAGGCCCCATAAAATGACCGCCAGGGACATGAGTTACTTTAGAAATATCATTTAAATCGGTCATAAACATATATAATGTGTAGCGCAAACCAGCAGCAGTATTACGAACTCCATGTGCCAGATGCAGCCATCCTTTTTCGGTTTTGATAGGAGCAGGGCCAAGACCATTTTTCAATTCGTAAACGGTGTGATATTGTTTTCCGAAAATAATTGTCTCATTTCTTACAATCGGGTTTTTCATGTCGTCAACATAGCCTAAGCCAATTCCGCCACCGGCTCCAACATCAATAAAACCATCCTGCGGTCGTGTGTATAAAGCGTATTTTCCGTTAACGAATTCAGGGTGTAAAACCACATTACGCTGCTGTCCTGTATTTGAAATCAAATCAGGAAGTCTTTCCCAGTTTACCAAATCTTTCGTGCGTACGATTCCGGCATTGGCTACAGCTGAACTGGTATCTCCTTTTGGAGCTTTTGGATCTTTTCTTTCGGTACAAAAAATACCGTAAATCCAACCGTCTTCATGGCTGATTAAACGCATATCGTAAACGTTGGTATCCGGTTCTTCAGTTTGCGGAATCACGCATGGTTTCTCCCAAAATCTGAAATTATCAATGCCGTTTGGGCTTTCTGCTATGGCAAAAAAAGATTTTCTGTCAATTCCTTCAACACGGACAGCCAGTAAATATTTCCCTTTCCATTTGATTGCCCCGGCATTAAACGCAGCATTCATTCCGATACGCTCCTGTAAAAAAGGGTTTGTATCTTCGTTAAAATCAAAACGCCAGTTCAAAGGTACATGAGAAGCTGTAACGACAGGATTTTTATAACGCTGATAAATACCGTTTCCTATTGTGTTTTGGGGCTCATTTTTTTGTTCAATAAGCGTTTGATGTTCTTTTTCTAATGCTACTTTTCTATCCTGAAATGTAGTGGTTGTTATTGTTGTCATATCAATTGATTTCTATATCTGTGTTTTTAATTTATATGGTCTCTTTTTTCGTTTAAATCCTGTTCTATGATTTGCAGTTTTTCTTCAGATAATGGATAGAATGCAATAAAGGCTACTGATACTGCTGCTGCTATTGCCGGGAGTATGCTTAACATTAACTGAATTCCGTTTTGAGCAGTTGCTGTTTGTTCGACATTCGCCTGAAAACCGTAATAGCCCAAAAGCCATCCTGCTCCGGCACCACCAATGGTCCATCCAAATTTTTGCGACATTGAAGATGCTGAAAAAACCAGGCCTGTTGCTCTGCGTCCCTGTTTCCATTCTGAATAATCAGCACTGTCAGCATACATCGACCAGATCAGAGGGAAGATACAGCCGGCACAAATACTAATTAACACCTGAAAACTCATGATTAGGAAAATATCTTCTTTCCCGAAAAGGTAGAATATTAGGCTTAAAATGGCAGCTAAGGCCATAGCGCCAAAAAAAGTTTTCTTTTTACCAATTTTATTGGCGATAGGCGTTGCAACAATAACCCCGATTATATTGGCTGCTTGCCCTAGTACCAAATAGATAGAAGTTGGGGTCATGTGAAAGTCTGTTCCGAAAAGAGAAAAATCAAAATTCACACTACTGCTTACATAATATTTAAAATAATAAACAGCTGCTCCGTCCCTGATCGAATTGAATACTAAAGCTCCAATTCCTGCTCCCAGCAAAATCCACCACGGTCTGTTTTTTAATAAATCATTTAAATCTTCTTTTAAATTTGATTGTTCGTCATCTATTGGTTTTATTCTTTCTTTTGTCCAGAAAAAACAAGCCCAGAAAAATGCTGTTGTTATAATTCCGAATACGGCAATAGTAGCCAGCCAGCCAGTTTTGGAATTAAGGTTTCCTCCAAAATAATTTACTAATGGTTCAATTAACCACAGAGCCAGAAGACTTCCTCCAAAGGCAAAAACCATTCGGTAAGAGGATAAAGTATTTCTGTCTTTTCGGTCAGAAGACATTACACCTAATAGTGAAGCGTACGGAACATTAATCAATGAATAAATCATCATCATTAAAGAGTATGTTACGTAGGCGTAGATTATTTTTCCTTTTTCGTCAAAATCAGGAGTGTAAAATGTCAGAACACCGATAACGGCAAATGGTATAGCGATCCAAAGTAAATAAGGTCTGAATTTTCCCCACTTGCTTTTGGTACGGTCAGCTATAATACCCACAATTGGATCAAAACAGGAGTCCCAGATCCGGGTAATTAAAAACATGGTTCCTACTACAGCTGGCGCCAATCCGAAAACATCGGTATAGAAAAACAGAAGGTACATACTGAAGATTTTCCAGAACATAGAAGAAGCGGCGTCACCAAGTCCGTAACCTATTTTTTCTTTTAAGCTGATTTTGTCGTGCATTTAGTTTTTTTTTAAGGTTGTAGTTTAGTTGTTAGTTGTTTTTTTAATGTCTTTTTCAAATAAAGTTTTATCAAGATTGTAAAATTCGACAAAATCTTTTTCACTTACCTGACCCGAATAGGGTGCATAATAATGCATTTTTTGTTCTTTCTCCTGCCAGCCATGATTTCTCCACAGCAAAGCATAGGAAATTTTATAATCGCCAATAGCTTTGGAGAAAGTTCCTGTCCACCATTTTGGGTCAGGAATTGCTTCATATCCGGCTTCTGCCAAGGCAATTAATTTATGGTTTTTTTGAGCAATTTTATCTATGATTTTAAGCTGACTCTGTACTTCGGCTATAAACTTTTCTCCGTTTTTGTCATCATTGTTTTGGTAAGTGTCAAAACTTAAAATATCGGCATAATCATCGCCTGGATAGTTTTCTAAAAAAGCTTCTTTCGAATTAAAACTACTGGTGTTGTAGACATAAATTAAATTATGAACCCCTTTTTTTTGGAGGTATTCGAAAGTAAATTTCCAGATGGTTTTAAATTCTTCAGGCGTACAATTTCCTTTTCCCCACCAGAACCAGCCACCGGTCAATTCATGGTAAGGCCTGAAAAGAACAGGGATGTTTTTTCCTTTTTTATCTTTTAATGACAAAAAGAAACTGGCTGCCTTATCGAGCCATAATGTGAATTTTATATGATTTTTTTCGCCCGGTAAAATGGTTTTTAGGGAATTTGGAGTGTTGTCCCATGCATTTTTTCCGGTTTCAGGATTATCAAAATGCCAGCTAATCGTTGAAATACCGCCTCGCTCATTTGCTTCTTTTATATATTGTTTCATTTTAGTAAAAGGAATTCCGTCAATATTATTAGCATCATCTTTTTCAAGACCTGCAATATCCCATCCATAGACTGCAGGATAGTCTCCAACAACATCTTTTATGTCACTGCGGAGTGGTTGATATTTCCAGTTTACACCATAAGCCAAATCGTCCTGATGCCCAAACATATAGCCTTTAGTGGTCAATTGTTGCAGTTTTTTGTAAAGAACAGTCGTTTCTTTTGTAGCTTTTTTATCCGAAAGTGACAAATTTGTATCAATGGTTGTTGCTTTTGTTGAGCATGAAATCCCAATAAAGGCAATTATAATAAGGAATAAGGGCGTTTTTTGCATAATTTATTTTTAAAAATGATTTAAGCATTAAAGCTAAAAATATAAAAGTACATTTTGAAAAATGAAATAGTTTTTTAAAAAATCTGCATTTGGATTTTTAACTGTTGTATTATTAAAACTGTAAAAATAATGTAGATTAAAAATCATTACCATTTATTGTTTTTGTTATTTTTAAATAAATGATAATTATATTTTTCAAAGATAAAAGTATGTTTGTCGTATAATTAATATTATTTTATCAATTATATATCATATTATTGCAAATGATTTTATTGTTTCATGATCTTTTAAATATAGAATAAAGATGAGTACAGCTAAAAATTTTTACAGAGAGATTGCGCCTCTGTCAAGCGGAGATAGTTTTTTGGTCTTTGACAGGATTAAGGACAGCTTTGATTTTCCGGTGCATTACCATCCGGAATTTGAAATTAATTTCATTTTAAACGGAAAAGGAGTGAAGCGTGTGGTGGGAGATAATATTGAAGAAATTGACAATGTCGAATTGGTTTTGATTGGTCCGAATTTATATCATGGTTGGGAATTGAATAAGTGTACAAGTAAAAAAATTCATGAAATTACTATTCAGTTTCATAATGATTTGTTTCATGAATCACTGCTCTCAAGGCGTATTATGAATCCGATTCGGGATATGTTTAATCGGTCGATTCATGGTATTTTATTTTCAAAAAAAGTAGCAGAAGAGTTAACTCCAAGACTTGTAAGGCTTTCAAAACTAGATGGTATGGATTATTTTTTGGAAATTACATCATTATTATATGACTTGGCAAATTCCAGAAATCAGCGTTTGCTTTCGACTTACACAGTAGATTATGATACGTTTGATGATTATGATAAAATGAAAACTGTTTACGAATATGTTCAAAAACATTTTGCGGAAAAAATTACTTTGGAAGATGTTGCCAGTGTAGCAAATATGTCTATAATTTCGTTTAATCGTTTTATAAAAAAACGTACAGGAAAAACCTTTGTGAATTATATAAATGATATTCGGATTGGATACGCTGCCCGTTGGCTCGTTGAAAAAGACATGAGTGTTTCGGAAGTGGCTTTTAAGTCCGGATTCAATAATATTGCAAACTTCAATCGTAGTTTTAAAGCGATTAAAAACTGTACACCAAGTCAGTATCGCGAGGATTTTTCAGGTTTGAAGCGTATATTGTAGTTGATACTTTTTTTGCATAAACAAATATTATTTTTAACGAAATCGTTTTAAATTTTATAGATTCATTAATTATTGTTTATTGAAAACGGTGTTTTTGAGGGGTTAAGTTGTGAAATATGTAAAAAATATGCTGTTTTATTTTGGTATATGTTTTTTTAAATCGGTTGAGTAAAAATATTATCATCAAATGATATAATACTATTAACATTACATCAACTTCTGTTATAGATTTGTTAAAAATAAATCAGTTAAAAATTTAACTTGCTTTTTACTGCTTTATAAAGTATTAAACTTTAAACTAACCAAACAATTATTATGAAAAAACTAATGACTAATTTTATTCATTGGAACGCTGGTCACAGAGCGATTCCATTGATATTATTTTTGTTACTTACGAGTAATTTTATTACAGCTCAGGTAAAAATTTCGGGAACGGTTACAGATGAAAAAGGGCTTTCTATTCCGGGAGCGAATATTTCTGTTGCAGGTTCAAAAGCGACAACGTCAACCGATTTTGACGGTAAATACAGCATAGATGTACCGCCCAACTCAACTTTGGTATTTTCTTTCATTGGATTTAATTCTCAGAAAATTGCTGCTGATGGTAAATCTACAATAAATGTTGTTATGAAATCAATTGTTGAGGATCTAAAAGATGTAGTTGTAATTGGTTATGGTACACAGAAAAGAAAAGATGTAAACAGTGCCATTTCGACTATTAATACAAAAGATATTGAAAATTTAAAAGTAGTTTCTTTTGATCAAATGATGCAGGGTAAGGCAGCGGGGGTTGTTGTTAATAGTAACTCTGGTGAGCCTGGGAGTAATGTATCTGTTCGTATTAGAGGGGTGTCGTCCTTAACAGGTACAAATGAGCCTTTATATGTAATTGACGGAGTGCCAATTTCAGGAGATGCAAGAAACTCTTCTACTTCTGGAAGAAATGCTCAGGGTGATTCTAATTTTTCTAATAACGGGAATATTACTCAGAGCCCGTTAGCTCTTATAAATCCTAGTGATATCGAGTCTATTGATATTTTAAAAGATGCTTCTGCAACAGCAATCTATGGTTCTAGAGGAGCAAATGGGGTTGTAATTGTAACGACCAAATCAGGAAAAAAAGGTACTGGTAAATTAACTTTTGAAAACTCTTATACCATCAGTAATTTGCCTAAGAAGCTTAATTCGATGAATTTACAGCAATATGCAAGACATCAAAACGCTTTGTCTGATGTTTACGATCCTTCTACAAAACGTCCTGAATTTGCACATCCTGAACTTTTAGGTAAAGGTACTGACTGGCAGGATGAAATTTATCAGACAGGTATAATGATGTCAAATCAGTTGTCTTTTTCAGGAGGTAAAGAAGGGATTAATTACTATATTTCCGGGGGTGTCCTGAATCAGGATGGTATTGTAATTGAATCAGGTTTCAAAAGATATAATGTAAGAGCAAACATTGATGCCAAAGTAAACAGCTTTATTAAAGTAGGTGTTAATATGAGTGGAGCAATAACTGACGAAAATCTTACTCTTAACGGACAGTTTAATGGGGTGGTTGCGACTTCTTTATTGGCTACTCCTGATGTTGCTGTAAGAGAACTTTCAGGTGCTTTTGCAGGTCCACCGACCGGGGGTGTGACTTCATTTGTCAATCCGGTTGCGACTTCTTTATTAGGTTCTAATACATTGGTTAGAAAAAACTATTCTGGTAATTTTTATACACAAATTGATTTGTTTAAAGGTCTGGAATATCGTTTTGAAGCTGGTGGTTATATCTATGACAACTTAGGTCAGCGATTTGATCCTATGTATACTTTGGGTAATGCTGTAAAAGATTTTGCGAATCTTTATTATAATCCTTCTTCAGGTAATTCATGGAATTTAAAAAACATGCTAACTTACAGAAAAACATTCGATAAGCATAATTTTACAATTCTTGCTGCTCAGGAGTCGAACAGATCACATTGGGAAGGCTATTCTATGGTAGGAAACGGTTATAAAGACAATAACGATCATTCGCTGGCAGGTTCTGATTTGGCTCAGGCGGAACTTAAAAGCACGTATTCGGGTACACAAACTTTGGCTTCTTATTTAGGAAGGGTAGTTTATGACTATGGAGATAAGTATGGTGTTACGGCAGCCGTAAGAACAGATGGTTCTTCAAAATTTTTCGTTGGAAAAAAATGGGGCACTTTCTTTTCAGGCAGTGGTTCGTGGAAAATTTCAAACGAATCTTTTATGGAATCTACCAGAAAATATGTAGACAATATTAAACTGAGAGTTGGTTGGGGACAAACAGGAAATAATCAAATTCCAAATAATTTGTACGATTCTAATTTACATGTGGTAATTAGTTCTATGGGAACATCTTATCTACCTTCTAATACTCCTAATACAAATTTGAAATGGGAAACGCAGGAGCAGACAAATGTAGGTTTAGATTTTACAATGTTTGATTCTAAACTGACTGCTTCATTAGATTTATACAAAAAAGTTTCTAAAAACTTCCTGTATCAGGTTCCGTTGCCAAATTACCTTTCTGGAGGTGGAGATTATGAGGGTGGGGTTAATCCTCCTTACTTTAATCTTGGAAGCATGCAGAATAAAGGTATCGAGATTACTTTGGGATATCATAATAAATTTACAGAAAATTTCTCATGGGATTCTAGCTTAAATTTCACAAGATATGTAAACGAGGTTACAGATATGGCAGGTTTGAATATTGTGAAGACAACAGGAACTCTTGCTTATAACACAGTAAGTGTTACAAGAACTCAGGAAGGTTTGCCAATTGGTTCATTTTTAGGTTATAAAGCATTAGGTATCTACAGAACTGATGATGATTTACTGAAATACGGGCATGTAGACGGTGCGGGAAACAGAGTTGTACTGAAAAACGGAACAAACTCTTTATTGCCTGATTTTGTAAAAGGAGATGTCATTTATGAAGATTTGAATAATGATGGAAAAATAGATCAAAGTGACTTAACAAATATTGGTAATCCAAATCCAAAATTCTCTTATGGTTTTACTAATAATTTTAAGTATAAAAATGTAGACCTGTCAGTTTTTGTTCAGGGGACTGTAGGTAATAAGCTTCTGAATTTAACACGTGCATCAGGAACAATGAATAGTAATTTGGGAACAAATTATTTAACAGAAGCTGCAGATTTTTATTCATCAACAAACTTAGACGGTTCTATGCCAACACCTTCAGCTTATGATCATATTAATAATTCAGTTTCAACGCGCATGATTGAAGATGGGTCTTATTTAAGAATTCAGAATGTAACTTTGGGTTATTCGTTGCCAATAGACATGATTTCAAAGATTAAATTGTCAAGATTAAGGTTTTATGCTTCAGGACAAAATCTGTTTACTTTTACAAAATATACAGGATATGATCCGGAGGTTGGTTCTTACAATCAGGATGCTTTAATGTCAGGTATTGATAATGGACGTTATCCGATCCCAAGACAAATTTCTTTTGGTTTTAATGTAGAATTTTAATAAAAAAAATTATGAAAAATATATATAAAAAAGGAACAGTTGGCTTTATGGCGTTATTGATGCTTTTCTCTTCTTCTTGCTCTCAGGACTTTATAGATGTTCCTGCAGAAGGAAATCCTACAATCGGAAACTATTATGATTCGGATCTAAAAGTAGACAATGCTACCAATGGACTTTATGGTTTGGTGTGGTTTAATATGAATAAAGCTGGGTTTTATGGTATTACTGATGTTATTTCAGGAAATATGTATGCGGATATATATAATGACTTTGGTAAGTTTACCGATCTTAGTTTTACCAATACATCAAGTTATATTTCTGACTCATGGAGATCTTGTTTCGGAGCAATAGCAAATTCAAATGCTTATATCAGTAATTTGCCTCAAAGTGTTGGGCCTAATGTAAGTAGAGAATCGTTGAATAATGCTTTAGGTGAATGTCATTTTATCAGAGCTTTTTCTTATTTCTTTTTAGTAAGATTATGGGGAAATGTGCCTATTATTGAAAACAATGCTGATTATTCTAAAAATTACGTTATTCCAAGTAATCCGACTGAAGATGTTTATAAATTCATAGAAAATGATTTAAAATTTGCAATAGAAAATTTAAGAACTAAAAACAGAGGTTCAGACTATGCTGCAAATGCTCACGTTTCTAGTGGTTCTGCAAAAGCTATGCTGGCTAAGGTGTATTTGTATCAAAAGAAATATGATCTGGCAAGACAAATGGCTCAGGAGGTAATTAATAGCGGTGAATTTAAATTACTAGGTGGTGACGAATTGCCTGAAAAATCTTTTGCAGATTTGTTTTTACAAAAAAACAATAATAATGAAGAATCTATTTTTGCATGGCAATGGACAGGAACCGGTGGATATTTTGATGGTAATTTTTCCAATACATTATTTGCTCCTGAAAACAGACTTGTTGAAACTTCTTATTCAGGACAGATTGCACCTTCTCAGGATTTGATTAAAAATGGATTTGAAAGCGGAGATAAAAGAAGAATAGAAACTTTTATGCTTCCGGGAGACTATTATCCAAATTTAACTTATGCACAAACACTTGATTTGGGTGCACCAAAAATCTTAGGTTATACTTTTGATATACAGTATGAAGCTCAGAACTCAGGAGCCGGATTAAAGAAATACGTAATCGGAAAGGAAAATCTTCCAATAACCGGTGCTTTTAACCCTGCTTTTAACGGAGAAAGCAGTATGAATAGCTATATGATGCGTTATGCTGAATTGTTATTGATTCATGCAGAAGCAATTCTTGGCGGACAATCAGGAAGTACTACAGATGCAAACGCACTTAAATCTTATAATGCAGTTCGAAAAAGAGCTGGTCTGGCTCCAAAATCTGTAATTACATTTGATGATATTTTTAAAGAAAGACGTGCAGAATTAGCTTGTGAAGGAGATTATTATTTTGATTTAGGACGCTTGCCATTTGATAAAGCTAAAGCGATTCTTGAAGCTCAAAACAGAGGAAACAGATTGACGGAAAAACATATTGTTATTTCTGCAACAAACCTGTTGTTGCCATATCCGGCAGATGACTTGACTAAAAACCCTAAATTGAAAGAAGTAGTACCATATACTTTTAAATAATTTTAAAATATAAAATATGAAAAATTTAAAAATTATTTCGTTAACAGCTTGTGCGACATGGTTGTTATTACTGATGTTTTTTACTTCCTGCTCAAATGATGATAATGATTCAGTTTCAGGAGGTCCGGTAATCGAGTCGATTATGCCTTCCGGTTACTATGAAGACGGGACTATTAAGCCCCTGGAACCAGTAAGTGTGGTTGATCCTAAAAACTATTATGTTATTCACGGAAAAGGATTATTATCTACTAAAAAAGTTTATTTTAATGATTATGATACTTATTTTGGTCCGGAATTCGTTACGGATACTGATATAATTATATTGGTTGATGAAAAAACACCTTACGCAAATTCGTCAAATAAAGTTAAGGTTGTTACCGAGAATGGTACAGCTGAGTTTGATATAATGGTAGCGCCGCCTGTGCCAACTTTCAATTGGTTTAATTCTGAAAATCCTGCTGAAGGAGATGTTGTTACAATTAATGGTAATTATTTTTTAAATCCTATAGTAAAGGTAGGGACTGAGAATGCAACTGTTTTATCTTCTACATTAACTGAAATTTCATTTAAAATGCCTGCCAATGGGAATGGCAAATATATTACTGTTTCAAATATCTCAGGTACAACACCTTCTGGTGTAACAGTAGGGTCTGCATTATATGATGATGTTTTGCAGGGAGATATCGGACACTGGACATGGAGTGGTAATGAGTTTAATACAAATTATGTTACTGATAAAGCTCAGGGTAATGCTTCTTTGAAAATTGTTTTTAATGGATGGGATGGAGCTGATATGAAATTTAATTCTAGAGATGTTTCTAAGTATAAGGCCTTTAGGGTAAGGGTTAAGAGTGCTTCATCAAATACAAATGCAAGTTTGACATTTGTGTTTGGCGGATGGGCATATCAGATTAAAAGATCCCTGAGTCCAGTTTGGACTTATATTGAAATTCCTTTTTCTGAAATAGGTAATCCAACAACTTTCGATCAGCTGACTTTACAGGAATCTGGTAATTTTGGAGGAAATACTATTTATTTAGATGATATGGGATTTGTTTTAAAATAAATATTTCGGTTTAATTTGAGTTAGTTAAAAATGTTCCCTGGTTGAAAAATTAGGGAACATTTTTTATAAAGTAGTTTAAAAATTGAAAGAATGAAAAAAATAATTTTAGTATTAAGTTTATGTGTTTTAACATTAGGTTTCGGTCAGGGGAATACACACAATCAAACGGGAGGGAAATTTGAAGGTTTAGCCATGACACCGCCAATGGGTTGGAACTCATGGAATACTTTTGCAACCAATATTGATGAAAAGCTGGTAAAAGAAACAGCAGATATTATGGTTTCTTCAGGTTTGGCAGCAGCAGGTTACAATTATATTGTATTAGACGATGGCTGGATGGCAAAAGAGCGTGACGCAAATGGAGATTTAGTACCGGATCCAGTTAAATTTCCAAACGGTATGAAAGCTGTAGTAGATTATGTGCATAGTAAAGGTCTGAAGTTTGGTTTATATAATTGTGCAGGAACTCACACTTGTGCCGGTTATCCAGGTACACGCGGTTATGAATATCAGGATGCCCGTTTTTATGCCAAACTCGGAATTGATTTTCTTAAATACGATTGGTGTAATACAAAAGGCATTACTGCTCCGGAAGCATATACAACAATGAGTAATGCATTAAAAACGGCCGGAAGACCAATTATGTTTAGTCTTTGTGAATGGGGGGATAACCAGCCTTGGGAGTGGGGAAAACCTGTTGGGAATCTTTGGAGGATTTCAGGCGATATTTACCCGTGCTTTGACTGTGAATTTAAACATCCTGAAAACTGGTCGTCCTGGGGATTCATGAAAATTGCAGATATGCGAAAAGATATTCGTAAATATTCTGGTCCGGACCATTGGAACGATTTTGATATGATGGAAGTCGGAAATGAAATGAATGATACCGAAGACAAAGCACATTTTAGTTTATGGTGTATACTGGCGTCACCACTATTTAGCGGAAATGACTACAGAAAAATGTCTAAAGAAACACTGGCTATTTTGACTAATAAAGAATTAATAGCGGTTAATCAGGATAAATTAGGTGTTCAGGGTTTTAAATATCTTGCTGAAGATGGTTTGGAAGTTTGGGTAAAACCATTATCTGATGGGAATTGGGCTGTTACTTTTTTAAACAGAAGCGAAGCAGCCAAAAAAATTAATTTCGACTGGAAAAAGCACGTGATAAAAGATAAAGATTTTGGTTATGAAGCCGATTTTAGCAAAACAGTTTTCAAGTTAAAAGACCTTTGGAAAAACAAAGAAGCAGGCAATACAAAAAAGAACTTTACAGCAGACCTGGCTTCTCATGATGTAATTACATTGAGATTAATTCCGTAAAATGATTATTATGAGCTCAATCAATAAATTTTTGATCGTTTTACTGTTATTAATGTCTTCAGCCAATGCTCAATTTGTAAAAAAGCATGGGCAATTAAGTGTACAGGGGACTCAATTAACAGATAAGAGTAATAATCCGGTAGTTCTGCGCGGAATGAGTTTTGGCTGGCATAGTATGTGGCCAAGATTTTACAATGAAAAAGCGGTTGATTGGCTTAAAAAAGATTTTAAATGCAATGTGGTCCGTGCGGCAATGGGAATCGAGTTAGGAGAGAAGGCTTATATAAATGATCCTCGATTTTCAAAAGAAAAAATAGAGGCGGTCATAAAAGGTGCGATAAAGTCAGATATATATGTAATTATCGATTGGCATAGCCATAATGTGAATCTAAAAGAAGCAAAGGTCTTTTTTGCAGAGATGTCTAAAAAGTATGCAAAGTATCCTAATATAATATATGAAATATTTAATGAGCCTGATAACGAAACATGGCCAGAAATTAAGGCGTATGCCGAAGAAGTAATTAAGGTGATAAGAGAGAATGATTCTAATAATATTATTTTGGTTGGTTCTCCGCATTGGGATCAGGATTTAAATCTTCCGGCGGCTGATCCGATTTCAGGATACAATAATATAATGTATACGATGCATTTTTATGCAGCTACTCACGGAAAAGAATTAAGAGACAGGACTGACGAAGCTATTAAAAGCGGTTTGCCGGTTTTTGTGTCTGAATCTGCCGGTATGGAAGCTTCTGGAGACGGAGCTTTGAATATGAAAGCCTGGCAGGAATATATTGACTGGATGGAAGCCCGAAAATTAAGCTGGATTACATGGTCAGTGTCTGATAAAGACGAAACATGTTCTATTTTGTATACATCGGCTAAGTCGCAAGGAAACTGGAAAGAAAAAGATCTAAAAGAATCAGGGATTAAGATTCGTAATTTTTTAAGAAAATACAATACTAAGGAATAAATACTTTTTTGTTTGTTGAGTGATAAAGCCTGTTCGTTTTTGAGCAGGCTTTTTTCGTTTTTAGAGTTTAAAGTTTTTGAGATTCATATTGATTTTCGGGAATATTTTTTGTAAGAATTAGGTATGTGTTTTTTCTTTGTGAATTATTAGGTGTCTTAAATGTGTTTTTAGGTTTTATTTTTTAATATTTCTTAAGTACCCCTTGTTTTAAATGGGTGTAAGTTATTTTTTGTTTGAATAAAAGTGGGAAATACCGTATTTTGGTTTTTATTTTTATTTGAAACCCTATTTTTTTTAGTGATAATTGTTTAAAATGTATTGTTGTATTTTTAAAAACACACCCGTATTAATATGAAAAAACGATTATTTTGAATTTAATTTTTGTAATCCGTAATTCTGCTTTTAAAACGGTAAAAAAATAGATTTCGATTGTTTTACTCATACAAAAGTTAATAAATTCGCTGAAGAAAATGATGGTGATTTAGACGGGATTTGAAGTTCAAAAAGTGAAATCGTATTATAAATAATAGATAAAAATTTAACTAACCAGAATCAAATTAATTAACTAAAACCAATTTACACATGAAAAAAGTATTATGTATTTTATCATTAGCCTTAACAACAAGTTTTGCATTTGCACAAGATGAAGCACCAGAAACTACTCCTTTAGAAATCTCAGGTTCGGGAGATATATATTACAAATACGATTTTGCCAAAGTTCCTAATATCCCAACAAGTTTCGCAACAGATCAGAACTCTGTTTCTTTAGGAATGTTAGACATTGCTTTGAAGAAAAAAATAAAAAACATTTCTTTTGTTGGTGAAATTTCTTTTGGACCAAGAGGTCAATACCAATCGATACCAAATGGTGATGGAAGTGCTTCAAATGCGGACAATTCATTCCATATCCAAAATTTGTACGCTAGTTATGCAGTTACTGATAAACTTAGCTTAACTGCGGGCTATATGGGTACATTTATAGGGTATGAGGTAATCTCTCCTGTAGGTAACTTTCACTACTCTACTTCTTATTTATTTACCAACGGGCCTTTCCAGAATGCGGGTATTAAAGCAAATTATGCCATAACGGAGAAATTTGGAGCAATGTTAGGAGTGTTTAATGACTCTTGGAATACATATAAAGCAGATTCACAAAAAGGATTAAATGCCGTAGGAGGTCAATTGTCTTATGTAACGGATAAAGCGAGTGCATATTTGAATTTTATGGATGGTTCTGTAAGCGGAACGATTATTGATTTGACTGCAACATTTCAATTAACTGATAAATTTAAATTAGGTTTAAATGCTGCTGATTTTTCAAATGAAGGTGATGTTGGGTATACAGGAGCGGCTTTATATCCTTCTTATGCCATCAGTGATGCTTTTTCTTTAGGACTACGTGGTGAGTATTTTAAATCAAAAGAAGGTTCTTTAGATACAGATGTTACAGCTTTTACTTTGTCAGGAAATTACAAAATACACGGTTTGACTATTATTCCGGAGTTTAGACTTGATTCTAATTCAGACGAAGTTATGTTCGTAGATTCTGATTTAGCTCCTTCTAAATCTGCTTCTCAGGTACTTTTGGCTTTAGTTTACGGATTCTAAGCTAATAGCAACAATATACTCTTTATAGAGATAAAGACTGATATTTTTTTTTTTTTTTTTGGAAGCTGTCAAAAATTGTAAAATTTTTGGCAGCTTTTTTATTGGTAATTGAATTTAGATTTATAATTTCCTATACAGATAATTTAGATCTATGGAGAATAAGATATGTTGTAAGAAGAAAAGAACTCTGTTGCTTATATAAATGACTTTTTATATGAGTTAGTGTTTTGAGTGTAATATGAAGACTAGTGTCAGGTTGTGCGGAGTCGAAGCCTTTACTGTAAATAAAATGTCTTAATTACTACTAAAAGTTATGTTTTGTCAAGCTGTAAAGATTGTATTTAGATTTATTTTTTGATTGATTTAGGTTCTGCATCAAGTAAATATAGTTTTAAAGCAGATTTTGGCAAATAGTAATTCATGAGATTTAAGGACATAAAAAACGCATTCTCTGTGAAATATTCTCAGGAATGCGTTTTTTGTTATTTTTTAATAGAGTACTCTTTTATTGAATTTTATTGAATCTGTTTTTTATAAATAGAATAAATAGTATCAATTGTTTTGCGGTCTAGAACAGAACTAGTGTCAGTTTGTATATAATGCAGTTTAAAAGCCTGGATCGCTGCCGAAAGATTTTTGGTATTGTAACCAATAATTCGCAACGCAGGTTCTATTTTAAAATCAAAAGGAGCTTCTTCTAAAATTTCATCAGGCCAGATGCCAAAACCTTTTTCTGCTAATGTTTTCCATGGAAATAAAGCACTCGGGTCTTGTTTTCTACCCGGAGCAATATCAGCATGACCTAATATATTTTGTGTCGGGATGTTGTAATCTTTTTTTAATTTTGTTAAAAGAGCTACTAAACTGCTGATTTGGGCTTCTGTAAAAGGTTTGAAACCATTGTTGTCAAGCTCGATACCTATGGATGAGGAATTTAAATCGGTGTTTTTTCCCCATGTAGAGGAACCGGCATGCCACGCTCTCAAATAATCATTTAGCATTTGAACCACTTTTCCATTTTCAGAAATAATGTAGTGTGCACTTACCTGTGTTCTGGTTTTTGTAAATGTACTAACGGTTTGTTGGAGAGAGTCTTGTGCAGTATGGTGTATAATGATAAAACTTGGTTTTCTTAAATTGAAATTGACAGTTCCAATCCATTCTGTGGTAATGCCATTTAATAAAGCTGTAGATCCTGTTTTAGAAAGAGTATCTTTTACAATTCCCAATTGCGAAGCATAAGTAGTATCAATGACCACAGGAGGAACTACTGGAGGTATAGGCTGGACTTCTTTGCTTGTAATTTGGTTTTCTAAATTTTTAAGCTGCTGGTCGTAGACTTTTTCGGTAGTCTTATACGGATTTTTTGTTCCGCAGGAGGTGATGATAATTGCTGAAATCAGATAAAAAAAATGTTTTTTTAACATGTTTAATTACAGTTTTAGGTTAAATCAGGATAATTATTCTGCAGGTTTTATTGCTTCAGTATCTTTTTTTTCTTCTTTGTTTTCTTTTGAATCTTTACCTTTTTTCTTTTTATCTTTTGATTTTTTTATTTCCTTAAAGTTAGCCATAAAAGTGGTGTATTTTTCAACTTGTCCAGGATTTAAAAAAGCAGTTATTTTTTTAGTTGTAACTTCTCTCAAAGCGTTTATCTGCTCAATTTTCTGATCCTGACTACTGCTTTCGTTTTTCAAAAGGACACCTTGCTCTCTCATACTGTCTGCTAAAACATTTGTAATAGCAATTGCCTGTAATTCGTCAAGGTTTACTTCAGGTTTCATTTGTTCAACAAGTTTGGCAGCTGTTTCTTCTACGGGAACTTCTTTTGGTTTGCTTGGGCTGCTTTGTGGACCCTGCATCATGCTTCTGTCCATTCCCATTCCACCGCCTCTTCCGTAACCATTTCCATAGCCATTATTGTATCCGTTACCATATTGTGCTGAAACAGAATTGTAACTTAATAGAGCGAAAGCAAAAAGAAAAATGGATTGAATAGGTTTCATAATTTTTAAAATTGATGATTGGTTATCGTAAATTTAAGCAGGTTCTCCGTATAAATCAAATTCTGTTGCTTCAATTATCCTGATATTAACAAATTCGCCGGTTTTTACATAATGTTTTGATGCGTCTATTAAAACTTCATTATCCACATCAGGGCTGTCAAATTCTGTTCTTCCAACAAAATGGGCACCTTCTTTTCTGTCAATGATACATTTGTAAACCTGACCCACTTTTTCCTGATTCAAATCCCATGAAATTTGCGATTGCAATTCCATAATTTCATTGGCTCTGGCTTGTTTTACATCGGCAGGAACATCATCTTCCAATAAATATGCGTGTGTATTTTCTTCATGAGAATAGGCAAAACAGCCCATTCTGTCAAATTTCATTTCCTGAACAAAATCTTTCAAAATTTCAAAATCTTCCTGTGTCTCTCCCGGATAACCAACAATCAAAGTAGTTCTGATAGCCATTCCCGGAACTGCAGCACGAAAATCTTTCAACAACTGAGTCGTTTTTGCCTGAGTAGTACCACGACGCATCGATTTCAAAATATTGTCTGAAATATGCTGTAACGGAATATCAATATAGTTGCAAATTTTAGGCTCGCGTTTCATTAATTCCAGAACATCCATCGGGAAACCTGTAGGGTAGGCGTAATGTAAACGAATCCATTCAATGCCTTCAACTGCTGCCAATGCTTCCAATAATTCTGCAAGATTTCTTTTTTTATACAGGTCTAATCCATAATAAGTTAAATCCTGAGCAATCAATATTAATTCTTTAACGCCGTTTTTAGCTAAACCTTGTGCTTCTTTAACTAATTTTTCAATTGGCTGAGAAACATGTGAACCACGCATTAACGGAATTGCACAGAAACTACAGGGTCTGTCGCAGCCTTCGGCAATTTTTAAGTACGCATAATTTTTTGGAGTAGTGGTTAAACGCTCTCCTAATAATTCATGTTTATAATCTGCGCCCAGTGCTTTCAATAGCTGAGGCAGTTCTGTAGTTCCAAAATATTGATCCACATTCGGAATTTCTTTTTCCAGATCAGGCCTGTAGCGTTCAGATAAACATCCTGTTACAAAAACCTTGTCGACTAAACCTTTGTCTTTTTTATCAGCATATTCCAAAATCATGTTTACCGATTCCGCTTTCGCATTGTCAATAAAACCGCAAGTATTGATTACGATAATGTTTCCTTCTTCTTTTGCAGTCGCTTCGTGAGTAACTTCTTTTCCATTTGCACGAAGCTGCCCCATAAGCACTTCGCTGTCATATACATTTTTCGAACACCCAAGAGTGATAACGTTAATTTTGTTCTTTTTTAAAGACTTGGTTCTCATACTTTTATAAATTGGAGTGCAAAATTACACTTTTTTATTCAAACACAGCTTGTTTAGCTTTCATTTAGGTGCTTTTTCAGAAGCTATTCCCGCTATCCGTTACAATCTTTTGTGCCGAACCCCGGCACAAAAGGATTTTCACTTCTATCGGGGCTAAAAAAAATCCGCCGGGAAAAACCAGACGGAAATTTTCAATCATCTATTTTGATTTTTAATTACAATTCAAATAATAAGGTAAACGTAACATTGTTAAGTTTTGATGTGATGTTTGGTGCGCCAGTAAATGCTCCCGCCTCAAAAAACCGCTGATTAGAATCTCTTTCAGTGTAGGAATAAGCTAAATCGAATTTGGTTGATCCAAAATTATAGCCCAAACCTGCAGAGTAGCTGTTTAAGTCTCCAATAGTTCTTCCGTCTTTATAAGGACTTCCTTCAAAACGATATCCTCCGCGTAAACTTAATCGCTTGATTTTTAATTCTCCACCAATGCGTAATTCGCTGTTGGTAGTGAGCTGGTGATTCATGTTGCTGTTTAGCTGTCTGAATCCTGAGTCATTTGTTGGTTTAAATTTAGTGTTTCCATAGTCTTTAATAGAGTAGTCAATACTAATTAAACCGGATTTTCCAAATATATACGCACCGCTGAATGTGAATTTCCCAGGGGTTTGTAAATCATAAGGATCGTAAACGTTTATAATTTCCGGGTTTACACTTTCGTAAATTTCCGGTTGCCCAGCTGCTTGTAGGGTAGAATAGAGGCTTTGCGAAATCTCATCATACAGGTGATACCATGTGTTTGATTCGTAAGCAACTCCAAGTCTCAGAGCATCGGTTACTTTTGCAATGGTTCCTAATTGAAAAGAAAATCCGTTTCCGTAAGTGTATAAATTATTGTTGAAACGTACATCAGATATGGTTGGAGTTGCTTCGAGATCGTTGCTGTTGCTTTCGTAAAAACTGCTGGTTCTTCTGTAATCTGTAATATGCAGATTTAAGTTTGCTCCAAAATAAATACGATCTTTGTAGGAAGTGGCAATATTAAAACCTAATTTACTGTTGTAGCCACTGGTGTAAATTTCATTTTCCTGATAATAGCGACCAGCTGCAGGAACATTGGTTTCATATTGTGTGTTATCGGGATCAAGTGGGTTAACGGGTATGATTACCTTTCCTTTAACACCAAAATAAGCCTGTTGTTCGTCGTAATATAAATCTCTGTAATCAAAACCATTGATGTTTCCCAGAGGAATTCCATCAGCAAAGTCTAAAAAATAGCCGTCTATAGAATTATTTTGATTAATTCCAGCTGAGAAAATGCTATTATTGAAATTTCCTGTATTTTCATAAGTGGTTCCAATAGCAATTTTTTTCCAGTTGCTATTTGGATTTTGATCCTTAAAAACAAAAACGGCTCCGGCTTGGTTTAGAATAAAAGAATTTTCCTTGTCGCTGGTGGGATTGCCAAAATAATTAGAATTGTTTTTAATATTTTGATTGCTAAATGTAATTCCGATTTGATTGTTTGAAAAAATAGCAGATCCGGCAGGGTTCACAGTCAGAGCAGAAAGATCTCCTCCGAGCGCTCCAAATGCACCTCCCATGGCTCTAAAACGGGCAGTTCCGGTTATGTTGTCCTGTGCATACCGCATCGCATCTGAAATTTCCTGAGAATTTGAGACACTGACAGTTAGTCCTGTTATTAATAGGAAGAATATTTTTTTCATTTTGGTCGAATTTTAATGTGTAATTAGATACGATGAAGAAGGGAAATGTTACCTTCTTCCACCGCCACCGCCACCGTACGATCTTCCGCCGCCTCCACCTCCACCGGATGATCTCATACTTCCGCCACCGCCTCCACTGTTGTAAGAACGGGAAGATGAAGAACTTGGTGCTGAATAGCTTCTTGATGAGTTGCTGTTGTTATTATTGTAGTTATAACTTCTGTTAGTGTTAGATGTACTGTTCGATCTTCTGCCTGAATAATCGTAACTATTGTTTTGAGAAGAACTGCTTCTGTTTGTAAAAGTTGGACTTGATGTTCTGTTTGTGGTAGAACTTCTTCTGTAATCTGAAAAATTATTAGATCTGTTAGAGGTATAGCTTCTGTTAGAGGATGTGTAGTTTCTGTTAGACGAGCTGTAATTCCTGCCAGAAGTGTAGTTTCTGTTTGTAGCGTAGCTTCTGTTAGAGGAATAGTTTCTGCTGCCGTAGTAAGCGGCTGAACCTCTTCTTCCATAGCTATAAGAGTAGTATCCATGGTGAATTGGGTAATAACCAGGATAGCCCCATCCCGGATAACCCCATCCCGGGTAATAACCCCATCCGTAATATGGGTAGCCCCATCCATAACCATAATATGGATATCCCCAACCAAAACCAAATCCCATAGACCAGTAAGGATCAGAATATACATTTACAGAGACTTCTGAATTTGAGCTTCCCCAGCCGGGATAAGCTGTAGCAGAAGTCTGGGTGCTGTCGTTTACTGCGTAATTGCCATAATTGTCAACATCTGTAAAAATTTCTGTTGGTTGTCCGTCATTTTGCAATGATTTAAAATAATCTTTATATTGATTGTTTGTGGAATTTGTTTGTTGCACATACGTGGTTGATGAGTTGCCATAAACGCCATCATTATCATGATAAGAAGAGTTTTGGTAAGAGCCACAAGATGTTAATAGAAAACCCAGTAATGCTATTGCATAAAAATAACCTGAGTTTTGGCGGTAAGAGGTGGAAGTTTTCATATCTGTGGTGTTTTTTATTGTTGCACATTACAAAAATAGTTAGTTTTGTCAAACTATTTAGTTAAAAAAAATAAAACAAAATTTGTGCCAAACTATTCAATATGAGTAAGAACCTCACTACAAGATCAGAAGATTATTCAAAATGGTATAATGAACTGGTTGTTAAAGCAGACCTTGCCGAAAATTCAGGAGTTAGAGGCTGTATGGTAATTAAACCATACGGGTATGCAATCTGGGAAAAAATGCAGGCAGAGCTGGACAGGATGTTTAAGGAAACAGGTCATCAAAATGCTTATTTTCCTTTATTCGTGCCTAAGAGCATGTTCGAAGCAGAAGAAAAAAATGCCGAAGGATTTGCAAAAGAATGTGCTGTTGTAACACATTACAGATTAAAAAACGATGAAGATAGGCCGGGGAAATTAATGGTTGATCCAAATGCGAAACTGGAAGAGGAACTTATTGTTCGTCCGACAAGTGAGGCTATTATCTGGTCTACATATAAAGGATGGGTGCAATCTTATAGAGATTTACCTTTATTAATTAATCAGTGGGCAAATGTAGTTCGTTGGGAAATGCGTACACGTTTGTTTTTGAGAACTGCTGAATTCTTATGGCAGGAAGGGCATACGGCTCATGCTACAAAAACAGAAGCAATTGAGGAATCTGAAAAAATGATGAATGTTTATGCTGATTTTGCAGAAAATTTCATGGCAATTCCAGTGGTCAAAGGATTCAAGACAGAAACTGAACGTTTTGCTGGAGCAGATGAGACTTATTGTATTGAAGCATTAATGCAGGACGGTAAGGCGTTGCAGGCAGGAACATCTCATTTCTTGGGTCAGAACTTTGCAAAAGCTTTTGATGTGAAGTTTGCAAATGCTGAAGGAAAACAGGAGTATGTTTGGGGGACTTCATGGGGGGTTTCTACTCGTTTGATGGGAGCATTAATTATGACGCATTCTGATGATCAGGGATTGGTTCTGCCTCCAAACTTAGCGCCGATACAGGTTGTAATTGTGCCAATTCATAAAACGGATGAGCAGTTAGAGCAAATTACGGCAGCAGTAAATGAATTGGCGGTTAAGCTAAGAAAACTTAAGATCTCTGTTAAATATGATGACAGAACAACGCAAAAGCCGGGATTCAAGTTTGCGGAATGGGAATTAAAAGGGGTTCCCGTTCGAATTGCTGTTGGGCCAAAAGATTTAGAAAATGGAACTTTTGAAGTGGCAAGACGTGATAATTTGACTAAAGAAGTTGTTGCAAGCGAAAAAATAGTTGAACATATAAATGACCTTTTGGAAAAGATTCAAACCGATTTATTTACAAAAGCGATAGATTATCGTAATGCTCATATTACGGAAGTGAATAATTTTGAGGAGTTTAAAGAAGTCTTGGAAGGAAAAGGAGGTTTTATTTCGGCTCATTGGGACGGAACTGCAGAGACTGAAGAAAAGATAAAAGATTTGACAAAAGCAACGATTCGTTGCATTCCTCTGGATGCTGTAGAAGAAGCGGGAGCCTGTGTGTTTACTGGGAAACCTTCCTCTAAAAGAGTGCTTTTTGCTAAGGCTTATTAAAAAAATATATATTTTTTTGCATTAGGTGTTGCGCAAATAAAAAATAGATGTATCTTTGCATCCGCAATACAGAAGCATGGTCCGTTCGTCTATCGGTTAGGACGCCAGGTTTTCATCCTGGTAAGGGGGGTTCGATTCCCCCACGGACTACAAGTTATATTACATATTGAAGAGTTTCTAACTTAGAAGAATTAAGGTCCGTTCGTCTAGGGGTTAGGACGCCAGGTTTTCATCCTGGTAACAGGGGTTCGATTCCCCTACGGACTACAAAATTAGTTGTAAATAAGTTTTGTAAAATAAAAATTGGTGTCTCGGTTTTTGTTTTATTAGTTAAAACCAAAGTGATTGTTTTACAATTGTGGGAGGTTTTTCTTTTTTAACTAGTATTTATAATAATTATTACATCTAAAATTAAAAGAAATGGCAAATCATAAGTCAGCATTAAAAAGAATCAGAAGTAACGAAAAGAAAAGAGTTCTTAACAGATATCAGCATAAAACTACTCGTAATGCTATCAAAGCGTTAAGATTAGCTACCGATAAATCTGATGCTGCTGCAAAATTATCAACTGTAATCTCTATGATTGATAAGTTAGCTAAAAAGAATATCATTCATGATAATAAAGCTTCTAACCTGAAGTCTAAATTAACGAAACATGTTGCTAAATTGTAATTAAAAGACAATTTTGAATCATATAAAAGTCCTCATTTGAGGACTTTTTTGTTTTTAAGTCAGATTGAAAGGACGTGTAAAAATATTTGTAAGAAATGAAACTTCAGATTGACTTAATTACTAATTTTGCATTCTAAACTACATTTCAGATGAAGACTCATTTGTTCAAAAAAAGCCCTTTCAGAACTATAATTTCCTTTCATAAATTAATTGAATCTTTAGAAGAGATCGCCTTGTCTGATGTTAACTACAGATCAGACTATGCAAAAGCAATCCTGAAAGAAATTGAATCTTTGCCGGAATTAAGAACTGGTATTGAGGATTTTAATATCATTCAGAACAATGAACCCCTGATAAAAAATCTATTGGCTGATTTGTTTCCTACTGCTTTAACACACAATGAAATCAAAGCAGTTACTATTCCTTTTCAAAATATATCTTTCAATTTTACACAGCGATTTCGTAAGATTTTAAATAATGCAGGGGAAGATTTTGATATGGAAATCCGCGATTTTGATGAACATCAGTTTTATATTAATAACTGCTGTCTGGTTTTAAGTAGTTATTATAAACAAAACATAGATTTTAATAAACCTTTTTTCTATGATATTCCCGATGAAAAGGGTGTTTTGAGGCATTATCGTATTTTGTATAATGCAGATTTTTTAGAAATAATTCCAACAAAAAAATCAATACAACTGACGCAGGATGATATCGATTTACTGATAGATAATTATACTGATATTGAACTCTGGAGATCAAAATTTCCGGAAGGGAGCTGGATTTTAAAAGGTTTTGGAATTGTTTCCTTATTTGATGCTACTACCGAAAATGCTATTTCGAATTTAAAAAGCAATCTGTTAAAACCCGAAGATTCTATTACTCCAACTGAAATTATAGAATCTATCTTTATATCATTATTTAAAATTCCGGGACTGAGATTTGGTTTTGTAGTTTATAATCCTGAAGAAGAAAAATTTAACAGACCAGCTAAATTTGATACAGAAATGCGAAGTTTTCTGCTTTCTAACGAACAGGAAGTAGATTGTAAAAATGCCTTATTTGGGTGTTCTTTTGAAAATTTATTAGATAAAAAAGAGCCTTTTGTGATTTCGAATGTAGAAAAATTTTCCCGGGAAGCAGGAAATGAAAGCTTGGGGCAGCATTTGCTGAATCAAAATATACATAGTTGTATTTTTGCTCCTATAATAAAAGAGGATCATTTGTTAGGGGTACTCGAAGTTGTCTCTCAAAACGTAAGAGAACTCAATAGTATAAATGCAACAAAACTTGAATTGATTTTGCCTTATTTAACGGATACTATTGATCGTTATAATACTGATATGCAGCATCATATTGAGGCCATCATACAGCGTGAATATACAACGATTCATCCAAGTGTTTATTGGAAATTCAGAAAAGAATCTCAAAATTACTTTCAAAATATCAATCATACGAAGGATTATATTTTTAAAGAGATTGTTTTTAAGAATGTGTATCCTTTATACGGACAAATTGATATTAAAAGTTCTTCTGAACATAGAAATGAAACCGTAAAAATCGATTTGCAAAATCAGCTTACGACTCTTTTGGAAATTTTTGAAAACCAGAAAATAAATTCAAATCTTGTGCTTTTAGAACAGCGAAAATTCGAACTGGAATCTCTTCGTAATGAATTGGAGTTTCCTTTAAAAGCGGATACTGAACAGCACATTCAGCGTTACATTGAAGAAGAAATCCATCCAATACTTAAAAACAGTAAAGATTCTTTCGAAAGCGAAGAATTAGAAGAAGCTTATTTTGCAAGTCTAGACGAAAAATCCGGTCTGTTTTATCAGGAAAGAAAGAAATTTGATAATGCTATGTCGATTATCAATAAAAGACTGGCTTCTGTACTGGATAAAAAACAACTGGAAGCGCAGCAAATATATCCGCATTATTATGAGCGCTTTAAAACGGATGGAGTTGAGCATAACCTATATATTGGCGCATCAATTTCTCCGGCAAAACCTTTTGATATGATGTATTTGCATAACCTGCGATTATGGCAATTACAAACATTATGCGAAATGGAATTGGAGCATCATCAGCTTAAAGAATCGCTTCCGTATGAGTTGGATGTGACTTCTCTGATATTGGTGTTTAGTGCTCCGCTTTCGATTCGTTTCAGAATGGATGAAAAACGTTTTGATGTTGACGGAACTTATAATGCGAGATACGAAGTGGTTAAAAAACGAATTGACAAATCCAATATTAAAGGTACAAGTGAGCGAATTACTGAAAAGGAAAAAATTACGATTGTATATTCACAAAACAGTGAGGAAGCAGAATATTTAAAATACATTAAATATCTGCAGCATAAAAAAATACTCGAACCTGCAATTGAACAATTTGAAGTTGAGGATCTTCAAGGTGTTTCCGGACTGAGAGCTATTCGCGTAAAAGTGATTAATAATACTGTTAATCCAGTGGCAAAAAAAATAACGTATCAGGATTTATTAGATGAGTTAAGCTAAAAGGCTGAGTTTTTTTTAAATGGATTTAAAAGCAATTACAAATGCAATCACCGTAATAATGATTCCGAACATGAAAAAATTATAAGCAATCCGGAGTAAATTATATTTTCGTTGTAAAACCAGCCCCAGATAATACAAGTCCTTGATCATTGTGGAGTAAAGATAATCACGGTCTTTCATCATTTCATTCATTGCCCAGTCGTAATCTTCAAGAGGCATTTTGTAGAAATTTCCAAAGAACATTAAATTTACTTTTTTAGCTTCAACGTCGTCACGTGTAAAGATCCCGGATGTTACTTTTGGTCTAGTGGAAAGAATGGCAAAAATTATTGTGATAACACTGGACATAAGCATTATAAAAGTAGGAATCACTAAATGAGCATTTTTTGGACTGTCTAATTTTGGAATAATGGACGAAAGTGCAATCGAAATAATAATGGCATTTACAGATAGTAAAATATTGGCTTTGCTGTCTGCAATACCGCTTAATCGTGTATGATTTCCTAATGTAACACGAAACAAGGTATCGATACCACGATCTGGTTTTTCAGTTTTATCCTTTTTTTTGTTTTCTGCTTCAATTGCAGCAGCAGCTTTCAATTCCTGTTTGCTTATTTTTTTCTGAATAAGAATCAGGTTTTTTTCTTTTAAGGGCTGCCATTTTCTTAAGGCATAATCGGTGTAAAAGCGATGTTTGTTGAGTAAGAAATTCAGGTTTTCTTTGGTCCATTCTGAATTTGTGAAATTGACAACACCTGTGTTTTTAAGTTCCAAACGAAGTAATTCGCAGGTAGTTGTATATTCTGTTTCCATTAAATGAGCATAATCAGCGTCTTTTATGATTTTTTCTAAATGTGTTTTGGGTATATAGTCTTTAACAGTAGCCAAAATTAAATTAGAAACAGTGTTTATAAAATCATCAGATTCTCCTTTTTCTTTTAAAAAAGCTTCGGCAATTTTAGAACTCTCTTTTTCATGATTGTCATAACCTTCAATGTATCCTGTATCATGAAACCATGCTGCAACCAAAAGTGCTTTTTTATCCTCATCATTTACTTTTTCTTTTTTGCTAAGTTCTTTTACAGCACTTACGACTGTTAAAGTATGGTTGAAATTATGATAAGAATATAAATTAGATAGTTTATCTTTGAGTAAATTACTGACGAAATCTTCGGATTGTTCTATTAGATTCATAAAGAATATTTTATACCACTAAATTATGAAATTGTTTTTGGATAATCATTTTGTTACTGCTATTAAAAGTTTTTCTTTAGCAATAATCACTGCTTTACTTATAATTTCGTGTGCAACTCATAAAGCACAGTACGGAAAAAATGTGAGTGCCAACGATACACAGAACGCAACTGACACTATAAAAATTGCACACACTTTTTATTTAGTTGGCGATGCCGGTAATGCTGATGAAGAACAGGCAAAGCAAACTTTGGAGTTATTACATCAAAGACTTAAAAAATCAGGTAAAAAAGCGACTTTGTTGTTTTTGGGAGATAATATTTACCCTAAAGGTTTTCCGGAGGATAAAAATGCTGTTAACAAGGACTTAGCTGAAACAAAACTGAATAATCAGTTAAAATTATCAGAGGGGTTTAAAGGGAAAACAATTTTTATTCCTGGAAATCATGACTGGTACAGCGGTGTCAAAGGTTTGGAACGTCAGGCCGATTTTGTGACTAAATACCTGAACGATAAAAAAGCATTTTTACCAAGAAAAGGCTGCCCTATTGAAGATGTAAAAATTGACAGTACTACAGCATTAATTACTGTTGACAGTGAATGGTTTCTTGAAGACTGGGATAACCATCCGACCATGAACGACAACTGTGATATTAAAACAAGGGAAGACTTTTTTGATGAACTGGAAAATATTTTAAATAAAAATCAGGAAAAAACCGTAGTTCTGGCCATTCATCATCCTTTGATGACCAACGGAACACATGGCGGACAATTTTCGTGGGAAAAACAATTATTTCCCTTAGAGAAAAAGATTCCGCTTCCGGTTATTGGATCATTTATCAATTTGCTGAGAAAAACCTCTGGTGTGAGTCCGCAGGATCTTCAAAATAAACAATATACTATTTATTCAAAACGAATTAAAACACTGCTTCAAAAGCAAAAAAATGTCATAGTAGTTTCTGGACACGATCATAATCTGCAGTACATTAGTAAAGAAAATATCAACCAGATTATTAGTGGTGCAGGCTCAAAATCTGAAGCGGCGAGGGCTATAAATGCAACAGACTTTTCATACGGAGGAAATGGTTATGCAACATTGACTTTATACAAAAGCGGTGATGCAAAAGTGGCTTTCTTTGGAAATGAAAACAATCAGGAAAAAAAACTTTTTGAACATGAAATTATAAAAGCGAAGGAGATAAACTGGGCATCTGATATTCCGAATAACTTTCCGGCAACTATTAAAACTTCGATTTATTCTCCGGAAATGACTCAAAAAAGCCTTTTTCATAAATTTTTGTTCGGAAAGCATTACAGAAAATACTATAGTATGCCGATAGAGGTTAATATGGCTACTGTAGATACTTTAAAAGGCGGATTGAAACCGATTCGTGAAGGAGGAGGACACCAGTCTGTTTCGTTACGCATGTCTGATCCGCAAGGGCGTGAGTATATAATGCGTGCTATGAAAAAAAGTGCGACTGTTTTTTTGCAGTCGGTTGCTTTTAAGGATCAATATATTGTAAATGATTTTAAGGAAACTTATACAGAGGATTTTTTATACGATTTTTATACTACATCTCATCCGTATGCGTCTTTTGTAACAGCGAATATGTCTGACCAGATAGGACTTTCGCATACCAATCCGATTTTGTATTATATACCGAAACAGAACGGATTGAAGGAGTTTAATTCAAACTTTGGAGACCAGCTGTATATGGTTGAAGAACGTCCGGCTGACAATCATCTGGATGCTAAAAATTTTGGCAATCCATCTAATATTATCAGTACCGATGATATGATGAAAAATCTTCATAAGGATGAAAAATATACTGTAGACGAAAAAGAATATATCAAAGCACGTTTGTTTGATATATTGATTGGGGATTGGGACAGACACAGCGATCAGTGGCGCTGGGGCGAATATAAAAAGGGGGATAAGGTTATTTACAAACCAATTCCGCGTGATCGTGACCAGGCTTTTGTTAAGTATGATGGAGCTTTGCTTTCACTCATAATGAATATTCCGGCCATTCGTCACATGCGTACTTTTAAAGGGAATAAAATCAATGTAAAATGGCTGGGAAGAGAACCGTATCCTATGGATTTGGCTTTTTTAAGGACCGCCGAAGAAAAAGACTGGCTGGAACAGGCTAAATATATTCAGGAAAATTTATCGGATGCTGATATTGACGCTGCTTTTAAAAACATGCCAAAAGAAGTTCAGGATGAAACAGTTGATGATATCAAACAGAAACTAAAAAGCAGAAAAAAAGACCTTCAAAAATATGCTTCTGAATATTCTGATGTGTTAAGCCGGACTGTAATGCTGGCGGGAACTGATAAAAAGGATAAATTCGTTATCAATCATAACGCAAAAAAAAGTATTGAAATTCAGGTTTTCAGAATAAAAAAAGAAGGTGAGGATTTAGTGTATATCAAAACAGTAACCGATGACAAAACTAAAAATTTGTGGATTTACGGTCTTGATGATAATGATGTTTTTGAAGTAAAAGGAAATCAAAAATCAAAGATAAAAATTCGTTTGATAGGAGGTCAGAACAATGATACCTATACTATTGAAAACGGTAAAAAAGTGATTGTATACGATTTTAAATCAAAAGAAAACACCTATAATTTAGATTCAAAAGCCAGAACCCAGCTTACAGATGATTATGATATCAATTTGTATAATTATGAAAAACCAAAATATAATGTTATAGCGGGACTTCCAAATATTGGGTATAATCCGGATGATGGCGTAAAACTGGGTATTAATTTAAATTATACAGTGAATAATTTCAAGCAGAATCCCTATACACAGCGACATGTTTTGAACGGTTTCTATTACTTTGCAACGGGCGGTTTAGAATTTAATTATGTGGCACATTTCCCTGGATTGTTAGGAAAATGGGTTATTGATTTGGAGTCCCAGTATACAACGCCAAATTTTGCAATGAATTATTTTGGATATGGGAATGAAACTGAAAACAATGACGACGAATTTGGAATGGATTATAACAGAGTCCGCATCAGAAAGTTTGCTGTTTCCGGAGCAATAAGACATGTTGGGCGTTTTGGAAGTGAATTTAGCATACAGCCAATTTTTCAGCGTTTGACAGTTGAAGAAACTGAAAACCGTTTTATTGATTTGCCAGGCATTATAAATCCAAATGTGTTCGATAGCCAGAATTATGGAGGTTTGAAGGTGAAATATGTGTTTAAAAATTCTGATTTTACAGCGAAACCAACTCTCGGAATGTATTTTATGCTTTCTGGAATGTGGACAACGAACTTAACTGATACAGATCAGAATTTTCCAACTCTGGAGAGTATTTTAGGATTTACACATAAGATTGATCATAACGGAAAATTAGTTTTAGCTACATTTTTGAAAGGAAAAGCAATCCTGAACAATAATTTTGATTTTTATCATGGTGCTTTTCTAGGAGGAGATACTGATTTACGAGGCTATAGAAATGAGCGCTTTTTAGGAAACTCGTATTTCTCTCAAAGCAGTGATTTACGACTTAGTATTGGAAAAATAAATCGTACTGTTGTACCAATGACGTATGGAATCTTGGGTGGTTTTGATTACGGAAGAATCTGGCTTGACGGAGAAAATTCCAGAAAATGGCATCAGGATTACGGCGGTGGATTATGGTTGAATGCAATCAATTTAATAACTGCAAGAATCTCTTATTTCCAATCACCTGACGAACCAGGAAGAGTTATTTTTGGGGCGGCGTATAGTTTTTAATTTTGAGAAACTAAGAATTTGAGTTGCTAAGATTCTTAGTTTTGTTAGTATCTCAGAATCTTAGCATCTTAAAATTTCAGGTTACTTCAGTTTAAACTCATAAACATTTCCGCCTATTTTGTCAGCCTTCTCATCGGCGATAAGCAGGGTGTTGTTGTCTTTGAAAACGACAGCTTCTTTTTGTGAAAAATGATTTAGACTTATTTCTGTTTGGGAACCTTTATGAAACAAATCTCCTTTAAAACCTTTTAATAAAACAATTTTGTCGTGACTTAATAATGCTACTTTTTTGCCGTCGGGACTAATGGTAGCACTGGTTAAAACGCAATGATTGTAGTTGCTGCAGGTTTTAAATTCGCCTATTTTGACTGCTTTTTGAGTTCCTGAAGCATTTTTTATTTTGTAAATAAATACAGTTCCGTCAAAACCTTTGCTTCGGTTTTTGGTAAAAAGATAAAAAGAACCGTTCTGTTCAAAGAAGCTTTCCACATCATAAAATAGTTCTTTTTTCTTCGGTGGAAATTCTTTTTGTTCGGGATAGGAGAAAGAAATTTTATATTCCGATAAAGCAATGTCTTTATTTAATTGATTTTTGTTTACTTTATAAATACACAAATCCCTGCGTTCATTATCATTATTACCAAAATCCCCGATATAAATATTACCGTTTTTGTCTTTGGTAATATCCTCCCAGTCCATATTTTTCGCATTTGAGATAGTGATTGTTCGGGATAGTTTTCCTTGAGAATTAATTGCGTAAATAGCATTTTTGTTACCACTGTCTTCTAAAGTATAAATAGTATTTGTCTCTGGGAAATAAGTTATTCCGGAAACTTCTTTTAATTTTTTAGGAAGTGAATAAAGTGTTTTTAAATCGGTATTAGATTGTTGCTGGCAAGCTAATAAAACAATAGAAACGGCTATTACAAAAGACTTTTTCATATACTTATTTTTTTAAACCAAATTGGTGTTTTTAAAGTTACGTGTTATAAATTCGAAGGCCGCATGCATGATATGTCCCATGGATTTTGCGTTTTTGAATTTCATATCATTAGTATAACGATACAATTCCATTTTTAGCTGATTCAAATGTTCTTCTGTTGAAATAGTATCGTGGCACATTATATTTAATAATTTTTTAATTCTGTTTTCGGCAGAGTGAATACGTTTAGCCAAAATGGCGCGCTCTTCATCTTTATACTGAAAAATAGAACGTTCTTCCAGTTTATCTTTAATCAGTTTGATCATTGGGTAATTTTCCTTGAAAAACTGAGGTCGGTAGACTTTAAAATTGCCTTCATAACATTGCTGGTCAAAATCAATTGGACGGATTTTATACACTACCTGATCAAAATCATGAATCGGGACAATTACATAATTATACGCTCTCATATCGCCCAATAACCGAATCATGCAGCGTTCATTAAACTTTACGAACTCTTTTGCAATTTGTGCCTTTTCCGTTTCAGTACATTTGTCCAGTAATGTATCCATAAAAACATCGCCGGGAATACCAATAATATGTTCTTCAATCAAAGTATCATTGTAAACCAAAAAGTTGATTTTATCCGGGGATAGAATATCTTCTAATTCCAGTCCGTAAATTCTCGAAGCATCAGCTTTTTTGATGTAAAAGTGAACGTAATTGTCGTTCAGGATATTTCGGACTTTAATTCGGAAAGGTTTTGAATTTCCAAAAGTACAATAGTCAATTGCATCAACATTAAGATACTGAATAATTTCGTTGTTTCCGTCAGAATGTAAAAGCGAATAGATTTTTTTCAGGTTCAGGTCAATTTCATTTCTCTCAAATTCGTTATAGTAAACTCTGATCCATAATGTGTCGGCATCGTTTTTATCGTATACATTTATAGAACCTGAAAAGCGCAGTAAGTCATCATAAAAAACAGAAACTTTTGAGATTCTTTCATATCGTTCCAGATAACTTAAAAGGGGCTGTGTTAAAGGGTAGGAAGGCTTTTTTAACAGCATCAATGGCTCGCTCATTTTTAATAACTTTAAATGCAAATTTACGTTAATTTATATTTTCAAGTAACAAAAGGAAGCTTGAAACGTCTTACTAAAAAACTAAAACCTCAATAAATTTGGAAACCATACTTACAATTGAGAATCTTCATAAACGATATGGGCGGATTCAGGCTCTAAAAAATGTATCTTTTGAGATACAAAAAGGAAGGGTTTATGGCATTCTGGGGCCAAACGGAAGCGGGAAATCGACGACTCTGGGAATTGTACTGAATGTTGTAAACCGAACTTCAGGAAGCTACAGCTGGTTTTGTGGAAAAATGCAGACCCATGAAGCTTTGAAAAAAGTAGGTGCTATTATAGAAAGACCTAATTTTTATCCGTACATGACTGCCGAAGAAAATCTGAAACTGGTCTGCAAAATCAAAAGTATTGATTATACTAAAATCGATGAAAAGCTGAATTTGGTTGGGTTGGCAGAAAGAAAGAACAGCAAGTTTAGTACTTTTTCGCTCGGAATGAAACAGCGTCTGGCAATTGCTTCGGCACTTTTAAATGATCCTGAAATTTTAATTCTGGATGAACCCACAAATGGTTTAGATCCTCAGGGAATTCATCAAATTCGGGATATTATAAAAAAAATTGCTTCTCAGGGAACCACAATTTTACTGGCTTCTCATTTATTGGACGAAGTTGAAAAAGTCTGCTCGCATGTTGTGGTTTTGCGAAAAGGGGAGATGTTATATTCCGGTTCTGTTGATGGAATGTCTGCTAATGAAAGTTTCTTTGAAGTTCAGTCTGATGATATTGAAACTTTAAAATTGGTTTTGAAGGAACATCCGGCTATTGATAGAATTAAGGAGGAAGAAGAAAAGGTATTGGTTTATTTAAAATCGGATTTATCCGCTTCAGAACTGAATCAATTCCTGTTCTCAAAAAACGTTATACTGAGTCATTTGGTAAAACGCAAAAACAGTTTAGAAGCTCAATTTTTAGAATTAACCAAAAACGCATCTTCAAAATAAACATAAAATGAATAGACTTCTCTCTATAGAATTACAGAAAATCTGGAAAAATAAAGCCAGTAAAATATTGACACTGACCTATTTTATTTTACTCTCTTTTATTGCATTAATTGCGTCCATTAAATTTGATATTGGTTTTTTTAAATTTCACCTGGCTGAAATGGGGATTTTTAACTTTCCGTTTATCTGGCATTTTAATACTTATATTGCTGCCTGGCTCAAGTTTTTTCTTGCTATCGTGATTGTTTCTATGATGGCAAACGAATATAGTTACGGAACTTTAAAGCAAAATTTGATTGATGGTTTAAGTAAAAAAGAGTTTGTTTTGTCCAAATTCTTAATGGTTGTACTATTTGCCTTGTGTTCAACTATTTTTGTCTTCATTATGAGTTTGATTCTCGGATTTTGTTTTTCATCTTACAATGAGTTTGATGTGATTTTAATGGATTTAGATTACCTGCTCGCTTTTTTTGTAAAACTGACCGGCTTCTTTTCATTCTGTTTATTTGCCGGAATTTTAGTAAAGCGTTCAGCATTTGCTCTAGGATTTCTTCTGGTGTGGCTTTTTATTGAATCACTTATCAGAGGTTTTTTGGCATTTTGGATTTTTCCTGATAGTAATTATGATGAGAAGATTGCTCAGTTTTTGCCTTTTGAATCCATGTCCAATTTGATTGTTTTGCCATTTTCAAGATTATCAGCTATAAGGAATCTTCAAAATCAAATTGGGTATGAAAATAATATTGACTATAGCGTAAATTATTTTTCAATACTAATTGTTTTAATCTGGACATTTCTATTTGTTTATTTTTCGTATAAAATATTAAAAAATAGAGATTTATAGTTTTTTTGTGATGATATAGTGGTTTTAGTATAGTCTGAACCAGAAACTTTATTTTAGTTTAAAAAGTAATATAAAAATTATTACTTTTAAATTATGCTAAAAAAGAGACTCTTATACTTTATATTCCTATTGCTGCCGTTTTTTGGGTTTTCACAATTTAGTAAAACCCATTATATTCCGCCAGTAGTGGCTTCAAGCGGAGTGCCTGTTGGGGAGCAATATATTTACATTTCTACTCCAAGTATAACGCCTGTTAATTTTAGTATTAACGAAATTGGTGGTTCAATTACTACAGGAACAGTTTCCAGAGATGTTCCTTATGTTTTTGATATCAATATGCATAATGCGGATCAATTGGTTTTGGATCAAACAGAAGCCAGTATTGTCAAATCGAACCGTGGTTATATTATTGAAGCCGGAGATGTTGTGTATGCAACTGTCAGGGTTATTGACAGAACAACCAATCAGTCCAGTGAAATAGTTTCTAAAGGTTTGGCAGCATTAGGCACGCAGTTCAGAATCAGCGGTCTTACGAATAAATTAAACAAGGGATATTCAGACAGACATTTAACATTTGCATCAGTGCTGGCAACTGAAAATAATACGGTAGTGAATTTTACCAATATTAAAACTGGCGCAGTGCTGATTAATAATGCAATAAGCGGAAACTCAGCCCCAAGTGTAACTTTAAATAGTGGTGAGAGTTATACTATTGCAGTACAGGGACCAATTGCAGCTAATAATGACGCACTAATTGGAGCTTTAATTTCTTCCAACAAACCTATAGCTGTAAACTGTGGTTCTTTTGCAGGATCGAATGGCGAATTAACTAATAATATAGATTTAGGTTTTGACCAGATTGTTTCCGCAGAAAGAACCGGTACGGATTATATTTTTATTAAAAGCACAGGTTCTGTAAATGTAGAGAAAGTGATTTTAATTGCACATGAAGATAATACCGAAATATTTTTAAATGGTGCTGCAACTCCAAATTACACCATAAATGCTGGAGATTATGTTGCGCTTTTAGGCTCAGATTACAATTCTGAGGGAAATTTATATGTGCGTTCCAATAAAAATATTTTTGCTTATCAGAGTGTTGGTGATGCTGCAAGACAGGACGAAGCCAATCAGGAAATGTTTTTTGTGCCACCTTTAAGCTGCCAGACTCCAAAATCTATAGATAATATTCCGTCTATAGAATCAATTGGAAATCGTGTTTTTACAGGAAGGGTTACCCTTACAACTAAGGCAGGTTCAGATTTAAGTTTTATAATAGATGGTGTTTCGTATACTTTAGCAAAATTGCCTGTCGATGTAAAAGTTTTCGGTCCAACGAAGGTAACAGGAAATACGGAATATGAATGTTATGTTTTAACCGGTCTTACAGGAAATGTATCTGTTTTTTCGACTTCTCAATTGTATCTGGCTGCTTACGGGAGTGACGGAGCGGCAACATTTGGAGGGTATTATTCGGGATTTACCTTCAAACCAGAAATTAATTTTCAGCAATTAAGCGTAACTCAGTCAGGTTGTATACCTAATGTAAGGCTTAATGTGAGTTCAGTTGCTGGATTTGATGTTTTTCAGTGGTATTTTAATAATGCAGAAATTTCGGGAGCCAATTCAAATAGCTATTCACCAACACAACCTGGTTATTATAAAGTAAAAGCAACTTTATCGGCTTGCGGGACTGAATTTTTCTCTGATGAAATTCCGGTTAGTGATTGCTCTACTGATATGGATAATGATAAAACCAATGATAATGTAGATCAGGACAATGATGGGGATGGTATAACAAATTGTGCTGAATCATTTGGTAATCAGGGTTTTGATATTTCTAATTTAAATTCGAATAATATTTCTGTTAATACATACGCCAATTCCTATACAGGAGTGGTGGCGAATTCGTTGACAGCAGCCACTACACCTTTTTTAGGGAATTCTGACGGAAGCTTTGTTAGTGAAGTGCCTGCAGGCAAAACGAATTGGGTAAAATACACGATGAATTTTACTCAGCCTGTTTCAATTGGATTAGATTATATTACCACAGGAAATACTGCAGATTTACTGAATTCCGGAGCTGAATATGTTGTCAATTCAGAAACCGGCAAAACCATAACTGTATTAAACCCCAACAATCAATTATTAATTGATACCAACTACGACGGTTACTACGAAAGCGGTGTAACTGAATTTTCATCTTTTGAAATTCGTTTCAGGCTGAATGGCGCTGTTCCGTTAGCAGTCGGTACGGGAACTTTTAAATTTTTAACGTATCAGTCTAAAATGATTAGTTTTAAACATCAAAACCTTTCCGATACTGCATTAAACAGAACATCCTTAAAATTCTATTTGGTCTGTGTTCCAAAAGACTCCGATAATGACGGTATTCCGGATCAGTTGGATTTGGACAGTGATAACGATGGAATTCCGGACGCTGTGGAAGCACAAGGGATAAATTTAAAAACTGTTTCTAATGCTGATGTAAATCATGACGGAATTGACGATGCCTTTGGAAGCGGATTAACGCCTTCGGATTTCGATAATGATGCTATTCTGGATTATTTAGATTTGGATAGTGATAATGACGGGATTTACGATTTGATCGAATCCGGAAGTAATGCTGCAGATGTAAATCGGGATGGAGTAATTGACGGGAATAATTTTGGTTCAAACGGATTGGCGAATGCCTTAGAAACTTCTCCGGAAAACGGAAAGCTAAATTATAGTATAACAGATACAGACTCAGACGGTATTTATAATTTTGTCGAGCTGGATAGTGATAATGATTTGTGTTCGGACGTTATTGAAGCCGGATTTATTGATTCTGATAATGACCGTTTTCTAGGAACGGTTTCTCCTCCAATAGTTAATAAAAACGGGATTGTTACAAGCGGAATCGGTTATACCATTCCAAATTTAAACTACACCACTGCAGCGCCAATAATTATTGACAAGCAGCCTGAAAATAAATCGGTTTGTGAATTCCAAAATGCGGTTTTCACAGTAAATGCGGCCTTAGTTTCGGGTTATCAATGGCAGGTTTCTGTCAATAACGGAGCGACCTGGACTGATTTGGTTAATAATACGGTATATTCTGGTGTGCATACATTATCATTAACAGTTTCAGGTGTTTTGAAAGCGATGCATGCATATCAATACAGAGTGTTTTTAAACCGTTCAGGCAATTCATGCGGATTATATTCTAACGCAGCAACTTTGACAATATTAGCATTACCAACAGTTAATTCGCCTTTAACTTTAGTGCAATGCGATGATGATACCGATGGCATTTCTACATTTAATTTAACGCAGAAAAATAATGATATCTCAGCCAATTTTGCTTTAGAAAAATTTAGTTATTATACCACTTTTGCGGGAGCAGAATCAAAAGACAACACCTTGTTGATTACAAATCCGTACGCTTACAGAACTTCTGATAAAACTATTTATGTGCGAATTGAAAATTCAAATGATTGTTTTACGATTTCACAATTGAATCTTTTGGTTTCCGTAACTCAAATGCCTGTTACTTTTCAAATTGCAGATTATCAGTTGTGTGATGATTTTGTAGATGGAGTAAGTACAATAACTGATGGTATTTCTGGATTTAACTTTAGTAATGTTACACAGCAAATCAAAAATGCGCTTCCTGCTTCAGGATCAAATTACACAATAAGTTATTACAAAAACGAGGCAGATTTTTTGGCTGAGACAGACGCTTCAGGAAATTCGCTGGCTATTACAAATATTTCAAATTATCGAAATACCGGATATCCAAATAATCAAAAGATATGGGCAAGAATAGAGAATTCATTATCGAACGATTGTTTCGGATTTGTAAATTTCAATTTAATCGTGAATCCGTTTCCAAACATAGATTTAAATACAGACGGATTAGAAAATGAGGTGGTCTGCATTAATTTACCAGAATTTACAGTGAAGCTAGAGGCGGGTATTAATGATGGTACACCAATAAACAATTATACTTATAAGTGGTATTTAAACGGTAATATAATTCCGGGGGCAATAACTTATTCTATAGAAGTTAATAAAGAAGGGATTTATAGTGTTGAGGTAAAAAATGCAAGTAGTTGTTCCAGAACCCGTACTATAAAAGTAGCGGCATCAAATATGGCTGAAATTAAGGATGTTGAAATTAGAGATTTGAGTACCAATAACTCTGTTAGGGTTGATGTGGCAGGTCCTGGAAATTATGTTTTTAGTATTACGGATTCAAATGGGCCTTATCAGGATTCAGGTTTGTTCGAAAATGTTACTGCCGGTTTTCATACAGTTTACATCAAAGATTTGAATGGATGCGGAATTGCTGAAAAAGCAATTGCAGTTCTTGGAGCACCGAAATTTTTTACCCCAAATGGAGATGGTTATAATGATACGTGGAATGTACAAGGTGTAAGTGCAGATTTTTTCTCTAAATCGATTATTTATATTTTTGACAGATATGGTAAACTTCTGGGGCAAATTTCACCTTTTGGATTAGGTTGGGATGGTACATTTCAAGGTAGTCCTCTTCCTTCTGACGATTACTGGTATACTGCAAAATTTGAAGATGGACGTGAGGCAAAAGGGCATTTTAGTTTGAAAAGATAACTTCTAAAAATCTCAATTCCAATAAAAATATCTAAAAAAAGAATCCCAAACTCCGTAATTGGAATTTGGGATTTTAATATTGAAATTTAAAATATAATTAGATTTTAAATCTTTTTCTATCAGTTTCAGTCAAATAGATTTTTCTCAAACGAATAGATTTTGGAGTAACCTCTACATATTCATCTTTTTGGATGTATTCTAAAGCTTCTTCTAATGAGAATTTGATAGCAGGAATAATTCTGGCTTTATCATCAGCTCCTGAAGAACGTACGTTAGAAAGTTTTTTCGTTTTAGTAACGTTAACAGTCATATCGTCGCTACGAGTATTTTCTCCAATTACCTGACCTTCATAGATATCCTCGTTAGGATCGACGAAGAATTTACCACGATCCTGTAATTTATCGATAGAGTAAGGAATAGCTTTTCCGTTTTCCATAGAGATTAATGAACCGTTGTTACGTCCAGGAATTTCTCCTTTGTATGGTTCGTATCCGATGAAACGGTGTGCCATAATAGCCTCACCAGCAGTAGCAGTAAGCAATTGATTTCTTAAACCGATGATTCCACGAGATGGAATATTAAATTTAACAATCATACGCTCTCCTTTACCTTCCATAGATAGCATTTCTCCTTTACGGATCGTTACGAATTCAACCGCTCTACCTGAAAGGTTTTCTGGTAAGTCGATAGTTAACTCTTCGATTGGCTCACATTTCACACCATCAACTTCTTTGATGATAACTTGTGGCTGACCAATTTGAAGCTCGTACCCTTCTCTTCTCATGGTTTCAATAAGAACCGATAAGTGCAATACACCACGACCAAAAACCATGAATTTATCAGCAGAATCAGTTTCTCCAACTTTCATCGCTAAGTTTTTCTCAAGCTCTTTTGTTAATCTCTCACGAATATGTCTGGAAGTAACAAATTTACCTTCTTTACCAAAGAAAGGAGAATCGTTAATGGTAAACAACATACTCATTGTTGGCTCGTCGATAGCAATAGTTTGTAAAGCTTCAGGATTTTCAAAATCAGCGATAGTATCACCAATTTCAAAACCTTCAATACCTACAACAGCACAAATATCACCAGCAACAACTTCTTCAACTTTTCTACGGCCTAAACCTTCGAAAGTGTGTAATTCTTTAATTCTTGATTTGATTACTTTGCCGTCTCTTTTTACTAAAGAAATTGGAGATCCTTCTTTCAATACACCTCTTTCAAGACGTCCGATAGCGATACGACCTGTAAATGAAGAGAAGTCTAAAGACGTAATCAACATTTGAGGAGTTCCTTCAGAAACTTTAGGAGCAGGTACATTAGCGATAACCATGTCTAACAAAGGCTCAATGTTTTGAGTTTGAACTTTCCAGTCGTCAGACATCCAGTTGTTTTTAGCAGAACCGTAAACAGTTGGGAAATCCAATTGTTCTTCAGTTGCGCCTAATTCGAACATTAAGTCAAAAACTTTTTCGTGAACTTCTTCAGGAGTACAGTTTTCTTTGTCGACTTTGTTGATAACTACACAAGGCTTAAGACCTAAGTCAATCGCTTTTTGTAATACGAAACGCGTCTGTGGCATAGGTCCTTCAAAAGCATCCACTAGCAAACATACACCATCGGCCATGTTTAATACACGTTCTACTTCACCTCCAAAATCGGCGTGGCCAGGAGTATCGATAATATTGATTTTTGTTCCTTTATACTGAACTGATACGTTTTTTGAAGTAATTGTGATACCTCTTTCACGTTCCAAATCGTTATTATCAAGGATTAAATCACCTGTGTTTTCGTTTTCACGAAATAACTGACAGTGATACATGATTTTATCAACCAAAGTGGTCTTACCGTGATCGACGTGGGCAATAATTGCAATGTTTCTAATAGATTCCATCTGTGATTTTTAATGGGCGCAAAGGTACACTTTATTTTGATAAAACAAACGTTTTGAAGATAGTTTACGTAATGTCAGTGAATTAGTTTTAATGATCGTTTGTTTTGGTATATTTTAAAATGTAGCATTTTTTTTCAAATTGGTTTATTTAGATTATATTTGAGTAATGAAAAGTAAACCGAAACAAATTACGTTTATATATGTCGTTATTTCGTTGTTTATGGCTATTTTGTGTCATAAGCTACTGGTTTTCTATGCTTTGAAGGGTGATTTTTATTACTTCAGTTTTCTAAAAGACATCATTTTTATTTTTTTTACAGGTATAATTTTTAATTATATTTTGTCGAAAAATGAAAGTAGAAATATCTCTATTTTAAAAAAAATGCAGTCTACCAATGAAGAGATTAAGGAGTCTAATGAAAAATATGATATTGTGGCAAAAGCTACCAGTGACACAATATGGGACTGGAGAATTCAGGATGACTACATCACATGGAATAAAGGGATCGAAAATGTTTTTGGATACAAACAAGAAGAAGTGGGTTTGACTTCAAAATGGTGGTTTGATAAAATTCACCCCGAAGACAGTATCAGAATGTCTGTTAAGCTATATTCTTTTATTGAACAAAAAACCGAAAAATGGCAGGATCAGTATCGTTTCAGATGTGCAGACGGAACCTATAAATATGTTTTGGACAGAGGATTTCTTTTAAAGGATGAAAATGGAAAAGCGGTCAGGATGATTGGAGCTATTCAGGATATTACGAAACAAAAGGAGGAGGAGCAGAGGCTGAAGCTTTTAGAAACCGTTATCATTCAGTCCAAAGATTCCATTTTAATTACAGAAGCCAATTCTACAGACGGAAAAATACCGAGGATTGTGTATGTAAACCCCGCTTTCTCTAAAATGTCCGGATACGAATCTGATGAAATCCTCGGGCAGTCCCCAAATGTTTTTAAAGGGCCCAATTCAGATTCTGAAGCATTGAAAAAAGTGCTAAAGGCGATCAAAGAAGAAAAAGAGTGCCTGATAGAAACCATAAGTTACAGTAAATCAAAAAAAGAATATTGGGTTCGTTTTTCAATGATTCCAATTTTTAATGCAGAAGGTGTTTTATCACATTGGATATCTATTCAGCAGGATATTACTGAAGAAAGAAGGATGGAGACAGAAAAAGAACATTTGATTCGCGAACTGACTCAGAATAATAAAGATTTAAAGCAGTTTTCTTATATAACTTCACACAATCTGAGAGCCCCATTGTCTAATTTAATGGGACTGCTCAACCTGATAGAGGATATTCCGATAGAAAACCCTGAACTGGAAGAAATTTTGAATGGGTTTTATAAGTCGACTTATCTTTTAAACGAGACAATTAATGATCTTGTAAAAGTGATTATCATAAAAGATAATCCTTCGATGCAAAAAGAAATGGTCTCGCTGAGTGAAGTTTTTGAAAATGTATTTGGTCAATTGTCTTTTCAGATAGAAGCACATAAGCCTATTATAAAGCTTAAACTGGACAAAGTTCCTTTGCTCAATACAAATAAAGCATATATCGAAAGTATATTGCTAAATTTGCTTACCAATTCCATAAAATACAAATCGGAGAATAGAAAACTCAAAATTTCTATAACAGCCGAACAAATAGATCAAACAGTGTTTTTGACTTTTACCGATAACGGTATAGGTATTGATCTGGAAAGAAATCGTGATAAAGTTTTTGGATTATATCAAAGGTTTCATAATTATCCTGACAGTAAAGGGCTTGGTTTGTATCTTGTGAAATCTCAGGTTGAAACTATGGGCGGAACAATTAGTGTAGAAAGCGAGGTCAATAAAGGAACCTCATTTATCATAACATTTAAAAATTAAGGTATGCTGGAACAAATATTATGCATAGATGATGACCCTATTGCATTGCTGTTGTCTAAAAAAGTAATTGCAAAATCTGGCTTTTCAGATGAAGTTATTACAGCGCAGAATGGAGAAGAAGCATTGTCGTATTTTAATTCTTTAAAGTACAATACTACAAAACCAGTCAAAAAACCGCAGTTGATTTTTTTGGATCTGAATATGCCGGTCATGGGTGGCTGGGAATTTCTGGATCATTTTACAGCTGCTGATTATGACGAGTTTAATTCTGTTAGTGTAATTGTATTGTCTTCTACAATTAATCCTGAAGACTTAGATAAAGCGAAAAAGTATCCTATTATAATTGATTTTCTTTCCAAGCCTATTACGATACAAATGCTTGAATATTTAAAAAGCAGAATTGAATTATAATAAAAAACGGCAATTACTTTATAATTGCCGTTTTTTGTTTTTAGTAAGTAAGTAATAGAAAATGAACACCTCTTAGCTCTTCTCTTCTTTGTTGAAATAAACTAAGTAGTAATACATTTGTTTTTCTTCATCCCATCCTTTTTCAACAAATTTTTCTGCACTTTCAGGATTAATGAAATCCATTTTAATCTGAATGTGAGTATCTAAGTTAATCACATTTTTAATCGATTTTCTGGCGTCAGAAACTGCTGCGTTTGCAATTGGGAATGAGGTTACATCTTCGATGCTGTATTTTTCTCCTTTATCAACTTTATAGTTTTTAAATTCAGGAATTAAATCGGGATTGTCTAATACTTCATTCAGGAAGTTCTGCTCTTCAAACTGATCATTTTTAGCGAAATAATTCACAGAGCGGTTCATAAACATTACTTCTTCTTTCTTGTCCTCTGCTGGCAAAACCACGTCTTTTGCAAAGTTTTGACAGAATTTTAAATATTTTTTTGTGATGAAATTTTCATCTTCAAAAGCATCAACTGATAAAAAGTGCTCTAACCAGTAACGCGCATCATAACGGTTGCTGTCTACTGTCAGGATTTTGTATCCTTCTTCTTTTTTATAATTAAAAATCAAACATCCTTTATCCAGTTTACTCAGGTTGATTCCCTGTTGCAAAATCATTTCAAGGTTGCTGTCTTTTTCTTCAAATTGTAAAAAATCAGATTGTATTTCGCTTTTAAAAATTCCGATTGCATCTACTACATTATTATCGATACTTAAATTAGTCAAATAGGTTACGTAAACCTCTCCGTTTTTGATATGCGGATGATTTGACTGCTCGTATAAATGTTTTGTGATTTTTTTTGAAACCTCCTGAACATTAGATGGATTTGCGAAAATTTCAGTTGCAAATTTGAACATGTCATTGTAGTCCAGATCAACTTCGTGAGCAAACTGATAATAATTTTCTTCTTTTTCTCTAAAAGGCTTAAAAAAATATTCTTTTATCAAAGGAACAATTTCGTCATTTAAATTAAATGGCTGCTCTGATAAAAAAATAGCTTCGTTACGGCTTTTGTTTCCTACGCGGTGTATCGCAAGCGTCTCGATGTGGGTGTTGAATAAGTTGATCATTTTTTTAAGGTGCTGAGGTTCTGAGATGCTAAGGTACTAAGGTTTAGTTTCTATCCTTTATTTTTTTAATAAAAGAAACTAACATTCTTTCTACTTCGCGGCTGTCCTCATATAAGTTGTTAAAATCTTGTTCTTTTAGAAAAGATATATTTTTTGCGATTTCTAATTGAGTCTGCATTTCGAATAATGACCCAACAGAAATAGTTAAAAAGCGTAAAAAATCTTTATCGCTTTCTCTTCCATATCCTTCTGCAATATTACTAGGAATAGAAATTGAACTGCGTCTAATTTGTGAAGTTAATCCAAAGATTTCTTCTTTAGGAAAATTGTTTGTTGAAAAATAAATTTTGGTTGTTAAAGCCATTGATTTCTGCCAGATAAGCAAACTTTTAAAATTACTCATGTTTAATATTTTTAATTCAAAGAATTAAAAATAAGAAAAAACCTTCAAAATAAAAACCTTAGCATCTTAGCATCTCAGAACCTTAGTACCTCAAAAAAAATTAATTCCAATTCTCCTCAAATCCATAATCTTCGAAGCTATCATCGCCTTCGAACATGTCAAGATCGTCTTCGTCAAGATCGTCTTCAAATTCTCCATAGATGTCGTTGTGCATGTCATCGGCTGCAAAGTTTTTTTCAAGAGCCTCATCCGGCATTTCACCGTGAGAGAATAAAGTTTCCGGGTAAGTAACACCAACTTGTTCATCTTCTATAGCAGCCAGTTCTACTAAGAAAGTCCACATACTGATGAAATCGTAGACGTAAATAATTTTGGTGTTTTCTTTATCTAAAATACTAGATAACGGATAATCGTTCATGGTTCTTATTTCGCCAGGAACATCTCCTGTATCAAAAAGCGGAATTTCATCTTCCTGATTCCAGGTATCATCACAAGTATAAAATGAAGCGACTTCTGATCCGTCAAAACCAAAAGCATTGAAGATTGCATTATGTAAATCCTCAAGTGTATCGTCTTCAAGAATCGCAATGTCTCTAAAAATATCTTCTTCGGCGTCTAGAATAACTCTAAATTTATAAACCATAATCTTTGTTTTTATTGAGAGGTCAAAGGTAAAATATAAAAAACGAAATACGAATTACGAATTGCGATTTGTTGAAAAGATTTTTCAGTTTTTTCGATTAGCAGATATCGAATGTCAGGCTGAGCGGAGTCGGAGCCCGCACCAATAGGAACGCCCTTCGACTTCGCTCAGGGTGACAATTGGATAAAAAAGAAGCGATTACTTTCCAGTCAATCTTTTTCTAATTTTATGATAATATTTATGATAAGTGCTGTGACTTGGATAACTTCTGCTTGAGGTCATATTGTTAAAAACCAAGGCAGTTAAAAGTAGAATCATAACTCCTGTAAAAACCGGAGAAAGTACATACATATAACCTAATGCCTTAACTTTTTCTGTTCCGATAACGGCAATCAAAGCTGTAGCACCTCCGGGTGGGTGAAGTGTTTTGGTAATCTGCATTAAAATAATAGCGATTGAAACTGCTAAAGGAGCGGCTATATACATTACGTCTGGAACCAATTTATTGACAGTAACACCGACAAGAGCCGAAATTACATGTCCGCCAACTAAATTTCGGGGCTGAGAAAACGGACTCTGAATAATTCCGTAAACCAAAACACTTGATGCTCCAAAAGAGCCAATTAAATACACAGCATCAGAACCTGAAAAATGTAGTGATTGAACATAAGCCAAAATTCCGATTCCGGCAAAAGAACCTAAAAAAGACCAAAAGTGTTCTTTGTAATCTATTAAAGTTTCTTTGTAAAGAATGTAACGTGTTTTGCGGTAGCTTCTTTTTATTTTCTGTACAGGCATAGTATGATATGTTTTTGCTTGTAATTGAATTTATTCGTTATGCTTTTAAATACACTTTGCTAAGTGTTGTTGATCCTGAAGATTTTGTTAATCTACAGAGGTCATTAGTTTGAAATTATTATTTTATTAAACTTGGGGAGTAACTATATACAGTATATGGATAAATAGTTTTTGCGGTGTATTTTGAAATCAGACAAACTACAAGAATCGGGAAAAATAAAGTGTAGTCGTTTGTGAGTCCGCAAACTAAGAATATCGCTGTAAAAGGCGCATGAATACTGGCACTTAGAACTGCGGCCATACCGATAATCATAAAGTTAACAGGAATTACATTTACATGAAAAAAACTGTTTAAAATGGAAGCCAGCAATAAACCTAAAAATGCTCCGATGAATAAACTCGGCGCAAAAACACCACCATCGCCACCTGAAGCCAGTGTAATTGAGGTTACAATTGGTTTTAAGATTAAAATAGCAATAAATGTCAGAGCTAAAGTTATTGTTAATTGAGCCTGATTTGCGTTTCCAAAGATTCCTTTTATAGCATGATAACCTTCTCCATACAATTGTGGAAAGAAGAATAAAGAAACACTCAATACTACCGAACCGATTAATATTTTATAATAATGAGTTTCAATTTTGCCAAACTGTGATTTGAAGAACAAAACGCAGCGTGTCAGATAAACCGAATTCATTCCGGCTAAAATTCCTAAAAGGATGAAGTACGGAATCGCTTTTAAATTCCAGGTTGCAATAGAAACTGCAAATAAAGGCTCTTCGTTTAAAATAGCCAGTAAACCAAAGGCAATACACACAGCTATTAAATTTGAAATAATAAAAGCCCGGGTTACTTTTCTGGATATAACTTCAAAAGCAAATAAAACTCCTGCTATCGGGCTGCTGAAAAGTGCTGTAACACCAGCTGCAACTCCCGCACAGATTAATTCTGTTTTGTATTGACGGAAAACATTTTCTTTTTCGTGTGCTACAGAACCAATGGTTGCAGTAGCTACTACGGTAGAAACTTCGATCCCGGTTGAACCTCCAAAAATAACCGTTAATAATCCGTTGATGAAGTGTGATGGAATCTTATAAGAAGGAAGGTTTTTAGATTTTGAAGCCGTACTTTCAAAAACTTCTTTGATTCCTTTGTTTTCTTTTTTCTTAAAAAGATATTGTCTGAGAAAGTAAATTACAGATAATCCAAAAACTGGAAATACGATGTAAAATATAGGGTGAACAGACACTTCGTGAAAGAAGATTTCTTCGTAATATTCAGTAATTCGTTTTAAAGAAATTCCAAGAAAAGCTGAAAGGAAGCCAATTAAAACAGAAACAATAACTAATTTTCGGAATTTGATTAATTGATGATTTTTTTTGATTTGCGCCGTTTTGTTCATCAGTCTGAGTTTGAATTCGCAGTTTTTTTTCTGCGGATTACAAAATTAGGAATCAAATTCGGTTTTTTACAGGAAATTATCAATTTAGTGTGTTAAAGTTGGTATAAACAGGTTTTTTCTTACAGTGTGTTTTTTATTGAATATTGCTTGTTTTTAGGGACAGAGAGATAAAGTTGCTAAGGTTTTCTTTAATCAAAGATTATAAGTGTAGCTTGTCAATTTCGACGCAGGAGAAATCACACAAGAAACTCCACAAAGAAATTTGCCAATCTTTGTCGATTTACGAGTGTGATTTCTCCCTTTGGTCGAAATGACAAAAATGAGAAACCTTTGTTCCTTAGAGCCTTAGAGCCTTAGAATCTGAGAACCTCAGAACCTTTTATACTTATCTCTCATAGAATTCTATTGGAAGCAAATCCGGATCAGCAATGAATGTAAAGCGTTTTTCTGTCGTTTCATCAATTCTGATTGGCTCTGCTTCAATTTCTTTAGAACTTAAAAAAGCAATAGTTTCTTCTAAATTTATGACTTCAAAAGCTAAATGTCGTAAACCAACAGCTTCAGGTCTTGAAGGGCGTTTTGGCGGATTAGGGAATGAGAATAATTCGACAACATACGAACCATTTAACGCTAAGTCTAATTTATATGACTGACGTTCTTTGCGGTAAATTTCACGAATAATAGTCAGGCCTAAAATCTGAGTGTAGAAATATTTCGATTTTTCATAATCGGAACATAAAATAGCAATATGATGAACTTTATTAAGAGTAAGCATTATTTTTTTGATTCAGATTCCTGATTTAGTTTACGAATAACTTTGGCGGGGTTTCCAACAGCCAGTGAATTTTCTGGGATATCTTTTGTAACCACAGATCCGGCACCGATAACACAGCCTTTTCCAATGGTAACTCCAGGACAAATAACAGAATTTCCGCCAATCCAGCAATCGTCACCAATTGTCACTGGATAAGCATTTTCTAACGTTTTTCGTAATTCGGCGTCAAGCGGATGCGAAGCGGTGTAAATCTGAACATTTGGTGCGATAAATACATTCGAACCAATATTTACAGGCGCACAATCTAATACGACACAATTTACATTGAAATAAACGTTTTCACCGGCAAAAATATTATAACCATAATCGCAATGAAAAGGGGGTTCAATGTAAAGCCCTGCTCCGGCATTCGGAATAAGTGCTGCCAAAATTTCTTTAGCCTTTTTGGTAACACGGTATTCTTTTACGTTCAGGCTATGAAGCAAATTTTTTGCTGCCCGCCGGCCTTTTTGTAACTCTGGATCAAAGGCGTTATAATATTCGCCAGAGATCATTTTTTCTTTTTCTGTTTTCATATTTTACATTTTCGTCTTGGCAATTTTGTTGTGTATTTTCACAGTTTCCTGTAAAGCTGCGGTACAGTACCAGGGTGTTAATTCGGCTTCGAGCAAATTGGCTTTTATTGCCGGATCTGTAGCTACGAGGGCTTTGGCTTCTTCTATAGTTTCTACATTAAACACATAAATTCCACGATAATTTCTATCGTTTTTCATAAAAGGTCCGGCTACAACCAGTTTTCCTTCTTGGGCTAATTTATTAATGTTTGCCATGTGGCCTTCAAAAAGTTTTTTACTTTCTTCTTTGGAAGCCGTTGTATTGCTTCCCGATTTTAAAAGACAAAATACGTATTTCTTCATTCCGTATTCGTCGGCATGAAGGGATTTTGCTAATGCTTCATCAAATTTCACTTCAGTTTCCTGAGAAAACCCAATGGTGCTTGTCGTTAAAAATCCGATAATAAAAAGAAACCTTTTCATAATTAATATTTTAAAGCATTTTTTTCAAAATAACAATCTGTCCTAAATGATACACATCATGCTGAATAATTCCATGAATGTGTTCGTAATAGGTATGACCGTTATTGGCGTAAATTTTTGACAAATCTTCGTCATTAAAATCTTCAAAAAAAGCATTCCATGATTCTTGTGATTTTGACAGTGTCTGAATAGATTGTGCCCAGGCAACTTCAGACGGATCTATAACCGGAACAAAATAATTGTGGTCAGGCGTTATAACAGTTTCTCCCTGAACGCGTTTTAAAATATTTTTTCTCCATTGGATGAGATGATTGACAATTTCCCAAATCGTATTTAAATTAGGATTTATCTTTCTATAGGCCTGCTCTGCAGTAACATCTTTTAATGTGTCTGCTAAAGTAACTTCCAGCCACGGATTTCCATTGTAAATGGATTGATAAAGATTCGAAATTCTTTTACTTTCTGACATAATAGATGGTTTTGAAACACTTTAGCTAAGATACAAATAACTATTTGACAACTCATCCCCGAAATTCTACAATTGGGTTATTTAATATTTTTTAACAAGAATAGTTGAGATACATTTGCTTCAACAAAATCAAGGATGACATGAAAACCAAATTACTTTTTACAATATCTTTTTTATTTATTACGGCTTTAATTTTTGCCCAAAGCACTATTTCGGGGAAAGTTCTGGATCAAAAAGGAAAGCCGGTTGCAGGTGCCAATATTTATTTAGACGGGACGTATGACGGAGCGACAAGCTCAGAAACCGGAGAGTTTTCTTTTGAAACTACTGAAACAGGAAATAAATTTTTAGTTGTTAGCTTTTTACTTTTCGAAACTTTCAAACAAGAAATAGATGTTGCCAATTACAAAAATCAAACGGTAAAATTAAGAGAAAATATTAATGCTCTGGATGCTGTTGTCATTACAGCCGGAACTTTAGAATCAGGTGAGAAAGCAAGAGTTTCTGTTTTAAAACCTTTAGACATTGTAACCACTGCCGGTTCAGCCGGAAATATTGTTGCAGCTTTACAGACTTTACCGGGAACTCAAACGGTAGGCGAAGACGGACGTTTGTTTGTGCGTGGGGGAGAAGCCAGTGAAACCCAGACTTTTGTTGACGGAATCAGAGTAGCACAGCCATACGGTGCAACCACCAACAATTTACCTACCCGAAGCAGGTTTTCTCCTTTTCTGTTTAGCGGAATCGCTTTTTCTACCGGAGGTTACTCTGCAGAATACGGTGAAGCCCTTTCAAGTGTTTTACTTTTGAATACTCAGGACGAAGCAGACCACGAAAAAACAGATATCGGATTAATGACTGTCGGGCTGAGTTTAGGGAATACACAAAAATGGAACAAAAGTTCTTTGAGTGTCAATATGATGTATGTGAACTTAGCTCCTTATCAGGCCGTAATTCCTCAAAATGTAGATTGGAACAGTCCTTACCAGTCGCTTGGAGGAGAAACCGTTTACAGATATAATTTTACAAATGGAATTTTCAAATTGTATGCTTCTTTTGATGGGGAAAAATTCGATTTGAATCAGAAAAATATCAATTTCGAAAATCCAGTCAGAACAGATATGAACAATAATAACTTTTACCTGAATTCATCTTACAAAGGTACTTTTGGAACAGGCTGGCAAATAACTTCGGGAGTTAGTTACGGCTACAGCAAAAACAAACTGAAATATGATATCACCGGAATTGACAGTCAGGAAAACGCAGCACAGCTGAAATTAAAATTGTCAAAAAAAGTTTCGAATCATTTTAAAATTTCTTTCGGAACAGATTATTTCATTACAAAATACAATGAAGATATCGCAGACAATGTTTCTATTGATGTTGCAAACGGTTACGATTCTAACATTTTTGCGGCTTATACAGAAGGAGATGTTTCATTTTCTAAAAATTTAGCACTAAAAGTTGGTTTGAGATATTCAAATAATAGTTTGCTGAACGAAAATAATATTGCACCGAGGGCTTCATTAGGATACAAAGTTTCAAAAAGCAGTCAGTTTTCTTTTGCTTACGGAGATTTTTCTCAGACACCGGTTGTTGATTATATCAAATATTCTAAATTTCATCAGTTCGAAAGCGAGAAAGCAAGTCATTATATCCTGAATTATCAGTTTACAAAACCGGGGCAGACTTTTAGAGCCGAAGCTTATTATAAAGATTACAGCAATCTGGTTCAGTACGATACAAAGAATATTCAGTACAATTCGGTTTTCAATAACAATGGATCTGGTTATGCAAAAGGAATCGATTTGTTCTGGAGAGACAGCAATTTGTACAAAAACTTAGAATACTGGATTTCGTATTCATATATTGATTCAGAAAGGCAGTATAAAAACTTTCCAAACATGGCAACTCCAAGTTTTATTGCCAATCATAATTTATCTGTAGTAACAAAATATTTTATTACAGACTGGAAATCTCAGGTAGGTTTTACAAACAGCTTTAGTACCGGACGCCCGTACAATGATCCAAACCAAACACAGTTCATGAACGGAAAAACGAAGTCGTACAATAGCCTGAGTTTTAACTGGGCGTATTTACTGACGACACAAAAAATCCTTTATTTCTCGGTTTCGAATATTTTAGGAACACAAAATATCTTCGGATACGATTATGCAAGAACGCCTGATGCATCGGGAGTTTACCAAAGACAAGCCGTTGTACCAACAGCAGACAGGTTTTTCTTCTTAGGTTTCTTCTGGACGATTAGCGATAATAAAAACGAGAATCAGCTGAAGAATTTATAGAAGCTAAGCTGCAAAGAAAAAACTTCTAATCTTAGCATCTTAAAAAAAACAATTCAGTAACCAAATTCGACAATTCAGTATCATTTAATTTTAAAAGATTAAAAACCAGCATACTTTTGAAGTATAATTAGAAATAACAATAACAATAACAAAAGAGTTTTAATCATCAATAAAAAAACTTAGAATCTCAGAACCTTAGCAACTTAGTAACTTTAAAAAAAAGAAATCATGACCAAAATTATCACAATTATTACATTATTTATTTGCAGTTTATTATCTGCTCAGACACAATTTGAACAAGGAATGGGAAAAGCTTTCGGACTTTGGAAAGAAGGAAAAAATGCTGAAGCTTCGGCAATGTTTGAAAGAATCGCAGCGGCTGAAAAAAACAGTTATTTACCAAATTATTATGTTGCCTTAATTAATACAACAGCGGTTTTTTCTGAAAAAGATAAAATGAAAATTGATTTGTTACTGACAAAAGCACAAGATGCTTTAGATAAAGAAATAATAAAAGACCAGAATAATGCTGAGTTATACGTTTTGCAGGCTTTAATTTATACAGGCTATGTTGTTGCTGACCCAATGACAAACGGAATGAAATACTCTGGTAAAGTAATGGAAGCTTACGGAAAAGCAAAAGCAATCGATCCAAATAATCCAAGAGCTGTATTTGGTGAGGCAGATTATCAGTTAGGAGGAGCAAAATGGACAGGGGTAGATACAAAACCTTTATGTGTGCAGGTTGATAAAGCTGTTGAACTTTTTGCTACTTTTAAACCAGAAACTCAATTTTCGCCAAAATGGGGATTAGAAAGAGCTTTGGAAGCACAAAAAAACTGTAAAAAATAAAACATATATAAGCTGAAGAGAATGAAAGATCGTGGAAATATATTTACTGATTTAAAGAGTGGAACAATAGTTTGTTTCAAGATTTCTATGGTCTTTGCGATAATTTTTTCAGCTTTTTTAGGAGAGGATTTAAATGTTAAAAATGTTCTTGCAACTTTTTTTGTAAGCTGCCTCTATTCTTTCGGATTGGGCTTTGGAAATGGATTCATCAATGTTCTGCTGGATAGAAAATGGGATTGGCTGGAACAAACAAATCTCAGGGTTTATTACGGAATTCTGGTAACTGTTTTGTACACGATACCTGTAGTTTTAGCCATCAACTACTTTATTTTTGTTATTTTACAAAATGTGACTTTAGAGGTTTTTTTTGGTGCAAGAATGGTATGGGTTCATCTTTTTTACATCATTTTATCTCTCGGAGTTTCGACTTTCATGCAGGCCAGAAGCTTTATGGTGAAATGGAAACAGGCGTCAAAATTTGAAATAACCCAGCAAAAAATTATTGCCGGAACTGCAAATGCCAAATTTGAAAGTTTAAAAAATCAGATTGATCCGCATTTTCTTTTTAATAGTCTGAATGTATTAAGTTCTTTGATTGAAGAAAATCCCGATAATGCGCAGCGATTTACTACTTCTTTGTCTAAAATTTACCGATATGTTTTGGAACAAAAAGATAAAGAACTGGTTTCTGTAGAAGATGAATTGTCGTTTGCAAAAACCTATATGAACCTGCTGAAGATGCGCTTCGAAAATAGTTTGTTTTACGAATTGCCAACAGAAAATATAAATCCGGATGCAAAAGTGGTTCCGTTGTCGTTGCAGCTTTTACTCGAAAACACTGTAAAACATAATGTGGTAAGCGAGCAGAAACCATTGCATATCAGAATTTTTATTGATGGAGATTGTTTAGCAATTCAAAATGATTTTCAAAAGAAAGAAGTTTTACAGGACAGACAAGGAGTTGGTCTCCAAAATATTGTGAATCGATACGGAATTGTAACCAACAGAAAGGTATTGATTGAACAAAACGAAAAAACATTCACAGTTAAGATTCCGATTTTAACTAAACAAATAACAGTTATGGAAACAAGTGCAGACTATAGCGATGAAAACAAAGCTTATTTCAGAGCTAAAAAAAGAGTAGAAGAATTAAAAGGATTTTACGCAAATGTAATTTCGTATTGTTGTGTGATTCCGTTTTTAATTTTTATAAATTTAAGATTTTCTCCCGGATTTCAATGGTTTTGGTTTTCGGCGATAGGCTGGGGATTTGGAGTTGTAATGCATGCTTTTAAGGTTTTTGGTTACAGCTCTGACTGGGAAGAAAGAAAGATCAGAGAAATTCTGGAAAAAGAAAATAATAAACAAACCTGGAAATAATGGAAAAGAAATATGCTGAAGCTGACCGTTATTATGAAGCTCAAAAAAAAGTGAAGCAAATCAGAGAATTTTACGAGCATTTGACAGTATTTGTTCTTGTTAATCCGATAGTTATCGTGGTTAATCTTATGACTTCTCCAGGTTATTTATGGTTTGTATGGTGTTTGATGGGCTGGGGAGTTGGAGTAGTTTTACATGGACTGAAGGCTTTTGAACGCATGCCTTTTTTCGATAAGAAATGGGAAGAAAGAAAAATTCAGGAGATTTTAGAGAAAGAAAAAAATAAGCAAACCTGGGAATAATTATGGAAGTAAATTTTAATAATGATCGTGAAGAATCGGTACTAAAAGAAATTGCAACCAAAAGAGTAATCAAACTCAAGGCATTTTACAGTCACATGTTCGTCTATATTATTGGTGTAATCGTTTATGTATTGAAAGATTATTTTGGAGCACCATTCAATTTCTTTCCTATAAAATATATCAATGGGTTTGTAATGTGGATCTGGACCACAGCATTTTTAATTTCTGCGGTAGATTTGTTTGCTTCGTATAAAATTTTTGGAAAAGAATGGGAAGAGCGTAAAGTAAAAAGTCTATTAGAGAAAAAAACAAAAAAACAAAAATGGGAGTAATCATGGAAATAAATTATACAGAAGAAGACAAATATAATCAGGCTAAAAAGAAAGTCGAGAATATAAAAGGGTTTTATAGTAATTTAACTTCTTATATTGGAGTTAATATTGTATTGATTTTTATTAATTTATATACAACACCAAATCATTTATGGTTTTACTTTCCCTTGATATGGTGGGGAATAGGTGTTGTTTTTCACGGATTAAAAGTTTTTGAAGTTTTTCCGGTTTTAGGAAAAGGCTGGGAAGAACGAAAAATCAAAGAAATCATGGAGAAAGAAAAAGAGAACAAAAACAAATGGCAATAACCTTTAAATCAGAATAAAATGGGACGTTGTAGAAAACGCTTTTACGAAGAGTACGGGCAAGAGTTTGAAAACGATGAAAGTTTTGAAATTGCATACAAACAAGTAAAAAGGATAAAAGATTTTTATTCGCACTTAAAAGTATATTTAATTGTTAATGCAGTGATTATTATTTCCAATTTAAGCAGAGGCTTTTCCGGCATAAGATGGAATGAGGGCGCTTTTTTTGAATGGCATACGTATTCAACAGCCATTTTTTGGGGTATCGGTTTAGCTGCTCATGCATTATCTGTTTTTGGACGCAATATTTTCTTTAACGATGACTGGGAAAAAAGAAAAATTCAGCAATACATGAATAAACAGCCAGTCAATAAGAATAAATGGGAATAACTTTATTTTTTAAATTTCAGATTAATAAATGACTACATTAATTATAGAAGACGAAAAACCTGCTGCAAGATTATTACAAAGAAAACTTGAAAAGTTGGAAATTGCCGTAGAAACAATGTTGCATTCAGTAGAAGAATCTATTGACTGGTTTGGTAATAACGAACATCCAGACTTGATTTTTTTAGATATTCAGTTATCAGATGGTTTATCGTTTGAAATTTTTGAGAAAATAGATATAAAAAGTGCTATCATTTTTACTACCGCTTATGATGAATATGCTTTAAAAGCCTTTAAATTAAACAGTATAGATTATCTTTTAAAACCAATTGATGAAGATGATCTTGAAGCAGCTGTAGTGAAATATAAAACCAGAATTCCGCAACAGGATTCTGGAAATCAAAATCTTCAGCTTAATTTCGAGCAAATACGTCAAATGCTTTCAAATCCTTTTGGAAAGACTTACAGAGAAAGATTTACAGTTAAAATTGGTCAGCATTTAAAAGTAATTACCAAAGATGAAATCGAATGTTTTTTCAGCGAAAATAAAGGAACTTACATTCATACTTATGACAATCGAGATTATCTGATTGATTCGACTTTAGAAATTCTGGAACAGGAATTGGACAAGAAGGATTTCTTTCGCGTAAGCAGAAAATTCATAGTTCCTTTAAAAGCCATTAAAGAAATTCAGGTGTATACCAACTCACGTCTGAAAGTTATTTTACCAAGTTATAAAGAGGATGAGGTTATTGTAAGCCGTGAAAAAGTGCAGGATTTTAAGGGTTGGCTGGGATAGTTTTTGGTGAGATGTGAAAAGTAAGATGTGAAAAGTAAGATGTGAAATGAAATAAAAAAAGAGCCTATTTTAGACTCTTTTTCTATTTTTCTGTTTTTCTATTTTTGATTTTATTTACTCAATCGATGCAAAGTATAAGTCATTGCACTCAAAAGGAAAAACGCCATAATCTGGTGAATCAATCCTAAAGCCAAAGGAACACTGTACAACAAAGTGAAAACACCAAGGGCAAACTGAATAAAAACAAAAATTACCAAAATGTTAATTCCTTTTGACTGGGTATCGGTAAGAGAGTATTTTTTGCTTTTGAAATAAAGGAAAAGAATAATAGCTACTACTGCATAAGCAAAAGTTCGGTGTACAAACTGAACACCGCTTTTTCCTTCAATTAAATTCTTCACCAAAGTTGACTGTTCAATAAAAACCGATTCGTGAATAAATTCGCCATCACTCATTAAAGGCCAGTGATTGTGAATTAATCCTGCATTCAATCCTGCAACAAAACCACCGTAAATAATCTGGATCAATAAAGCCACTAAAGCATATCTGGCGATTGTACGAAGCGGAATTATTCTGTTGATGTTTCTTTCCGGATAAATCAAATCAAGCGCAACCCAAAGGGTATACGCAAAAGTGATAAAGGCAAAAGTTAAATGTAAAGAAAGTCTAAAATGACTTACATCCGGATTGTCAATTAATCCGCTTCTTACCATAAACCAGCCTAAAAATCCCTGAAAACCTCCCATTGCCAAAAGAACGATGCATTTTTTTATTGTTGGTGTGTCTAATTTCTTTTTGATTAAAAAATAAACAAATGGTACAAAGAAAACCAATCCGATAATACGCCCAATGAAACGGTGAAACCATTCCCAGAAATAAATGAATTTATAATCTGCTAATTGAAAATCATTGTGAATATTGATTTTTTGATACTCAGGAAATTTTTTGTATTCGTCAAAAGCGGCTTGCCACTTGGCTTCGGTTAAAGGCGGGAAAGTGTCGGTCACCAAATGCCAGTCGGTCATTGATAAACCTGAATTGGTCAAACGTGTGATACCGCCCACAACAACCATTAAAAATAATAAAACACAACCTGATAGTAACCAAATGATTACTGATTTATTCTCTTTTTTCATTCTTTTCCGATTAATTCGATTTCGTTTATTTTATTGATCTTTCTTAAATAAAAATTTAGAAAAAACATATTTGCTAAAACACTCATAGGTAGTAATACAATGGTAAAAAATACCATATAAGTAATATTTTCTTTAATTCTAATATTCAATAAATCAGATATTATCTCTTTCAGAATTGCTAAAGAAAGCAAAACTAAAAAAGAGATGATAAGACTTACGAAGAAGAAAATTAATTGATATTTAAAATGTCTTTTTTTAATATTTCTAAGCTTTTTATAAAATAAATAATTAGGTAATGCAATTATTATTACAAATACAATCCTTAAAATTATTAATGAAAAGTTCATTTACTTTTTAAGAGTTAAATTCAACTTTGCAGCTCGTTTAATCACAAAATCATAAGCCGCCTGATATTCATTTGGAATATCGCCTTCTAAAATAGCTTCTTTTACAGCTTCTTTTAAAACTCCAATTTCACGTGAAGGTTTCAAATCGAACATTTCCATGATTTCTTCACCAGAAATTGGCGGCTGAAAATTACGTACCTGATCGCGTTCTTCTACTTCAACAATTTTCTGGCGGACGATTTTAAAGTTTTTATGGTACTTTTTGAATTTTGCCGGGTTTTTGGTTGTAATATCAGCAGCACATAAAGTCATTAAACTCTCCACATCTTCGCCGGCGTCAAAAACCAAACGACGAACTGCGCTGTCAGTTACAATATCCTGCGCCAAAACAATTGGACGTGAACTCATAATAACCATTTTTTGAACAAATTTCATTTTGTGGTTTAATGGCATGTGCAGACGCTCGAAGATTTTCTTTGCCATTTTTCCGCCCAGGAATTCATGCCCGTGAAAAGTCCAGCCTTGTTTTTTAGAGAAACGTTTTGTTGGTGCTTTTCCGATATCATGAAGTAATGCAGCCCAGCGCAACCAGACATCATCTGTATTCGGACAGATATTGTCGACAACTTCAAGTGTATGGTAAAAATTGTTTTTATGGGTATGACCTTCAATTTCTTCCACCTGATTCAAAGCGGTTAATTCAGGTAAAATAATATCTAAAAGTCCTGTTTTGTATAAAAGTAAAAATCCGGTTGAAGGCTTAGGTGTAGAAAGAATTTTGTTTAATTCGTCTACAATTCTTTCACCTGTAATGATTTTAATACGATCTGCATTTTTTGTGATAGCATTCAATGAATTTTCTTCGATTTCGAAATTCAATTGAGTTGCAAAACGAATCGCACGAAGCATTCGCAAAGGATCATCAGAATAGGTAATATCCGGATCCAAAGGTGTTTTGATTGTTTTGCTTTCTAAATCAGCTAAACCATTAAAAGGGTCTAAAAGATCGCCAAAGTTATTTTCGTTTAAAGATAAAGCTAGGGCATTAATCGTAAAATCGCGACGATTTTGATCGTCCTGAAGTGTTCCGTTTTCTACAATTGGATTTCGGCTGTCACGAGTGTATGACTCTTTTCGGGCGCCCACAAATTCGATATCCGTATCTTCAAAACGAAGCATCGCTGTTCCGTACGTTTTAAAAACCTGAACTTTTGGTTTGTTCGGTAGTAAATCTGAAACTTTAAGAGCCAATTCGATGCCGCTTCCCACAGCTACAACATCAATGTCTTTTTTAGAACCCCGGTTTAATAGCAAATCACGAACAAATCCGCCGATCACATAAGAGTCAACGTTTAATTCCTGAGAAGCTTTCGAAATAATATCGAAGATTTTGTTTTGTAAAGCAGTTTTATAGTTTGTTTGTATAGCCACGAATTCACTAATTTTTATAAAATAATACGTTTGTGTTCAAGTGAGGTAGAATTAAAGTTTGCCAAAATCGCTAAATTGTTTTTGGATACTTTTAAATAATTAAGACATTGCGAAATATATTTTGGATGCAAAAAATCACTTGATTTTATTTCAAGTATAATTTTATCAAACAAAACAAAATCAGCATAAAACTTGTGATCTAAAATTATGTCTTTATAATTTACTAAATATTCTTTTTCTCTTTCAAATGGAATATTTGCTTTCTTGAATTCGTATTCTAAAGCATCTTTATATACAATTTCAGAAAAGCCTCCACCTAAATTTCTATGAACATCAAATAAAATTCCGATTATCTGATAACTTTCCTCTTGATACAATATTTTCGTCATGATCTAAATTTTTTTCCGCCACGAATTCACGAATTTTTCTAATTAATTTTTTAAAAAGTTAATTCGTGAATTTGTGGCTATTATTTAGAATACAACTTTCAATTTTTGTATTGAAAATGTTTTTTGGAATTTTATGGTTGCAAATTTACAACATAGAAAATGCCTTTTATAATCTACAGCCTAATTTTTTGAGTAAATTCACAATTTTTCAACTGAAATTTATCAAAACAAAAAGAGAAACGGTTAATTCCACAAATCAATATAGATTAAACTCATAGATTGTAAAAAAATAATTCGTGATTTTGACATAATCTAAATTTTCCGCCACGTATTCACGAATTATTTGTAATTAATTTTAAAAAATTAAGGCTGTTAATTAATTCAAGTTGCTAGTTTGCAAAGCATAAAAAACACAAAGCAGAGGTTAAGTAAATTTGTTTTGCGAACCAATAAACAGAACCAATGCTTTGTAAAGACAAAATTATATCAATTTTTTGTTT